>CALWOR010000221.1 GCA_944383205.1 uncultured Oscillospiraceae bacterium | reverse complement strand
ATGGTCATGGCTTCTTCCAGATTCATGGTAATTCCTCCGCTTCTTTCATTTTTTGTGAAAACATCATAATCACACCGCATGTTTTCCTTACATCTTGTATTTTACATGAAAATTGATATAATGAAAAGTACTACTATTATATATTTGCTATATAGAAAAAGTATGACAATTAAATATGACGGAGAAGTGGTGAAAAAAAGAAAATGATGGCAAAAACCCAAGCAAATGTTAGAATATTTTCATAAAATGAAAATCTGTTCGTTAAAAAAGACATGGAGAAATCGCGGAAAAAACTTATTTCTTTAAGAGTACGGGTAAAATTCCTGCACTTTTTATACCGCTCGACTAAGGGGGACTTCTGACTTGCCCGATGGAGGAGAATAAAGAACAGCACCCCGGTAAGGGGTGCTGTTATCGTCATCAGCGGCGCAGGTAGGCGGGAGGACGGTACTGGAGGGCCTCGGCCAGATGGGGGGAGTCAATGTCCTGGCTCCCGTCCAGGTCGGCAATGGTGCGGGCCACCCGGAGAATGCGGTCATAGCTTCTGGCGGTGAGACCCATCCGGTCAAAAGCCCCTTTCATGAGCCTCTGGCAGCTCTCGTCCAGAGCGCAGAACCGGTCCAGGGCCTCCCGGCCCAGCTGGGCATTGCAGGGAACGCCGGAAGCCTCCTTCCGGGCGGTCTGGAGGGCGCGGGCCCTGTCTACCCGGGCTTTCACCTGGGCGGAAGATTCCGATTTCTCCCGCTGAGACAGCTCGTCAAATTCCAGGGCGGACACCTCTACAAACAAGTCGATCCGGTCCAGCAGGGGGCCGGACAGGCGGGATAGGTACTTCTTTACCTCGCTCTCGGTGCATTTGCACCGGCCGGAGGGGTGGCCGTACCAGCCGCACTTGCAGGGGTTCATGGCGCAGACCAGCATAAAACGGCTGGGATAGGTGACGGTGCCGGCGGCCCGGGAGATCTGGACCTGGCCGTCCTCCAGGGGCTGCCGCAGAACCTCCAGCACTTCCTTGGGAAACTCTGGCAGCTCGTCCAGAAAGAGGACCCCGTTGTGAGCCAGGGAGATTTCCCCCGGCCTGGGGTTGGAACCGCCCCCCGCCATGCCGGTGGAGGAGACAGTGTGATGGGGAGAACGGAAGGGACGCAGGGAGATAAGGGGGTGCTCCGGAGTGGTGAGCCCCATCACCGAGTGGATCTCGGTGGACTCCAGAGCCTCTTCCCGGGTCATATCCGGGAGAATTCCGGGCAGGCGCCGGGCCAGCATGGATTTGCCTGTCCCGGGCGGGCCGGACATAAGGACGCTGTGTCCTCCGGCGGCGGCGATCTCCAGGGCCCGCTTTACCTGCTCCTGCCCCTTGACCTCGGAGAAATCGGGACAGTGGACCTGGTGCTCGCCGGGGACCCAGGGCGGGGCGGGGGAGAGAGGCTCCTCGCCGGTAAAGTGCCGTACCAGCTGTTCTACATCCCGTACCGGGTAGACGATCGGCCCTTCGGCCAGAGTGGCCTCGGCGGCGTTGTCTTCGGGGACATAGAGAACTTCGATCCCTGCCCGCTTGGCGGCCAGAGCCATGGGCAGCATTCCCGCGCAGGGGCGCAGCTGACCGGACAGGGACAGCTCCCCGAGGAAGGCGCAGCTTTCCTTGGGCAGCTTCAGCTGCCCGCCGGCAGCCAGAATCCCCACCAGCATGGGCAGATCATACAGAGTCCCTACCTTTTTTAAATGGGCGGGGGCAAGGTTGACGGTGATCCGGCTGACAGGGAAGGTGAAGCCGCAGTTTTTGATGGCTGCGCGCACCCGCTCCCGGGCCTCGTTTACCGCCGCGTCGGGAAGTCCCACCACCGTAAAGGCAGGCAGTCCGCCGGACAGGTCGCACTCGGCGGACACCGGGTAGCCGGATACCCCGTGCAGACCCAGGGAACGAATGGAACAAACCATTCCGCCACCTCCAGAACATCATTATATTGGTATAAAGTTATTTTACCTGTTTCTGATCGCCTTTGCAAGAGGAGAGAAAGGGCCCAAAGAGGAAAGAAAGGCGGCTCTCACGCCTGATTTCCGCCCGGGCGGGGAAGAGAAGGAAGATGAGAAGCGGAGCGTGATTTTTTCCCCGTAATCCATGAAAAAATCACCGCAAAAAGTTTACAAACACTTAAAAAAGTGATACACTGTTTCGTGTACGGAATAAAAAATCAGCACCCTTTCTGCCGGGGTGCGGTACTGTTATGTCCAGGTATAACGATGCGGTTATAGCCACTATAACTGTTTTCACCATGGTCAGATTTGGACAGGGCTGTACAATAGAGCAGAGAGCGTCTCCGGGGCGGATTTTTACGCCCTAAAAAAAGGAAGAAAGTAGGGAACTCTATGGCAAGAAAGTTCAAAACCATGGACGGCAACAATGCTGCGGCATATGTCAGCTACGCTTTTACTGAGGTAGCCGGCATTTACCCCATCACGCCGTCCAGTCCTATGGCCGACTATGTTGACCAGTGGGCGGCCCAGGGCCAGAAGAACATCTTCGGTACCACCGTCAAGGTGATCGAGATGCAGTCTGAGGCCGGTGCCGCCGGTACCGTTCACGGCTCGCTGAATGCGGGCGCCCTGACCACCACCTATACCGCCTCTCAGGGCCTGCTGCTGATGATCCCCAATATGTACAAGATCGCCGGCGAGCTGCTGCCCTGCGTGTTCCA
>CALWOR010000220.1 GCA_944383205.1 uncultured Oscillospiraceae bacterium | reverse complement strand
CCGCCAGTGAGCCAGGATACCACATTGCAATAGCCTCTCGGCGCTTCCACCTGTCGGAAATTGGAGGGCACTCCCCCGAAGGACACCATAAACTGGGTCACATACTCGTTAGAAGCCAGGCCCAGTGCGACAGGCGAGGCATCCAGTGTGTAGTTCTGCATGGTGCTCAGGTTATCGTACATGGTACGCCAGGTGCCGTTGCTCAGATTGGTCTGATAGACAATCTTGTAATTGCCAGGCACGTTGTAGGTACCGGTGATGATCTTATCCAGCCGCACCGCCTGGGTAGGCAGGGTATCTCTCCAGTAGAAAGAGGTCAGGCTGGTGGTGGAATTATTGGCGATCCCGCTGAAATCGTAGCGGATGGACTGGCCAGGCATGACCTCCACATAGCCGGTTTTCTTGATACTTACATTGGTGTAGAGGCTCTTGTTGGTCATGGCCGTCTTTACGATCTGGCCGGCAAACTCAATCTCCACCTCAATGGGGGTCTTGTCCAGGCCATAGAACTCCGCTGCCTGAGATTCCACGATCTTGTATCGTCCCAGGGGCAGCGGCTTAGAGACTGCCACGCCATTCTTATCTGTCTTGATGGTATCAACCAACTTTCCGGTCCGGTAGTGGTAGATTTCAAAGACGGTATTGGGAATGGGAGTGCCAGCGGGCCATCCGTTCATGGAGTTGTAGTCCTCCGAGGTCTTGGTAATCTGGATCTGGCCCGTAATCGGGGTATTTTCCCACGCGACCTCCGTCGTCTCTCCAGACTTCACATAGACCGTCTTCTTCTGGGTGTCCGGGACATACCCCTCGTTTTCCAGCTCTCTCAGATAGTAACGGCCTGCCTCCAAGTCCTCAATGTAGACATAGCCACGGTCATCGCTGGTGTACTGACCGATAGGGGTATTGCTGCTGTCATAGAGGAGGAACGACACTCCGTAGATCCCTTCGCCGGTCGTGCTGTCGGTCTTATGGATCAGGATACCGGATACAGCCTGATTGGTAATTCTGACCGTCTCCGTTTTTCCGTTCTCCACTTCGAAATAGTAAGGCGTATCATCCAGCTTGAACCCTTCGGCCGCCTCGATCTCCACAGCATAGTAGGCGCCGTCTTCCAGAGAAACAAACACGCGGCCATTCTTGTCGGTGGTGACAGTATCAATCAGCTCATCATCCACCTTCCGGATCTCAAAGGTGGTGTTGGGGATTCTCTCCGTCTTATCAGCAGCATTGACCTTGATAATCTCCACGCCGCCAACCGGATCGTTATAGAAGGTCAGGGTCTGAGTATCCTCGGGATTGACCTCTACCGTCTGGATCTGGGTGGCAGGATCAATGGTGTATCCTTCAATGGTCTTGGTCTCCTTGACCACGATGGTGCCGGTCACACCGCTGATGCGGATCTCGCCATTGGCGTTGGTGGTATAGAGCCCCAGGCCGGACAGGTGGCCGTTGGCATCATCCACATAGCCGCCCTCCGCATAGGTCAGTTCAAACTCCACGCCGGGCAGCGGCTCCTTTGTCACGCTGTCCAGTTTCCGGATGACCAGCGTTCCCTTTGCCTCATTATAGAAACGCAGGGTCTGCACTTCGCCGGTTTTGATCTTGATGGACTTGGGGGTGGTGTCCAGCACATAGCCTTCCAGCGTCTTGGTTTCCCGAGCGGTCACCGTGGTGCCGGGCTCCAACCCGTCGATGACAATGCGGCCGTTTTCATCGGTGATGTATTCGCCATTGCTGGGACCAACGACTGCTCCGGAACTGTCTGTGACTAAGAAGGTCACGCCGGCCAACGGCGTCGTGGTCCCCTCGATATATTTCTCAATAACAAGGGTTGTACTGGGCGTGTTGTAGAACGTGAGCGTCTGGGTGTCGTTGGGATTAACGACCACAGTCTGGGTCTGGGACCCAGAATCAATGGTGTATCCCGGGATAGTCTGGTTCTCTGTGACGACCAGGGTACCCACCACGCCATCGATCTGGATCTTTCCGTCTTTGTCGGTCTTGTAGAGGCCATTGCTGGAAATGTAGCCATTTTCATTGGGGACAAACTCACCAGTGCTGGTCGTCACCTTGAAGGTAACACCCTCAAGGGGCTCCCCAGTGAGCGAATCCAGCTTGTTGATCACCAAACTGCCGGCCTTGGAGTTCTTAATGACTACTGTCTGAGTGTCACCATTTTCTCCAATTATCACATTAGTGGAGGGCTGGTCCATGACGTACCCCTGGGGTGCCTTGATCTCTGTGATGACATAAGCACCGGGGGCCAGATTGGAGATGTGGATCTCGCCATTGGAGTCGGTCGTAAAGATGCCGTTCTGGGTCAGTGTGCTGGTCCCGATGACACCGTCCAACCCAACTTCGCAGCCGGCTGCGGTGGTCACACGGAACTCTGCCCCAGACAGGGGCTTCCCGGTGGCGCTGTCTCGTTTCTGGATAATCAGTTCGCCTTTCGGCTGGTTCTTGAAGGTAAGGCTGACCGTCCTGCCCTCCTTGATCTGGATGGTCTGGGACTGAGTATCAATGATATAACCCGGCGGTGCTGTGACTTCCG
>CALWOR010000219.1 GCA_944383205.1 uncultured Oscillospiraceae bacterium | reverse complement strand
ACGTCAAGGGTAAAATGAACGGCTTCGCCGCCCTTGACATCCACCCCCACCGGCGTTATGTTGTTGGCAAGGCGGCAACCGGACAAGCCTGCTGCCGCAACAAATAAACTTTGCTCTATTCGCACCCGAAATGGACTTTACACAGAATTTGGGATTGACCCGCATCATCACTACCCGAGTATCCAGTAGTAATGAAGATGTTCGGTGTTGGCCTGGCGCTCGGTCCACAACTTATGGCGGCGATTGGTGATGTACGCTGATTTCACTCTAAGAAAGCCTTGGTCGCATTTGCAGGAATTGATGCCCCTCCGTATCAGTCAGGCAAGATGGAGATTTTCAGTCGTAGAATCTCTAAGCGTGGTTCGCCTTCGCTGCGTAGAACGCTTTTCCTTGTGATGGGAACCTACCTACAACAGTCTCCGCAGGACGAGCCTGTATACCAATTCATGGACAAGAAACGCTCTGAAGGCAAGCCCTACCGTGTCTACATGATGGCTTCTGCTAACAAATTTCTTCGAATTTACTATGCCACTGTAAAAGCTTACCTGAACTCGCTGGAATAGGACTAACTGTATTCATAATACTGGGCCGGCCACCGTTTCAACTTTTAGACGCGCAGCGGCTTAGATTAGTGCACTCTTCTTCAGCTTCTGAAACAAACAAAATTTCCACTTGACTTTTATTAGCAGGTCTTTTTCTTTTTGCGAAACTTATTCTACCTGACCTATATATTTTTTATAGAAATATAGAAATGTAGGACGAAAGAAAAAGCCGGTCACCAGGCCAGCTTTTTCTTTCATCGCTTCTAATGTTAAGAGGACTCTACCAACAGTCACAAAAGCGACTACACTCATTCCCTGATTAAAGAGCGATAACCATACACTAATGAAGGATAAATCTCTATTTTTGTTTCAATTCTGACCATTTATAAAGGATGGCCTGCAGGTCGTCAGTTCAAGAGTGCTTTGTGTCGCAACTATCAGGGTGGGAAGATGCCACGGCAAAGAGCAACCTTATCCGCTTATCAAATCGTAAATAATGCAGCTATATAATAGCTCTGTCCGGGGCCTTCAGTTTCGTCTCCAACTACGGTAAACGGAAGCACATACCGATATTCCCCTGCTTCCAGATCCTCCCACTCTGTTTCATATTCTTTACTTTCACCCGGCCACAATTCATACGATGGTTCTGTCATTGTTCGCTGATTATATTCAACCAGCCCCATCCACTGCCCATCAATATGTTTTTCTAAATAATTTCTGTCACCATAAGTAATTTTCTTTTCACCGCAATTCTCGATTACAAATAAGCCATTGTTGCTGTTTACTTCCTTAACACTAATAGTCATAACATTCTCTGAGCCATCTTCAATCACGATTGTAGATGGCTCATATTCTTCTCCTCCACACGAAGATGCAAAAACTACAATTATTGCCACCGTTATGAACATCACAATTTCTCGCAGTCTTCTCATGCTGTACCCCCAATCAGGCAGTAGTTTTAATTGAAAACCCCGGAACAGCATCTATTGGAGAAAACCAGAAATTTCCTCCCGTAGAGTTAGATCCTGTGTATGTTCCATGAAACACATGTCCCGCATAGACAGGCCCCCCACTGCTGCCAGCTCCATAGGCTTCCTGTCCTTCATTCCACTCACATTTGACTAACCCATAACAAACAACGCCCAATCTAGTATCACGAAATACTGTACTTATTGACTTTACTTCCCCTACGCCAAATCCTTCTGATTTACCATACATACAAACAGTCGATCCTACAGCTGGTATCCGACTTGATTGAGATGTAATCGTGGTATAATTCACGCTATTTTTTACCAGGTTACTCAGCGTAACACTTGCACCTGAATTTATTGTTGCAACTGCGTAATCGTAGTTCTCATCGTTTGCATACTGCTGAACTACTACTTCAGCAAAGGCCGCATTATTTGCCTCCAGTCTAAGGGTATCTCCTTCTGACAATCCATGTCCACATAAAACAACAGCATCCTCTCCCTGGAAGCTTCCACACCCGCCTAATGTATATCCGTTAAGGGGTGTTCCTCCATAAAGTTCAGTAGATGTCTCTGTCATCGCTGGTTGTTCATTAAAAATCTCTATGGGATAATCCCCATATTCCGCCATTGTACTTTGCAGAGAAGACCTTACTCCATTAACACCTAGTTTTACATTATTTTCAACAACATCAATATAGGCACTGGTAAATTCGTCTCCAGCAACATGTTCCATTACGAAACCAAGCGTATTTTCCAATTCATAATAACTATATTCAACTTCTTCAAACAAAATCCCATCATAGTTCTCACAGTAATTCTCATATACCTGGCAATCTTCCGGCGAAGCATTTACGAGAAGTACACAAAGCTTGTTATCATCTGTAATATAGGCCCCCGCAAAATTATCCGGGTATTTGTTGTCTCCCCCCGTAGGTTGCCTCAAAAGAATCCAGCATCGCATAATAAGCCTCTAATGCCGGCTGCTCCAATTCAATTTCTCTTGTTACCTCTGTATTGGTCGGATAGGTGTTCGACAATACCATTTCTTCATAAGTAAGTTCAGTTCCTTTTGCATACACCATCGGATTCACTGCCAACACAAATGCTAAAACAGCCAAAATTGAGATTGCTCTAATTCTCGTTTTCATAATCAATCTCCTTTCCTCATTTACTCTTTTATTTATAAGAAAACGCATGAACATCTCCGCCTTAAAGCCGATGTTCATGCGCCCATACCAACGATTTTGATTCTTCCTCTCCAGAATTGATAGGACGAATACTTCCGGCCCGGCCGGCCACTGGTGTGGTGCATGAACTTCATGCTGTACATATCATTCCCTCCATTCCATTGAATTTTACCATTCTTTCGTTACTATAACGGCAAAAATAGTATATCATACTTCGCCTGTCTTGCCAACCCATTCCACCAATTGCAATTAGCAATTACATATGAGTAAGCGATGCATAGAAACCTAAAGTAAAACATGAGAGCAGCACGCACAATTCTGCTAATTTTCTGCTAATCCCCGCCTTGCTAATTTTCTGCTAATGGGGTAATATGTGAAAGAAAGATGCAACGCACTACGAAATGTGCATAAAACAGCATGGCGCTTCGATACTTGCTTGTGTTCATATTGCACAATAGAATGTGTAAGGATACTGTGGGACATAAGAATTTATTGGCGTATTCTCTCTCCTAAG
>CALWOR010000218.1 GCA_944383205.1 uncultured Oscillospiraceae bacterium | reverse complement strand
CGCTTGGGACCCTTGCGGGTACGGGCGTTGGTCTTGGACCGCTGGCCGCGCACAGGCAGGCCCTTGCGGTGGCGGATGCCACGGTAGCAGCCGATCTCGGTCAGCCGCTTGATGTCCATGGCCACATTGCGGCGCAGGTCGCCCTCCACGGTGTACTCGTGGGCGATGACCTCACGCAGCTTGGCCTCGTCCTCCTCGGTGAGGTCCTTCACGCGGGTGTCGGGGTTAACCCCAGCCTTGGCCAGGATCTTGTTGGCGCTGGTGCGCCCAATGCCGTAGATATAAGTGAGGCCGATCTCGATTCTCTTCTCTCTCGGCAGGTCAATACCGGCAATACGAGCCATTTTTTACAGCACCTCCAATTAACCTTGTCTCTGCTTATGCTTGGGGTTTTCGCAAATTACCATGACTTTGCCCTTGCGCTTAATGACTTTGCACTTCTCGCACATGGGCTTCACGGACGGTCTGACTTTCATTGTTAAAACCTCCTATGAATGCCTGAATGGCCCCGTCGTCGTCTCGTCGCCGCGGGCTTCACATCCCTCGCCTCCCCCTGCGGGGAAGGTTCGCTCATTACGCCGCTCCTCCTCTCGCAGCGCGACCCACTGACGCCGGGCTCACACTGCGCGGGGCGGCCTGTGGCCGCCATTTTGGAGGCAAGGCTCCAAACCAACGAAACAACGCGGTCGTGAATAGTTACTTAGATCGCCAGGTGATACGGCCCCGGGTGAGGTCGTAAGGCGACATTTGAATGGTCACTTTGTCTCCGGGCAGGATGCGGATAAAGTTCATGCGCAGCTTGCCGGAAATATGTGCCAGGATGATGTGGCCGTTTCCGATATCCACATGGAATGTGGTGTTAGGCAGGGCCTCGGTTACGACGCCCTCCAACTCGATCATATCGTCTTTAGCCAAGCTTAAATCCCTCCTTGAAGGCGGCCAGCGCCCGTCTCAGTTCCCGGTCTGACACCGGTTCTCCTTGTTTCAGTTTCCGGATGGCTGGGTGGTCGTATTCCTCAGCGGCAGTCAGTAGCTGCACATGCCCAAGCTTTTTGGCCTTGGGATGGGCGGCCCTGCGCCGTTTGCCGTTGGCCAGGAGCAGACGGCCTTGTTCTCCGTCCATTCCTATCACGCAGAATACTTCCCCTTTGTCTCGTCCGGCAGAAGCCCGGACGATGTGGCCCGTGTAATCAAACATAGGCTCCATCCTCAGTAACGGTCAGGATCTCCGGTTCCCCGTCAGTGATGAGGATACTATTTTCATAGTGGGCGGTAAGGGAGCCGTCCAGGGACACGGTAGTCCACTTGTCGGACAGGACCTTCACCTGCCAATCCCCGGCGCAGACCATGGGCTCTACAGCCAGGGTCATGCCCGGCAGCAGCCGGGGACCGTGGCCCGCAGGGCCGAAGTTGCGCACCTCGGGGGGTTCGTGGAGCTTTGCTCCTACGCCGTGGCCAACAAAGTCCCGGACCACGGAGAAGCCGTTGGCTTCCACATATTCCTGGACCGCATGGCCGATGTCGGACACCCGGAAGCCCTTGCGGGCCAGCTTGATGCCCTCCCAGAAACTCTGCTGGGTCACATCGATCAGCTTCTGTGCCTCGGGGCTGATCTCCCCGCAGGCGTAGGTGGCGGCACAGTCACCGTGGAAACCGCCGATAAAGGCGCCCACATCCACACTGACGATGTCTCCTTCCTTCAGCTTCCGGGGGCCGGGGATGCCGTGGATGACCTCCTCGTTCACCGAAATGCAGGCGGAACCGGGAAACCCCGCGTAGCCCAGGAACGAGGGCTTCGCCCCATGGCTCTCGATAAAGCGGCGCACTGCCGTATCGATCTCATGGGTGGTAACTCCGGGCTTGATCATGGACCCGGCCAGGGCCCGGGCCTGGGCGGTGATCCGCCCGGCCCGACGCATGGCCTCGATCTCCCGTTGGGATTTCAACGAAATCATTTCCAGCGCCATTAAATTCCAAGCGCCTCCATGATGACCTGGGTGGTCCCTTCAATGGTATCCTGATTGGCCACGGGGGAGAGGATGCCCTTTCCCTCATAATAGCCCTTCAGGGGCTCGGTCTCAGCGTGATAGACCTCCAGGCGCTTACGCACCGTTTCGGCCTTGTCGTCGTCCCGCTGAGCCAGAGGTCCGCCGCAGGTGTCGCACACGCCCTCCTGCTTGGGGGGCTTGGCTTTTACATGATAGGGAGCGCCGCAGCTCTGGCACACCCGGCGACCGGACATACGCTCCTCGATCTCAGCGTCGGAGATCTCAATGGAGAGCACATGGTCAAAGGTGATGCCGGCGGCATCCAGAGCCTCAGCCTGGCCGATGGTGCGGGGCACCCCGTCCAGAATAAAGCCCTTTTTACAGTCCGGCTGCTCCAGCCGCTGAGCCACAATCCCGATGATCACGGAATCGGGGACCAGCTTCCCGGCGTCCATATAGGACTTGGCCTCCATTCCAATGGGGGTCTGGTCCTTGATGGCCGCACGGAGGATATTGCCGGTAGAGATGGTGGGGATTCCCAGCTTGGCGCTGAGGATCTCGGCCTGGGTTCCTTTGCCGGCGCCCGGAGCGCCCAACAAGATCAACTTCATACCCATAAGCCGTTCCCTCCTTACTCCAGGAAGCCCTTATAGTGACGCATCAGCATCTGGGCTTCCATCTGCTTCACGGTCTCCAGCGCCACGCCCACCACAATGATGACGGAAGTACCGCCGATGGCCAGGGAATGGTAGCTGACAATGTTGCCGGTGACAATGGGGGCAATGGCCACCACAGACAGATACAGAGCGCCGAACATGGTGATCTTGGACAGCACCTTGGTGATAAAGTCGGCGGTGGGCTTGCCGGGACGGAAGCCGGGGATAAAGCCGCCGTTCTTCTTCAGGTTGTTGGCCACCTCAATGGGGTTGAACTGCATGGTGGCATAGAAGTAGCTGAAGCCAACGATCAGCAGGAAGTAGAGCACGCTGTAAAAGAGCTTGGTGGTGTCAAACAGGCGCATCAGGCTGCCGCCGAAGCCCTCGCTGTTCACCGTCCAGCCGGCAAAGGCGCCGATGGTGGCGGGCAGGGAGGCAATGGACTGGGCAAAGATGATGGGCATGACGCCGCTCATGTTCACCTTGATGGGGATATGGGTGGACTGGCCGCCGTACATCTTCCGGCCCACCACACGCTTGGCGTATTGCACAGGCAGCCGGCGCTCGGCGTTGGAAATGAACACGATGAAGATGACCAGAGCCAGCATCCCGATGATGATCAGGGGAATCATCCAGGGGGCCAGGGCCTGAGCCTGCATGGCCTGGATCTGCTGAGCAGCCTGATCGGCGGTCATCCCGGCGTCCACCAGGATGTCCTCGGTCACAGTGCCGCTGTGCAGGTTGTTCCAGATGGTCACACCGCTGATGCTGTCTGTGACCATGCGGGGGAAGCGGGAGACGATACCGGCAAACAGGATGATGGAAATGCCGTTGCCGATGCCGAACTCAGTGATCTGCTCGCCCAGCCACATGAGGAAGGCAGAGCCGGCGGTGAAGGACAGAACGATAACCACGCCCACCCAGAAAGCAGGCAGGGAGCCGCCGTCCACAAGGCCGTAGCTCTTGACCAGAGTGTAGTAACCAAAGCCCTGGAGCAGCGCAATGGCCACGGTGGTGTAACGAGTGATGGAGGCGATCTTCTTGCGGCCCTCCTCGCCGCCCTCCTTGGCCAGCCGCTCCAGAGCGGGGATGGCCACAGTCAGCAGCTGGATAATAATGGAGCTGTTGATATAGGGCTGGATGGACAGGGCAAAGACAGTGGCCATGGAGAAGGCGGAGCCGCTCATGGCGTTCATCAGGCCCAGGATGGTACCGCTCTGAGCCTGCAGATAGGTCTGCAGAGAATCAGAGTCGATATAGGGCACGGGGATGGCGGAGCCCAGACGGAAGATGAGCAGAGCCATAATGGTAAAGAGCATCTTCTTTTTCAGCTCGGGCACCCGCCAGGCGTTTCGGATCGTTTCGATCATGGTCAGATCACCTCCGCCTTACCACCTGCAGCTTCAATTTTTTCCTTGGCAGAGGCGGAGAAGGCGGAAGCCTGGACGGTCAGCTTCTTGGTGATGGAGCCATTGCCCAGGATCTTGACGCCGTACTCGCACTTGGACAGGACGCCCTTCTCCAGCAGCGCCTGGGCGTTGACCACGGCGCCGTCCTCAAACTTCTCCAGGGCAGAGACATTGACAGCCTCCAGGGGCTTGGCAAAGATGTTGTGGAAACCGCGCTTGGGCAGGCGGCGGGCCAGAGGCATCTGGCCGCCCTCGAAGCCGACGCGCACGCCGCCGCCGCTGCGGGCCCACTGGCCCTTGTGACCGCGGCCGGCAGTCTTACCGTTACCGGAACCAGCGCCGCGGCCCTTGCGGTAGGCCTTGGTGTTGGAGCCGGCGGCGGGGGAAAGTTCATGCAGATTCATTTCTCACGCCTCCTCTTAGTTTTCCTCGGTGACCTGCAGCAGGTAGCCGATGTGGGCGATCTTGCCGCGAGTAGCCTCGTTGTCGGGCTGCACGGTGGTGTCGCCGATCTTACGGAGGCCCAGGGCCTCGGCAGTCGCCTTGTGCTTGGCAATGCGGCCGTTCAGGCTCTTGACCAGCTTGATGTTCAGATTAGCCATTTTTAGCCCTCCTTAACCCAAGATCTCGCCGACGCTCTTGCCGCGGACGCGGGCCACTTCCTCGGGAGTACGCAGAGCCTTCAGGCCCTCGAAAGTAGCGGAGACCACATTCTGCGGATTGTTGGAGCGCAGACACTTGGTACGGATGTCCTTGATGCCGATGGCTTCCATCACGGCACGGAC
>CALWOR010000217.1 GCA_944383205.1 uncultured Oscillospiraceae bacterium | reverse complement strand
AGGACTGCTGCGCCCGGGCCATTGTGGCGGCGGGGGGCACCAACGAGGACGTGTGCCAGGTGTCCTACGGCTACGGCCTGTTCACCGGCGGCCCCGGCCTCAACGGGGGCAGCCACAAGGTGGGCTGCCTCACCATCCCCACCTCCTCCGGCAACACCGAGCGGCAGATCATGTTCATCATGGATCTGAACGCCACCATCCTGTGCTGCACCCCCTCCTACGCCGCCTACATCGGCGAGACCATGAAGGAAATGGGCCTCACCCCCGACCAGATCCCTCTGAAGGCGGGCATCTTCGGAGCTGAGGCCTGGAGCGAGGAGATGCGCCAGGACATCCAGAATACTCTGGGTATTAAAGCTTACGATATTTACGGTTTGACCGAGCTCTCCGGTCCCGGCGTGGCCTTCGAGTGCTCTGCCCAGAGCGGCATGCACATCAATGAGGACCACTTCATTGCCGAGATCATCGACCCCGAGACCGGGGAGGTCCTGCCCGAGGGCAGCAAGGGCGAGCTGGTGTTCACCTCCATCACAAAGGAGGCCTTCCCCCTGCTGCGCTACCGCACCCGTGACATCTGTATGCTTACCCGGGAGAAGTGCTCTTGTGGCCGCACCCATGTGAAGATGTGCAAACCCATGGGCCGCTCTGATGACATGCTCATCATCCGGGGCGTCAATGTCTTCCCGTCCCAGATCGAGACGGTGCTCCTGAACCACGGCTATCCTGCCAACTACCAGATCATCGTGGACCGGGTGCGCTCCACCGACACCCTGGATGTCCAGGTGGAGATGACCCCCGAGATGTTCACCGACAACCTGGGCGAGATCGACCGCCGGCAGAAGGAGCTGGTGGACGGCCTGCGCTCCATGCTGGGCCTGGCCGCCAAGGTCACCCTGGTGGCCCCCAAGTCCATTGTCCGCAGCGAGGGCAAGGCGGTCCGCGTCATTGACAAGCGCAAGATTTAAAAAGGGGGAGCGAGTATGAATATCAAGCAGATCTCTGTCTTTCTGGAGAACAAGCCCGGCGCTCTGTACGCCATGACCGGTGTGCTGGCGCAGAATCAGGTGGACCTGCGGGCCCTGAGCGTGGCCGAGACCAAGGACTTCGGCATCGTGCGCCTCATCGCCGACGATGTGTACAAGGCCACCACCGTCCTCAAGGAGGCGGGCTATATCCACTCCATCACCCCCGTGCTGGCCGTGGCCATTGCCGATGTGCCCGGCGGGCTCAACAAGGTGCTCCAGGTGCTCACCGATGCCAAGGTGAATGTGGAGTATATGTACGCCTTCCTGGGGGGCAAGAAGGCTGACCATGCCTATATGGTTTTCCGGGTGGAGAACAACGAGACGGCTACCGCCGCCCTGTCCGCCCGGGGCATCAAGACCGTGGAGCAGGAAGAGATCGAAACACTGTAACATTCTTACAGTCTTACAGTGCCTGATCGAAGGACTGATAAAGACCAGGGGCCGCCGGCTTTCGCCGGCGGCCCTTTCTTTGCGCAAAATTTGATCAGAGTCCGATGGAGGCGATGACCTCCTTGAGCTGAGCGGCGGAGGAAATCAGGGCCTGGTGCTCCTCGTCATTGAGGGGGATCTCCAGCACCTGCTCCACCCCGTCCTTGCCCACGATGGAGGGGATGCTGAGGCACAGGCCCTCCAGGCCGTACTGCCCCGACAGGGGGACGGAGACGGGGAGCATGGCGTGCTCGTTTTTCACGATGCACTCGGCGATCCTGGCCACCGCCATGGCGATGCCGTAGTAGGTGGCGCCCTTGCGCTGGATGATCTCGTAGGCGCTGTCCCGCACCTCGTGGTAGATCCGGTCCAGCACCGCCTTCCGGTCCTCCATGCCCTTCAGGCGGCAGAACTGGTCCAGGTCGATGCTGGAGATGTTGGCGCTGCTCCACACCGCCAGTTCGCTGTCACCATGCTCGCCGATGACGGCGGCGTGGACATTCCGGCTGTCCACCCCCAGCTCCTGGCTGAGGAGGTACTTGAGGCGGGCGGTATCCAGCACCGTGCCCGAGCCAATGACCCGGTTGGCGGGCAGTCCGGAGAGCTTCCAGGCGGCGTAGGTGAGCACATCCACCGGGTTTGCCACCACCAGGAGGATGCCCTGGAAGTTCCGGCTGGTGAGCTCGGGGAGGATGCTCTTCAAAATGGCCACATTCTTGCCGATCAGGTCCAGCCGGGTCTCCCCGGGCTTCTGGTTGGCCCCGGCGGTGAGGATGACCATGGCGCAGTCGGCCACATCGTCATAGGTGCCCGCGTAGATCTTCATGGAGGCGGCGTAGGGGAGCCCGTGGCTCAGGTCCATGGCCTCGCCCTCGGCCTTCTCCCGGTTGGCGTCGATGAGGACCAGTTCGGAGTAGAGACCCCGCTGCATCAGGCTGAAGGCGATGGAGGCCCCCACGAACCCACAGCCGATGACCGCCGCTTTTCTCACATTTACCATAGTACCCAGCTCCTTTTTCGTCGTTGAAATATGATCTATGTTCCCGGGGACAGGGCTCCACACTAGTCTGCCCGGTTTTTTCAGATTCATCCTTTTGCTGTAAATATCCTATCAAAATAGTAGGTAATTAACAAGAGCAAAACCAGACAAAATTTTCCTACTATTTTAGTTGGTTATGTAAAAACGCACAAAGGAAACTGGCGAAATTTGGAAGGCAAACAACACACAGACCCTTGACGAAGGAGGTTTATTCTGATAAACTTCAATCAGAAAGAGGTTTATCGGAGTAAACTGAAAGGAGGCGGAACCATGGAGAAGCTCTTTGAGGGGGAGTACAGGCTCATGGAGGTGCTGTGGGAGTTTGGGGAGATGAACTCCACCCGTCTGGTGGAGCTGTGCCGGGAAAAGCTGGGCTGGAACAAATCCACCACTTACACCGTCCTGCGTAAGCTGAAAAACAAGGGGGCGGTACGCCACGAAGACACGGTCGTTACCCCTCTCCTCACCCGTCAGGCCGCCATCCAGGCCCAGGGGGAGGAGCTGGTGGAGCGGGTGGGCGGCCTGTCCATGTTTATGACAGCCTTTCTCAGCGGACGCAAGCTTACCCGGGAGGAGGCAGAGGAGCTGAAGGCCCTCATTGACGAGAAAATGGGGGAGGGATAGGCTGTGATCGCCGTGTTTACAATTTTGGGCCGGGTGGGGATCACCCTGCTGAACATCGGTCTGGCCATGGGCCTCACCTTTGGGGCCCTCATCCTCCTGCGGCCGGTGACCGGGCGGCTTTTGCGCCCCAGGCACCAGGTCTGGCTGTGGTTTGTGGGGTGGTACCTGGGGTATCTGTTCCAGCTCTACGATCTGCTGGGCCAGTGGGTGCGCCTCCCCTTCTCCTTCCGGGACCTG
>CALWOR010000216.1 GCA_944383205.1 uncultured Oscillospiraceae bacterium | reverse complement strand
CCGCTCCTGTTCAGATTTGCATTTCCAGCACAATCCCTCATAGCCCAAGGGTGTCCCACAGCCGGGGCAGGTGTATTTCAGACTCATATTCTCTGACTCCTTTCCTTTCCAGCAATAGAAAAACGCCCCGCGACACCCTGTCACTTGGACAGGCTGACGCAGGGCGTGAAAAGGCCGCACAAGAGAAACCACATCTACTGCCAGATGTGGTTTCCTCCACAGACAAGATAATTTCCTCATGTATCAAAGACGCAGTGATTAGCCGCGCTGGTTTTTCCTTCATCGCATAACCTCTTTATTTATCATCATGCCCATATGATAAACCTAAGAAGGACATGATTTAAACAAATTATATCATATTGCTGTACAATCTGAAAGGTGTATTTGTTTTGATATATTAAAATTAACGAATTGTTTACCAGAGAAAACCTTGTGTAGCGCACAAGGCGAACGGCAGTTTCTTCTGGTATAAAGAGAGAGGAACTGCTGTTTTGTCGCATGTTTTATCTCATCTTGTTTGATTACTTTATGCTTTTGGATTTGCGAATGCAGTGTAGAAACATGATTACCTAAGGCGCAAAGTTATTATCATCATATTATTCTTAAACTTATTGCGGTTATGTTCGATGACGAAGATCGATCGAGTAGGCGAGCCTGGTATTCTTAAACAGGTTTTGCCGACAAGCTGCTTATAGACCATTCAGGAAGACGATATCTGGCGTTGATTCTTCTACACAATACTTACCACCGAACTGCGCCAGGGTAAAATCTGTGAGCTCAAATAGGAGAACTTTGATAAGCCCAAAAGAGCGCGTTGAGATCTGTTGTCAAGGGCAGCAAGCTGACTCCCAAAGCATTGCAAGGCTGTAGGTACAGGCAAGAATAGCAGTAAGCGAGCGTAGTATGACCTCCCCCAAGGCCGGAAAACACTGGAGCCGGAAGGCCGGCTGAGGCAAAACGACCGGCCCGTCAGGGAATGCCACCCCTGGCAGGCCGGTTTTTCTTGGAAATAAGCATATGGTAATGAAAGAAAAATTATTTGCAGGTCAGGGAGAATGTGACGGTAACAGCTCCACCCCCCAGCTTCTCCCGCAAACCGGCGGGATCGTCGATCCGGGCAAGCCTGGTGAAGCTCCAGGTGTTGGTGTCGTAGTAGATGGTGATCTGATTTCCCTGGTAAAGAATCACATCGCCGGGCTGGGTGGTGATCTGCTCATCGTTCCGGGTCAGCGTCGTGCCCAGCGGCCCCACCTTTTCAAAGCCGCCGTAGTCCTCCATCTCCACGGTGACCGGGCCCTGAGCCAGCAGCTCCCGGAATTCCTCGGCGGAGCTGTTATCCGCAAAGGTTGCCGACAGTTCATAGTCTCCCGCCGTAATGTTCAGCATAGGTTCCTCCTCAGCCGGAGCCTGAGCATCCTGCTCCGCGGGTTCCAATTCCTGCTCCAACGGGCTCTCCCGGGTTGGCTCGCTGCTTGGTTCGTCCTGTCCGGTGCCGCAGGCGGCGAGGCAGAGGCCCACAAGGAGCGCACAAAAAATTCTCGTCATGGCAGTTCTCCTTCCCTGAAAAACTCACTTCAGATAGGCTGCTCCTCCTTATACTCGCCTGCCCATCTCATGGGCCCGTTCCAGAGCGGCATGGCCCTGAATTTCTCCCACGGCCGTCACGCCGCCGGCAAAGACCGTCCCGGCCAGCCGGGCCTTCTCAAAGCAGTCGATCCACCCCTGCAGCCCGGTGACAGTCCCATCCACCGTGTGCTCGTCCTCCTCCGCCGCAGCGGCCAGCAGATAAATGTCCCGGAAGCAGTACTCCGCGGAATAGAGGGGGTTGGAGCGGTCCAGCATGGTTTTCATCTGGCCGCACATCCCGTAATAGTAGATGGGGGTGGCAAAGACCAGCACATCCGCCGTCAGCATCTGCCGGGCAATGTCAGCCGCATCGTCGTGGATGACGCAGCGCTGGGTTTTAACGCAGGTCAGGCATCCCTTGCAGAATCCGATGTTCTTGTCGTACAGGTTGATTTTCTCTACCTTGTGTCCTGCCTCCCGGGCGCCCTGAATAAAGGCGTCTGCCAGGGTATCCGAATTGCCGCCCTTCCGGGGGCTGGTGGAGATGACCAGAATTTGTTTGCTCATATCCTTTCCTCCTCATAGATGTGGCGGATCGCCTTGGCGGGCACGCCGCCCACCACCGTATTGGCCGGAACATTCTTGGTCACCACCGCGCCCGCCGCAACCACAGCGCCGTCGCCAATGGTCACTCCGGGCAGCACGGTGGCGTTGGAGCCGATCCAGACCCGTTTTCCGATGTGAATGGGAGCCGGGAGCATGTCGCTGCGCCGCTCCGGCTGCATGGCGTGGTTCAAAGTGGCCAGCACTACATTGTGACCGATGAGGGTGCCGTCGCCGATGAAAATGCCCCCCTGGTCCTGAAACTTGCAGCCCATGTTGATAAAGACTTGTTTGCCGATGTGGATGTTCTTCCCGCAGTCGGTGTAAAAGGGCGGGAAGAGAGAAAAACTCTCGTCCACTGGCTGACCGGTCAGCTGGGAAAACAGGCCGCGCAGTTCCTCCGGCGTATGGTAGCTGCCGTTGATCTCCGCTGTGAGGCGCAGCGCCTCCTGGCTGGCCCGGTGCATGAACAGGTGCGGTTCGCTCCCGTTCTCTACTGTTTTTCCGCTGTTCAGATGCTGGAGAAATGCGTCTAATTCCATGATATGCTCCTATCTTGGTTTGATCAAGTTCATTTTAGCATCTGTCCGGAAAGATAACAAATACTTATATCGAATATTCCATTATACTTGAAACTTATGGGAAGCCCATGGTATTATAGCCCTATTAGGAGGTGCACCTTTATGGAATTGAGAGTGCTGCAATACTTTTTAGCGGTGGCCCGGGAACAGAGTATCTCCGCGGCGGCCCAGTCTTTGCACCTCACACAGCCCACCCTCTCCCGGCAGCTCCGGGATTTGGAAGAGGAACTGGGGAAACAGCTGATGATTCGGGGCAATCGAAAGATTACTCTTACAGAAGAGGGGAGGCTGCTGCGCAAGCGCTCGGAGGAGATTCTGGAGCTGGTGGATCGGACGGAGCAGGAGATTATGCAGCCGGACGATACGATCAGCGGTGATATCTATATCGGCACGGGTGAGACGGAAGGCGTGCGGCAGATCGTCCGGGCTGTAAAAGAGCTTCAGATGCGCTATGCCGGTATCCGGTTCCATATTGTCAGCGGCGACGCAGTGGATGTGTGTGAGCGCCTGGACCAGGGGCTGTTGGATTTTGGTGTCCTTTTGGGCGACATTGACAAACTTAAATACCATTATCTGGAGTTGCCCGACAAGGACACCTGGGGCGTTCTGATGCGGCGGGACAGCCCGTTGGCGAAGCAGAGCACCGTCTTGCCTCGTGACCTGCGAGACAAGCCGCTGATCCTCTCCCGCCAGACGGACAACAAAAGCGGGTTGTACCGCTGGCTGGGGAAGGAACCCGAGCAGCTGCACACCGTTGCCACCTATAATCTCATCTATAACGCCTCACTGATGGTGGACGAGGGGATGGGCTACGCCTTCACGCTGGACAAGCTGGTAAACACGACGGGTAGTAATCTCTGCTTTCGTCCGCTGGAGCCGAAGTTTGAACTGGGCATGTATCTGGTCTGGAAGAAGTCCCAGATATTCTCTAAGGCCGCTGAGGTGTTTCTGGATTGTCTTCAAGAAAGACTCTGCCTGCTCCAGAATAATTAGAGATAGAACAGACGAAAAGAAAGCAAAAATAGACCCGTCAGGGACAAACTCCCTGGTGGGCCTATTTGCTGTTTGTGCAAATATATAATCAAGCGGCGCGTGGTATGGGGCTGAAAAGCAAATGGAAGATAACAATATCGCTGTTTGTGAAATATTATGACGACTTCAAGGAGAACTATCAGGCAGAATTATGGAGGTTGTTGATTAACTTGAGAGAGATAAAGGAAATAAGAATATCTTGTACTTTTTTGCATATGTCAGCTTTACCTTCGGCTTTTCATCCTCCGCTGCCCCTCAGGTAGGAAGAAAAACCGAGCCTGTGTATAGAGTGGGATTGGAGCAGAGACCGCTTGGCTGACGCAGGCCCTATCATATAAATATGGATGTCCTGCGTGAATCCCGGAAAAGAAGAGCTCCAGAATATTGAATTTGGATTTAATTGCCAATTGAATAATCTATTATAATTTTTTTGCAGGATTGACAATGATGTGCAGCTACTGCAGAACCAGAAAATATTCCGCCCCCATCTGCCAAAACCAAATCGGCACCAAGATGCGAAATAGCAGCAACAAGCCTCTTTGTTTTATTCCATGTAACACCATCTCGACATTGTATGTATCCTAAACTCATTTCTTTTCCGCAGTACGGACACTTCACGAGCGGACACCTCCTTGAGAAATTTTAATTATTCAATTGGTCGCTCTAATGACTCATCACAAGTAATTCCTTATTGAATTAAATATTATATCACAGGAAAGGAATGTTTAATAGAGTCTATATCAAAATAGGGAGGCTATTGTAGTTCTCGTTTTACTCAGTCCACTGAATTGCTGAAATCAACCTTCCTCACACTTCTCCGGAGCAAATACTATAATGGCAGCGGTTTGTCATACCAGATTCCGATTCTTGATCTCGTGAGCTGGAATATACAACGCCTCCCATTGCCGGTACCAGGTTGGTAAATTCCAATATGATTTTCCATTCAAAACGGTCGCTTTTTCAGAAAATTTGATTACAGACGGCTCGCTCAGTCTTTTTAAAAAATTGGGATAAAGCTGAAATAAAAACCGGTCAAAGTGCAAAAAGAAATAAAAAAGAGCCCGGGGAAACGAATTTCCTCGGACTCTTTCGGGTCAAAATTCAGGGACAATGAGCAATTTTGCGGGGGACAAGCTCAAGCGAGTTACTTGATCATGGAGGCGACTTCGGCAGCAAAGTCGTCCTCGGCCTTCTCGATGCCCTCGCCGGTGGCGAAGCGGGTGAAGGCCTTTACGGTGATCTTGCCGCCCAGCTGCTTGGCGACCTCGGCCACATGCTTCTCTACGGAGATCTTGTTCTCCTTGACGAAGGCCTGCTGCAGCAGGCAGTTCTCCTCGTAGTACTTGCCCAGCTTGCCCATGACGATGCCTTCCTTCACCTTGTCGGGCTTGGCGGCCATCTTGGGGTCGTTGGCCATCTGAGCCAGCTGGATCTCCTTCTCCTTGTCCAGAGTGGCCTGATCCACATCGGACTTGTCCAGGAAGGAGGGGTTCATGGCGCAGATCTGCATGGCCACATCCTTGCCCAGCTCGGTGACCTTGTCGGCGTCGATGCCCTCGACGGCCAGGTTCACCAGCACGCCGACCTTGCCGCCCATGTGGATATAGGGGACATTCACGCCCTCGTCATAGCGCACGAAGCGGCGGATCTGGATGTTCTCACCAATGGCCAGCACCTTGTCGGCGGTAACATCGGCCACGGTGCGGTCGGTGCCGGGGTACTTGCAGGCCTTCAGGGCCTCCACATCGGCGGGGTTCTCCTTGGCCACAACAGAAGCCACAGCCTTGACAAAGTCCTGGAAGACCTCATTCTTGGCCACAAAGTCAGTCTGGGAGTTGACCTCGATGATGACGCCCACGCCGTTGTCCACAATGGCATAGGACACGCCCTCGGCGGCCACCTTGCCGGCCTTCTTGGTCTGGGCAGCCAGGCCCTTCTCACGCAGCCACTCGATGGCCTTGTCGAAGTCGCCGTCAGCCTCGGTGAGGGCCTTCTTGCAGTCCATCATGCCGACGCCGGTCATCTCGCGCAGCTTCTGTACATCCTTAGCGGAAATAGCCATAATTACATTACCTCCATTTTATCTTCGGCCGGCCGGGGCCGGCTCTGTATCAAAATAAGAACAGCGTCCGCCCGCGCGGGCGGGCGCTGTGTAGATGCCAAATTACTCGGCGGCGGGAGCCTCAGCCTCAGCGGCGGGGGCCTCGTCCTGGCCCTGCTTGCCCTCCTGGATGGCGTTGGCCATGACAGAGGAGATGAGCTTGATGGCGCGGATGGCGTCGTCGTTGCCGGGGATGACGTAGTCGATCTCGTCGGGGTCGCAGTTGGTGTCCACGATGGCCACGATGGGGATGTTCAGCTTGCGGGCCTCGTTGATGGCGTTGCGCTCCTTGCGGGGGTC
>CALWOR010000215.1 GCA_944383205.1 uncultured Oscillospiraceae bacterium | reverse complement strand
ACCACATTACAGGCGGCCAGCTTGGAGTAATCGCCATAGGGCACATATTCAGCCACAGGGGCAAAGTTTTTATTAATATCTTCTGCCAAAGACTTGGCGCAAGGCTCATATGCATCAGTAATGTAGATCTTTCTGGCACCCTTGTACGCAAGAATAGAGCAGATAGCCCGGCCAGCGCCGCCGCCGCCGAAACAGAAGAAAACAGACTGGTCCACTTTGACCCCGCCCTCTTCGGTCAGAGAGGTGTAGAAGCCCACACCATCGGTGTTATAGCCCACAAGCTTACCTTCGGGGGTTTTCACTACAGTGTTGCTGGCACCCATTTTTTCGCACAGAGGATCCAGCTCATCCAGATACTGCAGAACCTTCACCTTATTGGGCTTGGTTACGGCAAAGCCGGCAAAATTCATATAGCGGATACCGTTGACAATATCGCCCAAATGCTCATTATCGGCCTCAGTGTAAAAATACAGCATGTTCAGCCCCGCAGCTTCATAACCTGCGTTCTGCATCCGGGCGGCAAAAGACTGGCTCAGGGGAGTCCCAATCAAAGTAATCATTTTCGTATTGATATCGACCATTTCAACTACCTCTTTTCCTCTTCACAATATGGATGTTTGACTTTCAAAGGTTATGAGCAGCAAAGTAGGCCTTTGTGGTCTCCAGGCAGCGGCGGGCGTGGCCCTCGGGCCCCAGCTCGGTCATCCGCTTCAGATTGGGCAGTTCAATGGACACAGGGATCTCGGGCAGAGCGGCCACCATCCCCGCCACATCCATGGCGCCCTCTCCGGGATACAAGCGCCCCTCCCGGGCGGTAAATACCATCAACTCATCGTTGATGTTGGCAAGTACAGGATCTCCGTCAGGTCCGGCAGGGCCATCGCACATATGGAGAAAACGGAAATACTTCCGGTCCGTACGCTTCAACTCTTCAGCGGTAACGCCAGCCCGGCCCGCATGAAGCATATCCACCATCAGGAACAGATTGTCCATGTGGAGGCTATCCACCAGTGTAATGCCCTCCTGAAGGTTGCGCAGACCCGCCCAGGGCAGAAACTCGATGTTGTAGTTCAGGTGATAATGGGCAGCCATTTCAGCAACCTTGCCCACCTGTTCCGTATAATAGTTCCGGTCTCGAGTCCACACACTGCCCAGCACATCGGTGGCGCCCAACTGAGCTGCCGCTTCAAAAGCAGGCTCATACTCTGCAATGTCCAAATCAGGTCTGATACGAGCCAGCTCAATGTCCATCAAAGGAATGTCGTTCTCTTTCAGGGCCTGCTTGGTCGCTTCAAACAGCTTTTTGTCCTTGTGGAGCAAAAACTCCGGCTCGTTGGGCAGATGCATGGGGATGGTACGCAGACTGACGAAATCATACCCAACTTTTTTGGCAATCTCAATCTGCTGTACCGGATCGGTACCCGGTATCGTCAGATAAGCAAGAGAAAATTGCCTTGACATATCTCCTTCTCCTTCCATCTTCTCAAATCTCAAGCACTGCATTGTCACAATATCGCCAATATCTCGCTGTCGTTGTCTTTATTTTATATTCGTTCCGCCCATAAGGTCTATTATCAAAACTTCATGAATTGATCGATTTTTCGCATTGTTTTGGTGCAGTCTCCTTCCTCTTGTCACAATACCTAAAATGGTTTTGCCTTTTTTATGCGGTTCGTCAACTCCCCATTATTAGCTCCCTTAAATTAAAAGTTTTTTTGTTCAGATTTTGTAAAAATAATGCAATTTTCTCATGGTTTATGCGAAAAGATATATTGGATTCTCTATGTATGTTCCGATATGATTCAATATATATAAGAGGTAGGGCCATTTCTCATCAATGCATAGATTATTATACCGCCCATTCCCAATTACCACCACATCAAGCATAAAAAGCGAGGGTTATTCTATGGATGAATTCAGAGGGAGTCAGAACTATGTAGCCTCAGAGGAACTGCTCCGTGCAGCCAACATCGCCATGGTGCTGGAAAAGCCCCTGCTCATCAAGGGCGAGCCGGGAACCGGAAAAACCATGCTGGCTGAGGCCATCGCCCAGGCGTTAGGGAAAAAGCTCATTATCTGGAACATCAAGTCCACCACCAAGGCTCAGGACGGCCTGTATGTGTACGATGTGGTCCAGCGGCTGTACGACAGCCAGTTCGGCGGCCAGGGCGTGGACAACATCGAGAAGTATGTGAAGCTTGGCAAGCTGGGGGAGGCCTTCACCAGCGAGGAGCAGGTGATTTTGCTCATCGACGAGATCGACAAGGCGGACCTGGAGTTTCCCAATGACCTGCTGTGGGAGCTGGACCGGATGGAGTTCCACATCCCTGAGACGGGCCGTACGGTAAAAGCCAACCACCGCCCGGTGGTAATCATCACCTCCAACGCAGAGAAGGAGCTGCCTGACGCCTTCCTGCGCCGGTGTGTATTCCACTACATCGAGTTCCCGGACAAGGAGCTGATGGCAGACATTGTCCGCGTCCACTATCCTGATCTGGACGAAAAACTTCTGGACCAGGTGCTGGAGGCCTTCTACCGCATCCGGCAGCTGCCCCAGATCAAAAAGAAGCCCTCTACCAGTGAGATCATCGACTGGATCCAGGCCCTCCAGCACGGGGGCGTGGCGGTGGACCGGATCGTGAAGGAGGTCCCCTATCTTGGTGTGCTGCTGAAGAAGAACGAGGACATTGACGCCATGCGTCGCAGCTGGAAATAAGCCTATGTTTGAAGATTTTCTCTATCTGCTCCGGCGAAACGGGCTGAAGGTGTCCCTCACCGAGTGGATGTCTCTCATGGAGGCCATCCACAAGGGGCTCCATGAGGCCAGCTTTACGGGTTTTTACCACCTGTGCCGGTGTCTGCTGGTCAAGAGCGAGGCGGACTTTGATGCGTTTGACCGCTCTTTCCTGGAATATTTTAAAGAT
>CALWOR010000214.1 GCA_944383205.1 uncultured Oscillospiraceae bacterium | reverse complement strand
TTTTCCAGCCGGTCAAAATTGTGTGTCAAATCTTGTGCAGTGCAGATAAAGACGACATGCCCGCCGTCCTCCATCTCTGGATAAACTCCCATGCTCTCCAACATTCTGGCAAAAGAGGGGCCGTCTTTTACATTGACTGTCAGCCGTGTGGGATCCAGAGACAGTCCCTTTCCCAGAGAAGGCACTTTTTTCCGAATCAAGGCCACCCTGTCGGCCGCTTGACGGTAGAGTGCCTCCCCTTCTTCTTCCATCCACTGCCTTGCTCTGTCCAAGCTGGCCATCAATGGATAAGAAGGACTGGAAGTTCCATACAGACTTGCCCGCAGACGGATCAAATCAGGATCAAAGCCGTTGGCAAACAGCAGGGCCGTCTGGCCCATGGCAGGCAGAGTCTTATGGGCAGATACCACCACCAAATCCGCTCCGTCAAAGGCATTGACTCCAAGAAAAGGAAGGTGTGCACCATGGGCGCCATCAATCAAAAGTTTTCCACCATGTGCCTTTACAATTTCACCAATGGACGAAATGTCCGATAACACACCGGCGTATGTAGGAGAAGTAATACAAACAGTTTTGATATCACCATTTTTTTTAAAAATATTTTCCACATTTTCTGGATCCACAGGGCCAATGATTTGCTCCCCCGGCACCCAGGTCCGTTCCAGATAAACCGGTTCCAAATCCAGCAGAGCCAGAGCATTGAATACAGATCGATGGCAATTCCGGTCGATCAGCACTTTATCTCCAGGCCTGCAGTTCAAGGCAAAGGCGGTATGAATTCCCATGGTAGACCCGCCAGTAAGAAATTGACAGTACTCAAACCCAAATCTTTCCGCCCATAGCCTCTGGGCAGAATCAAAGGGCTCTCCTGCCGTATAAAGGTTCCCGGTGGATGGTATTTCCGTTACATCCAACTTTGCCGCTTCTGCCAATTCAGGCACTGGGGAAAACAGACCCTTATGTCCAGGCATATGGAAGCGGGCAGGCTCTTCTTCCGCATACTTTTTCAAAACATCATATAGAGGCGTCATAAAAGATCTCCAAACATAAATCGCGGCGGGAGGTAACCCTCCCGCCGCAGAACTCTGCTTTATTTCTGGCCAGGTGCGTAAGCCACTACAGTGCGGCGGTTGGGCTCAACACCGGTGGAATGGGTGGTAACATTGGGATAGTCCTGAAGCGCGGTATGAATCACATGGCGTTCATAGGCATTCATAGGCTCCAGAGTCATATTCTTGCGGTACTTGACCACCTTCCCGGCTACCTTTACCGCCAGCCGCTGGAGGGATTCCTCCCGTTTGGCCCGATAGCCCTCGGCATCCACATGAATGCGCACCCGCTTGGACATACCCCGATTGACGGAGTAGCTGGTGAGCTGCTGAATCGCATCCAGGGTCTCACCCCGGCGGCCGATAATGGCACCCAGGTCCTGGCCCTGGAGAATCACCTTGTAATTACCCTCGTCGGTCACAAAAATTTCGGGAGAAGCCTGAACATTCAGGTGCTCCATCAGGCCGGTAAGAAAAGTCCGAATCTGTGCGGCCCGCTGGTCATCTTCCGCCGCCGGAGTCAAATTTACGGGGGCGGGGGCAGCATGGGACACATTGCCGATCAGAACCTCATCCCCTTCCTGCAGCCTATTTTCAGACTTGGCACGATGGGGCTTTTCCCGGCGCTCAGAACGGGAACGATTATTCTTTGGAGAGGACATCCCAGGCTTTGCAGCCAGGATCGTCTCCTCTGCTACCGGAGCAACCTCTTTTTCTGCCTTGGGGGCAGCAGCCAGCACAGTCTCTTCAGCTTTAGGCTGTTCCTCTACCACAGGGGCAGCCGGAGCAGAAGCAGGAACTGAGACTTCCTCCTCAAACAGTGTCTTTTTGGCACAGGGGACGCCATTTTCTTCCTCATAGCTTACACGGACCTTGGCAGGGTTGCTGCCAAAGCCAAGAAAACCGGATTTTGCCCGCTCGATCACCTCAATGGACACATCATCCCGGTCCAAACCCAGCTGAAACAGGGCGGCGGAAATGGCATCCTCCTCGGATCGGCCGGTAGTTTCAATCCATTTCAACATACTTAGCCCTCCTTGTTTTCATCCTCGTCCATTTCCACTTCGACCTGCTCCACTTCCACCTCAACGGTTTCCATTTCCACAGTCTCAGTATTCTCCTCCACAGGAGCGGCAGACAAAGTTTCTTCTTCCTGGACGGGCTGCTCCTTTTGAACAGGAGCCTGGATCGAATTGGATTTCTCCTCAGCTACTGGCTTGTTCTCTGTTTGATCAGCGGCCTTTTTCTTTTTCTTACCCTTGCCGGAGGCAGCGGCCTCCTGCTGGGCACGAAGCATCTCATTGGGATCCACATAAGGCGTGACGCCGCCAAAGCGATCGGGGATATAGGCGCGGCCCCGGGCATAGGCGCGGATACCCTCTCGGCTGTCTTCCTTGTTCACGCCCTCCTGCTCAGGCTCAGTCTTCTTCTGGCCGGGCTTTTTCTTTCCCCGGTTTTTCTTTTCTTCCTCCAGGCGGCGGGCACGCTCCAGACGGGCCTCCTCCTTGCGGCGCTTCTCCTCTTCCTTCTCCTCCTGTTCCCGCTTGGCGGCGGCCTCGCGGGCGGCTTCATAGTCCTTCTTCAGCATCTTGCTGCAGATCACTTCCTGGATCATGTTGACCAGATACTGCGTGATCCAGTAGATGGACAGGCCGGCAGGTACAGTAAAGCCGATCCACAGCGACATGAGCGGCATCATCCACATCATCATCTTGTTCGTGGACTCCATCTGCTTGTTCTGAGGCTGATTATTGTTGAGCCTGTTGGTGGCCATGGATACCTTCATGGAGAGGAAGGACACAGCTGTAGACACCAAAGGCAGAATAAACAGACCCACAGCAGAGAGAGAAATGCCGCCCACCCAGAACTGCCAGTTGGGAATTCTGGACAGATCCAGACCCAAGAACTGGAAATTCAGCACAAACAGACCGTCTCCGGCTCCGGCAAACTGAGCATTCAGAGCGGCTTTCAGGCTTTCAATATTGCTGGAATTGATCAGAGAAACCAGATACATCTGGTTATAAGCACCATTCTGGAAAATATGCTCGATCTTCCCGCTGGCCAGCTGTTCCAGCAGCTTCTCCATACTGGCCTGACTCATCCAGCCGTTGGCCACAGCCACGGTCTGCCAATCCAGCTGATCGGCCAGCAGAGCGATCTGCTCGGTGCTCAGATGCATAAAGTAGGTCAAAGGCTCACGAATAATGCCATACAGAGCGATCAGAACCACCATGGGGATCAAGGACCAGAGACAGCCGCCCATGGGATTGACCTTTTCCCGGGCATAGAGCTTCTGGACCTCCAGATTATAGCGCTCCCGGTCTTTGCCATACTGCTTTTGCAGCTGCTGCATTTTTCCAGACAACATGGTGGTCTGAATCATGCTCTTCTTTGTTTTGAGGGAAACCGGGAATAAAATCAATTTGATTACAATGGCGAACAGGATCAGGGCCAGGCCATAGCTGTCAAAAAGATTGTAGAAAAATAACAGCAGCCAGGCAAAGGGTGCTAATATAATACCCACAACATTACCTCCGCAATTTCATCTTTTCAGGCAGAAATCAGGGAACAGGATCATATTCCACAGTTTCCTGCCGGTGGAACGGATGGCAGCGCAAAATCCTGCGCAGTGCCAGCCACCCCCCCTTAAGTGCGCCGTACTTTTCCACCGCCTCCAGAGCATAGGCCGAGCAGGTAGGGATAAACCGACAACAGGGGGGACGCAGGGGAGAAATGGAACGCCGATAAAACCGGATCAGCACCAGAAGAAGCTGCTTCATCCCTTTCCCTCCTCCCGAAGGGTCAGCTCCAGCTTCTTCATCAACTGAAGAAAGCTGCGCTCCAGCTCGGCATAGCGGCCGAAAATAGCCCGGGTACGGGCAACCACCACAATGTCATAGCCGGGGAGAAACTTATTTTCATTGGTACGATACAGCTCTCGGATGCGGCGGCGGACAAAATTACGTTTGACTGCATGGCCCAGCTTCACCCCGGTGGTGATACCGAGGCGGCTCTCAGGCCGGCCAGTTTTGCGGCAGTAGATGGCAAAATAAGGGGAAACTGCGCTTTTTCCCTTGTGATACAACCGGCGGAATTCATGATTTTGTTTCAAAGAAACGGTATGTTTCATGGTCCTCCTCCCCGGATCACCTCAAGGCTTTTAAAAAAGCTGCGTATGCACAGATAGGGCGGGGGAATATCTCCCACGCCCCTTTTGCGCCATCTATGTGAATTGTGTCCTCTTACCGCGTCTCATCCGAGATCGGTCTTGCCTGTTTCACAGGAAATCGGGCAAATATGCCCTTTTTCATCAGTGAGTCAGACGGGCGCGGCCCTTGGCGCGGCGGCGAGCCAGCACCTTGCGGCCGTTGCGGGTGGCCATACGCTTGCGGAAGCCGTGCTCCTTAGAACGCTGGCGCTTCTTGGGCTGATAGGTACGAAGCATGGGGGACACCTCCTCATTTGATTTCAAGCCGGCTTGCCCGGCCCAACAACAGCCCCAAGAGGGGCTGCGGTCTGCTAATTACAAGAACCCATTATATGAGTCCTTCTTCCTTTTGAACGGCAATAAATGACTCCGTTTCAAAAGATACGCCTGTTATTATAGCGGATAAAAGTACCTCATGTCAACTACATTTTTTTTAGATTTAAAAGGTTTTTTCTGCTTTTTTCCTTTCTGTCTATATGTTGTAGGCACGCTTTATATTTTCCACAAGTTCTGCCAAAAAAACAACATACATTATAAATAAAAAATGTGCGAAATCCTTGCGGTGAAGCCCTGTTTTTGGTATAATAACTTCAGTGGATTTTTCTGATTATTTGATTATCTGCCGCCTTCTCCGGTGCGCCGGGGAAGGCGCTTTGAAAGTTTATACACCCTGTTGCGGCCAACCGGCGCCGGGGAAAGGAGGTCAATCATGAACCCCACTGTGGAAGTATGGGATAAGGTAGTCTCCCTGATGCGAAATGAGATGACCGAAACCACCATCAACACCTGGTTTGACGATACTGTTGCTGTTTCTTTGGATGAAACCAGTTTCACTATTTATTCTCCAACCCGCTTCAAGCGGGACATCATCGCCTCACGGTATCTGCCCGCCATCCAAAAGGCTCTTCACGAATTGTTTTCCGCAGACTTTCAGGTGATCGTTTTAACAGAAGGCGAACTGGATGCTGCAGAGAAACAGACCAAACAGAGCGACTTTCTTCCCGGCACAGAAGAATACACCTTTGACCGTTTTGTAGTGGGCTCCTCAAACAAATTCGCCCATGCCGCCGCCCGGGCAGTGGCGGACAACCCCGGCCAAAGCTACAACCCTCTCTTTATCTACGGAGAATCCGGTCTTGGGAAAACCCACCTGCTGTACGCCATCGCCCATACGGTCCATGAACGCCGACCGGATTACAAGGTGGTATATATCAAGGGCGATACCTTTACCAATGAGCTGATCCACGCCATCCGGGAAGGTCGAAACCAGGAGTTCCGTGAAAAGTATCGGGGTGCAGATATCTTTTTGATGGACGATGTACAGTTCATCGCCGGCCGGGACTCTACTCAGGAAGAGATGTTCCATACTTTTAATACCCTCTACGAGCTGAAAAAACAGATCGTTTTTACATCTGATCGCCCCCCAAAGGAGATGCTCCGCCTGGAGGACCGGCTGAAAACCCGATTTGAATGGGGCCTTCTGGCCGATATTCAGCGTCCCGATTATGAGACCCGCATGGCTATCATCAAAAACAAAGCCATCCGTATGGGTATGGAGCTGCCCGATTTTCTGATCCAGCTCATAGCAGAGAATATCACTGCTAATGTGCGCCAGCTGGAAGGTACCGTAAACAAGATCATGGCCTATCAAGACCTGATCGGCGACTCTGTGGATAAAAATACTGTGATCCGGGCAGTCAAAGATATCTTCAAAGAAAAATCTGATATTCTTCCCACCGCCGATGTGATCATTGACGAAGTATGCAAGTTTTATAACATTGAGCCTGCCACCCTCCGGGGCCAGGGCCGTTCCAAGGATATCTCCCTGGCCCGTCAGATCGCCATGTACCTGATTCGGCAGATGGTAGGGACCTCTCTGAAAGATATTGGCAAAGAATTTGATAACCGGGATCACAGTACCGTCCTTAATTCCCTTTCCCGAATCGAAAGCCTCGTAAAAAATGACCCGGAGAAAGCAGAAATCATCAAAGACATCACAACCAATATCAATAACCGCTACGAATAAAACCTCTCCCTTCAATGCTCCACTTTTCCACATAAATCCACACATTATTGTGGATTGTGCAGAGAGAAATGTGGAAAAAATCGGTCTTTCCACAAACTGACCATTTCAGCCTCTTTTTCTCAACACTCCCTGTGGAAGCGCTTTTCCTTGCGGCACAAGGGGTCAGAGCATTTTTCCACCTTTTTTTCCCCTACGGACTACTGTTACGAACTTTTATCCTCTCCTCCCTTAAGAGGGGGAGAAAGAGATTGGAGGAACTCACCATGAAATTTTCCTGCGAAAAAGCCCTTCTCTCCAATGCGGTGGCGGTAACTTCCAGAGCTGTGGCATCCAAAAGCTCGATTCCGGCCATGGAAGGAATTCTCATCGAAGCCGGAGAGACCCTTCGGCTGACCGGCTATAACCTGGAAACCGGAATTCAGGCAACTGTCCCTTCCGAAATCAAAGAAAAAGGATCTCTCGTCCTTTCCGCCCGGCTGTTCGGGGAAATCGTTCGGAAAATGCCCGACGACATGGTCGTCTTCTCCTCCCAGGGCTACACGGTCAATATTAAGTGCGGAATGTCTGAATTTAATATTCTCGGAACAGACCCGGAAGAATTTCCTGAGCTTCCCTCTGTAGATCAGCAGAACACGCTGACCCTCCCACAGCCTACCCTTCGCGCTATGATCTCTCAAACTCTCTTCGCTGTGAGCGATAACGAGAGTCGTCCCGTCCACACCGGATCTCTTTTTGAAGTGGATGGAAATACTTTGACAGTAGTATCAGTGGACGGATATCGTCTGGCCCTTCGAAGAGAAAAAGTAGAGGAAAAAAATGGTTCCGACTTTTTCTCCTTCGTCGTGCCAGGTTCTGCCCTGGGGGAAGTAGAAAAAATTTGTTTCAGTGAGGAAAAGGTCACTGTGACCCAAGGCGCCCGGCACATCATGTTCCGGACGGGAGACACTGTGCTGGTCTGCCGACGGCTGGAAGGGGAATTTCTTTCCTACAAAAATGCCATCCCCAGAAATAACACCATCCATATCGAAGTGGACAGCAAAAGTCTGCTTTCCTCCATTGAGCGTGTCTCCCTTATTATCAGTGAAAAACTAAAATCTCCCCTGCGCTGTGTTTTTGAGGATGGGATCGTATCCATTACAACCAAAACCGCCATCGGTGACGCTTCCGATCAGTGCATGATTTCCGGAGATGGAAAGGGTCTGGAGATCGGTTTTAATAACAAGTATCTTATGGACGCCTTGAAAGCGGCCCCTGCGGAAAAGCTGCGCATGGAGTTTACCTCCGGCGTAGCGCCCTGTGTGATTCTGCCCGTTGAGGGAGAAGAGAACTTCATCTATATGGTGCTTCCGGTACGGCTGAAAGCAAACTGATCAGGCGAGGTGTTTTCATGCAGAGAGAAGAGATTCAGATCCATACGGAGTTTATTAAGCTCCAGGATCTTTTAAAGTTTGCCGGAGCGGTCGAGACCGGCGGCGATGCAAAGCTCATCATTCAGGAGGGTCGGGTATCAGTCAATGGAGAAATCTGTACCATGAGGGGGAAAAAGATGAGACCCGGTGATTGTGCAGTCATTGACGGCGAGACGGAACTGGTGGTCCAATGACTGTTGAGGAACTGGAACTGGATTTCTTCCGGAACTACACCCATTTACAGACCCGGTTTGATCCTCATGTCAATTTGATCTACGGGGACAATGCACAGGGAAAGACCAATCTTCTGGAGGCCATTTCCTATCTGTCAGCCGCCCGGTCACACCGGGCCCGGTATGACCGGGAAATGATCATGCTGGATGTGGATTCCGCATTTGTCCGGGGAGAAGTGAACAGCCGTGACCGGTCTTTTACACTTGAGGCGAAATTGTTTCGCGGACGGGGTCGGCAGCTTTTTTCCAATGGAGTGCGCTTGAAGACTGCGGGAGAACTGGCGGGGATCCTAACCACCGTCCTCTTTTGTCCGGAGGATCTGTCCCTTATCCGGGCAGGAGGTGCGGAGCGGCGCCGCTTTTTAGACAGTGCCATCTGTCAGCTGCGGCCCCGGTATGCCCAGGCCCTGGGAGAATACAATCGGCTCTATGAGCATAAAACCCGAATTCTGCGGGATTGGCCGGAAAATCCATCCCTGCTGAATACGCTGGATGATTTCAACCTGCGCATGGCACAGACCGGCGCGATTGTTATTCATTACCGGGCTCATTTCATCAAACGCCTTCGAGAACATGCCCCTGCCATTCACAGCGATTTTTCCGGCGGGCGGGAAAACATGGATCTCTGCTATGACACGGTTTCTTCTGTCAAAGATCCCCTTGCTTCTCCAAGGGATATTCTTCCATGGCTGCTGGATCATCAGGAGCGCCACCGTCAGGCAGAGCTTGACAGCCGTCAGTGTCTCTCCGGGCCACATAAAGACGATCTTGTGGTTTTTATTGAAGGACAGCAGGCTAAAACTTATGCTTCACAGGGACAGGTCCGCACCGGCGCCCTCTCCTTGAAGCTGTCCCAGCGGGAAATTTTTCAGGAGGAGACCGGCGAGTGGCCGGTGCTGCTGCTGGACGATGTACTCTCGGAACTGGACGGTAAGCGGCAGTCCTTTGTGCTCAACCATATCAGAGGCGGGCAGGTTTTCATCACCTGCTGTGAGGAAGAAAAGCTGGAGGGCCTTGAAAAGGGTAAAAGCTTTCATATTCGAAGGGGAGCGCTGATATGAGAGGAGAAAAACAATGTACCTCCATTTAGGACAGTCGGTCTTGGTCACCCATGGGGAAATTTTAGCGATCTTCGATTTGGATAATGCCAGCTGGTCCTATCGTACAAGAGAATTTTTGGAACGGGCAGAGCAGGAGGGCCGGGCTGTTTGGCTGACTGATGATTTGCCAAGATCCTTTGTCTTAGTGGAAAATGAAGATAGGGTCCCTATGGTATATATCTCCCCGCTTTCCTCTTCTACCCTGAAAAAGCGGGTAGAAAGCGATTTTATTGAGTAATATAGATTTAAAATATAACAGAGAGTTGAGAGAGGAGAGGGAAGAAATCCCTTCTCCCCCCTCCCCTCTCAATTCTTTCACCATGCAGAAACCGGAGGTAAACTATGTCTGAAGAACGCAGCGAACTGAACACTACACAGACCGACCATGAATACGGCGGTTCGGAAATCCAGGTTCTGGAAGGACTGGAAGCAGTCAGAAAGCGGCCGGGTATGTACATCGGCTCCACCTCAGAATCTGGTCTTCACCATCTGGTCTATGAGATTGTGGACAATTCTATTGATGAGGCTCTGGCCGGCTACTGCAAGGATATCACTGTGACCATCAATCCGGGAAATACCATTACTGTTACCGATAATGGCCGTGGTATCCCTGTGGATATCCAGCCCCAGACCGGACGACCCGCATTGGAAGTTGTGTTTACCATTCTGCATGCCGGCGGGAAGTTTGGCGGCGGCGGATATAAGGTGTCCGGCGGTCTGCACGGCGTAGGTGCCAGTGTAGTAAACGCCCTCAGTGAGTGGCTGGAGGTTCAGGTCCACAAAAATGGTCAGATCTATGAAATGAAGTTTGCCCGGGGAAAGATTACCCAGGAAATGAAGATCGTAGGTAAGACAGACCACAGTGGGACAACAGTCACCTTTAAGCCCGATCTGGAAATGTTCGATACCCTGGAGTATAACTATGAGACGCTCCATACCCGCATGCGGGAGGAGGCCTTCCTCAATGCTGGACTGCGTATTCAGACGGTGGATCTTCGTCCAGGCCAGGAGCAGGAAGACGATATGTGCTACGAGGGCGGCATCCGGGAATTTGTAACTTTCCTGAATAAAAATAAAGATCCTATCCACTCTGATGTGATCTATATGTCCGGTGCAAAAGAGGACTCCATGGCAGAAGTAGCCATGCAGTATAATGACAGCTACAACGAGATCATGGTCTCCTTTGCCAACAATGTACACACTCCTGAGGGAGGTATGCATGAAGAGGGCTTCCGCCGGGCTTTGACCAACACCCTCAATGCCTATGGGCGGAAAATCAAGGTACTGAAAGACGATGAAAAGGTGTCCGGTGATGACTGCCGGGAAGGACTGACGGTAGTTATTTCGGTCAAGCTTACCGAGGCTCAGTTTGAGGGACAGACAAAGGCAAAACTGGGCAACAGTGAGATCCGTACCCTTGTTAACGCAATTGTCAGTGAGAAGCTGGAAACCTATCTGGAAGAAAACCCTGCCGTTGGACGGGCAATTTTGGAGAAGGCCCTCACTGCCAACCGTGCCCGTGAGGCTGCCCGTAAGGCCAGGGAGTCTATCAGAAGAAAGACCGCCCTGGGCGGAGCAGCAATGCCGGACAAACTCAGGGACTGCAATGAGGCAAACCCTGAGCTTACTGAGATCTATATCGTCGAGGGCGACTCCGCCGGCGGCTCTGCCACACAGGGCCGCGACTCCCGCTTCCAGGCTATCCTTCCGCTCTGGGGAAAGATGCTCAATGTGGAGAAGGCTCGTGCGGACAAGGTCTATGGAAATGATAAGCTTACCCCTGTCATTACTGCTCTGGGAGCTGGGATCGGAGATGATTTTGATCTCAACAAGCTCCGCTACCATAAAGTGATCATTATGGCCGATGCCGATGTGGACGGCGCCCACATCCGTACCCTGCTGCTGACCTTCTTCTTCCGCTTTATGCGTCCGCTGATTGAGCAGGGATATGTATATTCTGCTGTTCCTCCTCTCTATAAGCTGACTCGTGGAAAAACTACCCGTGTGGCCTTTTCCGACGAAGAGCGGGATCAGATCTCCGCCGAAATGCGGGGCGGCAATCCCAATGTGAAGGTCGACATCAGCCGCTTTAAGGGCCTGGGCGAAATGAACCCTCACGAGCTTTGGGAGACCACTATGGATCCGGAGAAGCGTACCCTGCGCCGCATCGAGCTGGATGATGCCGTGGCAGCTGACGCCACCTTCAATATTTTGATGGGAGAAAAGGTTGAGCCGCGGAAAGAATTTATCGAGAAAAATGCCAAGTACGCGGTGAATCTTGATTATTGATGTGTTGTATGCCAGCAAAGACCACCTGAGATTTTTGCTGCTGATGTGTTACATGGAGGAAGCTTAAAGCATGAGCAAGAAACCACAGTATGATCCTGAGGAGATCCGTTATCCGAACCAGACCATCGTCACATCCCCTCTGGTCCCGGAGATGGAAAAGTCCTATATCGAATATGCCATGTCTGTCATCGTGGGCCGGGCCCTGCCCGATGTGCGGGATGGACTGAAGCCTGTTCATCGCCGGATCCTCTACGCCATGTACGAGGACAATCTGACGGCGGATAAGCCCTTTAAAAAGTCGGCCACCTGTGTGGGCGATGTGCTTGGCCGGTACCACCCCCATGGAGACCAGAGTGTGTATGACGCCCTTGTACGTCTGGCACAGGATTTCTCCATGCGCTATATGTTGGTGGACGGTCACGGCAACTTCGGTTCTATCGACGGCGATCCCCCGGCTGCCTATCGTTACACTGAGGCCCGTATGTCCAAGCTCTCCGACGAGATGCTCCGGGACATTGAAAAGGATACGGTGGACTGGGACCCCAACTTTGATGAGACCCGGAAGGAGCCCAAGGTGCTCCCCTCCCGGTTCCCAAACCTGCTGGTAAACGGCTCTTCCGGGATTGCGGTGGGCATGGCTACCAACATTCCCCCTCACAATCTTACCGAAGTTATCAACGCCACCATCCGGGTGATTGATGATCCGGAGTGTACTTTGGCCGATTTGATGGAGGATCTCCATGGCCCCGACTTCCCCACCCGGGGAATCATTATGGGCCGCAGCGGTATCCGGGCTGCTTATGCCACCGGCCGAGGCCGGATCACCGTCCGAGCCCGCCACGAGTTTGAAGAGTTTGGCAAAGACCGCACCCGCATCGTTATTTCCGAGATCCCCTACCAGGTCAATAAGCGTATGCTCATCAAAAATATGGCTGACCAGGTGGAGGACAAGCGTCTGGACGGCATCTCCGATATCCGGGACGAGACTGACCGAAATGGTATGCGCATTGTTATCGAGCTCAAGCGGGACGCCAATCCTCAGGTAGTCCTCAACCGGCTTTTTGCCCAGACCCAGCTTCAAACGACCTTTGCCATCAATATGCTGGCTCTGGTAGAAGTCAATGGTAAACTTCAACCTAAGATTTTGTCTCTGCGTCACATTCTGGATGAGTACATCGCCTATCAGGAACAGGTCATCATTCGCCGTACCAGGTTTGATTTGAAGAAAGCTCAGGAACGGGCCCACCTGCTGGAAGGCCTGCTTATTGCTCAGGACAATATTGATGAGGTCATCCACATCATCCGTACCAGCTACGACAACGCCAAGGAAAACCTGATGACTCGCTTTAACCTGGATGATGTCCAGGCGCAGGCCATTTTGGATATGCGCCTGAAAGCCCTTCAGGGTCTGGACCGTGAGAAGCTGGAAAAGGAATATCAGGAGCTGGAGGAGCGCATTGACTACTTTAACCGTCTGCTGTCCAGTGACGAAATGCTTCGGGGTGTACTGAAAGAGGAGCTTACCGCTATCCGGGACAAGTACGGTGATGAACGGTATACGGAGATCCAGGATGTTGAGGACGAGATCGACATTGAGGACCTTATTGAGGAGGAACAGTGTGTCTTTACCCTGACCCAGGCCGGCTATATCAAGAGAACCCCAGTCAGCGAATACGCCGCCCAGTCCAAGGGAGGTATGGGAAAAAAGGGAATTACCACCCGGGAAGAGGACTGCGTGGCAGATGTGTTTACCGCCTCTACCCACGATTACCTCTTCTTCTTCACTGATACTGGTAAGGTGTACCGAAAGAAGGGCTACCAGATCCCGGAGAGCGGCAAGACTGCCAAGGGCACCAATATCGTTAACATCATTCAGGTAGAGCAGGGAGAGAAGGTCCAGACCATGATCCACACCCGGGAGCTGGACAACGAAAACCTGTTCCTGGTCATGGTTACCCGAAACGGTACGGTGAAGCGTCTGCCGGTTACCGCTTTGAAGAATATCCGCAACAGCGGCATTCGAGCTATTACCCTGGATGAGGGCGATCAACTGATCTCCGTGCGGGAGACCGACGGTACCAGAAAAATTATTATCGCTACCCACGACGGTATGGCCATTTGTTTTGACGAGAACGATGTGCGTCCCATGGGACGCGGCGCTGTGGGCGTTCGGGGCATCCGTCTTCGTGAGGGAGACTATGTGGTGGGTGCCGCCCGTGCCCGTGCCGGAAAATGTGTTCTGTCCATTACCGAGAAGGGCTATGGCAAACGCACTCCTGTGGAGGAGTACCGGATCACCAACCGAGGCGGAATCGGCATCAAAAACTACGCTGTTACCGAAAAAACCGGCGGTGTTGTTGGTATCAAGGTGGTCGGCGGTGAGGAAGACCTGCTTCTGGTTACCCAGGCGGGTATTTTGATCCGTACCCATGTGGATGATGTGAAGGTCACCGCCAACCGGGCCACCCAGGGTGTCATTGTCATGCGCTTTAAGGAAGAGGGCGACCAGGTGATCTCCCTGGCTCTGGCCGAGCGGGAGGAAGATATCTCCGGTCAGGAAGAAGAGCCTGTCAGTGAAACTCAGCCTCAATGAAAGTAGAGAATAATTTCATAAGAGCAGCCCTTATATAGGGCTGCTCTTTCAAAATTGGAGGTTCATTCCGTATGAAAAGGCGTCGTGTTACCTATCGTCCCAGTAAAGCCCAGGGAACTTTTGGAATGATCTGGGGCGGCATATTTATTCTCATCGGGCTGTTTGTTGTCATTCCTACCTTTGGTCCCTTTGGATTACTGTGGACGCTGGCTGCCATTGGAATTACGGTCATGAATGGCTATCAGGCCTTCGGGAAGAAATATACAGGGCCTGAAATTACCATTGAGGAGGATAGTCCACAGCATATGGAGCCTCCCTTCTCCCCTGTTCAGAATCATGATCATATTCCCTCAACTGCTTTGGATGCCAAGGAGCGTCTCAGTCAACTGGAGGATCTGAAGGAAGCCGGGCTCATTACAAACAGTGAGTATGAACAAAAGCGGAAGGAAATCTTGGAAAAGCTATGAAGCAAGTGATCATTTATACCGATGGGGCCTGCTCTGGAAATCCCGGTCCCGGTGGCTGGGGGGCTATCCTCATGTATGGGTCTCATAAAAAGGAACTTTCCGGCGGTGAAGCACAGACCACAAACAACCGTATGGAGCTCACTGGAGTGATTACCGCCCTGGAAGCATTGAAAGAACCCTGCATTGTTGAACTCTATTCGGACAGCAAATATGTCATTGACGGCCTTGATAAAGGCTGGGCCAGAAGCTGGCGGGCCAAAGGCTGGATCAAATCGGATAAAAAGCCTGCTCTCAATCCCGACCTGTGGGGAAGACTGTTAGATTTGTGTGATTACCACCAGGTCAATCTCCACTGGGTCAAGGGTCATGCGGAAAACCCATATAACAACCGCTGCGATGAGCTGGCAGTGGCGGAAAGTCAAAAATATAAGTAACAGATAAAAACAGAAACAGAGGAAGCGGCACAATTGTACCGCTTCCTCTGTTTTTTTACATCAGTTCAAGTCCCTTAGCCAAATTTACAGCAAAATCCTGTACATTGGTTACGATACCGCGGGCAGAAAGGCTGCCACGGTCGCTGAGTTTGTTTACTGCAAATTCCGAAATATCCACACAATAAAAATATACTTGCCTTATGGTACCATCCGGCATCACTCGATAGGAGGGTGTCATATTGCCAGTGGCAATGGTGTGCAGCATAGTAGCAAGACAAATCACCGTAGTTGCAGAGCGAACCTGGTTTCTCATAGCGTCCTGAGCCTCGTATACATTACCAAGTACCGGAGGAAGAGGCCCGTCATCCCGAATGGAGCCTGCCAATACATAAGGAACCCCTTTTTCCTCACAGGCGTGAAGAATTCCGTTATCGATATGTTCTTCCCTAAGAAAAGCGGAGATGGAACCGTGGAGCCTTACCCGGTTGATGGTGTCCAGGTGGTTGTAATGACCATTTGGACGGCTTTCCTGCGTCAAAATATCCTGGCCAAGGGCGGTGCCAAGATAGGCGGCTTCCAGATCGTGAGTGGCCAGTGCATTGCCTGCCAAAATGGCATGGACATAGCCGCCCAGCACCAGTCTGGAAAAGGCCTCCCGGGCATCGTGGTCAAAGGCAAAGGCAGGGCCAAGGACCCAGACTACTTTGCCATGATCCCGCTCATAGCGCAGAAGTTCGTAAAGCTCGTTATAATCCCTGGAAAAGGCGGTCTCCCGGGAGCGGCCTTGGCGAAAGGCAAAACGATCCCGTTCCGGAACATGCTCCTGAAAGCCATTGCTATGGAGAAAAATCCCTTCTTCGCCCCGTTCGGTACGACCCACGGCTACAGGATCTCCTGTCTTTAAATGACGGAATTCCCGAATTTGAAAATATTCTCCATCCCACACAGCCACACAGTCCATACGACTTTCCTGCGCCAGGTGCCAACGGCCATTGAGCTTAAAATATTCTGGGAAAATGCTCATGGCATGGTAGCCTTCAGGTGCAACACCATCCTTTGGGCAGGGGACCAGTGTTACATCCGGAGCTGCTTGTAAAGCAGGCAGAGAAAAATCAGGAGCGGTATAGGTGCGAAGAATGAAGCTCATATAAAATTCCTCCAAATCATGATGCTTTTCTGTCTGTATAATTTTTTCCATGGCAGATTTCCCGGTTACCACAGGTGGCGCAGCCGTGGCCGCAGCCCCGTTTTTTTCTATAGTCATTTTTTAAGAGAATAAAAATTGGAATCCCAATCACTGCAATGGAAAAAAGAGCCAGGGCAAATTCCGGTATCATACTTACCTCCAGGCAACAATTAGTCAAAGTAAAATAAATCCTCAAATTTTTTATCCAAGGCAATGCAAAGGATAAGGGCTAATTTTGCTGTGGGATTAAATTGACCGGTTTCAATGGAACTGATAGTCTGACGGGAGACACCAACCAGTTTAGCTAAGTCTCCCTGAGACAAATTCTTTTCTGCACGGGCAACCTTTAATTTATTTTTTAATATCAGCTGCTCATCCATGTTTTCACCAACCTGAGAAGTATCTGATAAAATTATACACGATCATAGCAAAACAAAAAAGAGCAATTACCGCCTGAGAGCGCTGTTTTAGATTGACTGCTTTATATAGAGAACATCCAAGAGAACAGGCCCAGAACATGGCAAGTATATCTCCGACTGGAAGATTTTGTATTTGCTTTAAAATAGTCAGAATTAAACCAACTCCGAAGACAAAAATCAGGCTAAAAGATTCTCCTTGAATGCGAATTGTTTTTTCCATTTCATCCTGAAATTTGTTTTCTTTGCGGCTGGTTTCCAAAATTTTATCTTTATCCATTCAAGATTCCTTCTTTATATCACAGACTTTATAAACAGCCCGGCCGTAGCCATTTATCTGCAAATAACATATCATACAAAAATATGAATGTCAAGTAAACTAGTCAATAATAATAGAAAACTTGTTATTTTAAGTTTTAATAAAGAGAGAGTAATCAGCAAAAAGAGTTGAATTTTTTGCAAAAAAACGCTACAATTCGGAACATGAAATAATAAAGTCTCCGGACTTGGAGGGAAGATAATGAAGGAATTCAGAGGAAGTCAGAACTATGTGGCCTCAGAGGAACTGCTCCGTGCAGCCAACATCGCCATGGTGCTGGAAAAGCCCCTGCTCATCAAGGGCGAGCCGGG
>CALWOR010000213.1 GCA_944383205.1 uncultured Oscillospiraceae bacterium | reverse complement strand
TGTGCCGGTGTCTGCTGGTCAAGAGCGAGGCGGACTTTGATGCGTTTGACCGCTCTTTCCTGGAATATTTTAAAGATGTTCCTTTTCAGCAGGAGGTCTCCCAGGAGCTGCTGGACTGGCTGAATCGGCCGGATGTACTTTCCGACTATGCAGCTTGGGACGAGGCCCAGGCCTTGAAAAATATGGGCTTTTCTGAGGAAGAGATCGAACGAATGCTGAAGGAGCGCATGGAAGAGCAGACCGAGGAGCATAACGGAGGCAGCTACTGGGTGGGTACCCACGGCATGTCCATGTTCGGCAACAGCGGAAATTCCCCCAAGGGTATTCGGGTGGGAGGAGAAAGCATGCACCGCCGGGCATTCCGGGTGGCGGGAGAGCGGAAATTCCGGGACTTCCGCCGGGACAACACCCTGGACACCCGCCAGTTCCAGGTGGCCCTGCGGAAGCTGCGGCAGTTCTCCGGCCTGGTGGACCTCCCCCCTACCGAGTTTGATGTGGACAACACCATCAAAGACACCGCTGACAACGGCGGCATGCTGAAGGTGCGGTACAAGCGCCCAAGGGAAAATACCGTTAAAGTTTTGCTGCTCATGGACTCCGGCGGGTCCATGGACTATTACAGCACCCTGTGCTCCGCCCTGTTCCAGGCGGTGAGCAAATCCGGCCACTTCAAGGATCTGAAGGTATATTATTTCCACAACTGTCCCTATGCCCGGCTCTATCACGACCCCATGCTGCTCTCCAAGAACAGCGTGCTCACCAGCTGGGTGCTGTCCAACATTCCCAGCGACTACAAGGTGATTTTCGTGGGAGATGCCCAGATGGCCCCCTATGAGCTGATGGGGGGATATTACGGAGGATGGGGCCAGGAGGAAGGGCCAAAGTGCGGCATGGACTGGCTTCGGCTTTTGAAGGGGCGGTTCAAGTACAGCATCTGGCTCAACCCCAGCCGGCGGCCCCAGTGGGGGGCCTACTGGTCCCAGACCTATGATGCCATTGCCCGGGAGTTTCCCATGTTCCCTCTTACAGTGGAAGGTCTGGAGGAGGGCATGAAGAAGCTCTTGGCGCGGTGACTTTAAAAGACGGACTAAATTTCAGATTTAGTCCGTCTTTTCTATAAAACGACAATTTATCGACAGTTTCAGACTACAATAAAAAGGGCTATGGTGGAACAGAAGGAGCAGACCATATTGGAAATGGAGGTTATCTGTCATGGAACTGCCGGTAAAGCCCTATATCAAAAACCGTTTGAAGACCAGTTATGCGGTGGAAGGACCTGAACACCAATATCAAATTGACTGTGGAGACGGTGTCAATGTGTTGACTGTCTCGGAAAAGGCCCGGCTTGCTCTGGCCAATCTCCCCTATGAAGCGGCTCAAAATTATCCCCATACCATTGAGATGAAAGAGGCAGTCCACCGCTATTGGTCGGATCTGGTAGACCTTCCCCTTTCTCAGATTTTTTTGGGCGAGGGCTCTCAGAGCCTCCTGTATGATACCTGCCGGCTGTTTCTGGAGCCGGGCGACCGAGTTATCGGGATCGGCCCTTGCTATGCGGAACTGGCCAGCGATGTGGGAATGTGGGGGGCGGAGTATGACTTTGTTCCGCTTCGTGTGGAAAAAAATTTTCGATTTCAGGTGGAGGAGATGCTCCGGCGGATGGACGGCAGCCATAAGCTGGTCTATATAGACACGCCCAATAATCCGACTGGACAGGCCATTCCACTGGAAGAGGTTGAGGCAGTGGTAAGGCGAGCAGAGGAGTTATCCATTCCCATTATTGTAGACGAGGCCTACGGGGACTATATGCCACGGGAGCAGTCAGCCCTTACACTCACGCCGAAGTATGAAAATCTGGTGGTACTGCGCAGCTTTTCCAAGGCCCATGGGCTGGCAGGGATCCGTGCGGGCTACGGCGTGCTTCCAAAACAGTTGACGGTCCCTCTGGACAATATTACCCATCCCTATATCTGTTCTGTTCCCGCCCGAATCGTGGCCGTAGCGGCGCTGGAAGATGAGGGCTTTGTAGAGCGGACGCGCCGAATAACTGCCCGGTGCAAAGCTCCGTTTTTTGAAAGAAAATGGAAAAATTTGACCGTTTCTCATACCAGTCCGGAGACGCCCATCCTTTTGCTGACACATGTTGATGGGACCATGGATTTAAAGAAGGCATTTGACTCTTACCGGATCAAAGTCGTCTCTGGTACGGCCTTCGTAGGACTGACAGCCAACTCCGTTCGGATGCGGGTCCCCGGAGAGAAGGATCGGGAGGCAGTCCTGAGAGCAATGGACGCCATTGACCGGACAGGTGGATAAAAACCGCAAAATCCCCTTGACAGCGGAGAAAATCTATCATAAAATGCATACCAAAGCGACGACAGGGAACAGTACCCCAAAGCCTGGGAAAAAGAGAGAGGATGGCCGGTGAAAATCCTCCGATGGCTTGGCGGGAAGGCCCCCTGGAGCGCGGGCAGGAAATGGCCCGCCGGACCCCGCCGTTACCGGGAACGAAGTGCGTGTCAGCCAGACACGAATTCAGGTGGAACCACGGACAAGTTTTGTTCGCCCTGAGCCGACCAAAACGGCTCAGGGCGTTTTTTCTGCCTTGAGCCAAAACACTCGACAGAAAGGAAGTAATTACTATGAAGAACACCGAAAAGACCATGGAAAAAATCGTCAACCTTTGTAAGGGCAGGGGCTTTATCTTCTCTGGTTCTGAGATCTACGGCGGACTGGCTAACACCTGGGACTACGGTCCTCTGGGTGTGGAGCTGAAAAACAATGTGAAGAAGGCCTGGTGGAAGAAGTTTGTTCAGGAGAACCCCTACAATGTGGGGCTGGACGCCGCGATTCTTATGAATCCCCAGGTTTGGGTGGCCTCCGGCCATGTAGGCGGTTTCTCCGATCCTTTGATGGACTGTAAAGAGTGTAAGGAGCGCTTCCGCGCGGACAAGGTCATCGAAGACTGGTGCCAGGAGAACAATTTCGACCTGGGTCACAGTGTGGACGCCATGTCTCAGACCCAGATGAAGGAGTTTGTGGAGGAGCATAATATTCCCTGCCCCTCCTGCGGCAAGCACAACTGGACCGACATCCGTCAGTTCAACCTGATGTTCAAGACCTTCCAGGGGGTCACTGAGGATGCCAAGAACACAGTGTATCTCCGCCCTGAGACCGCCCAGGGCATCTTTGTCAACTTCCAGAATGTCCAGCGTACCACCCGCCGCAAGCTGCCCTTCGGTGTGTGCCAGGTGGGTAAGTCCTTCCGCAACGAGATCACTCCGGGTAACTTTACATTCCGTACCCGTGAGTTCGAGCAGATGGAGCTGGAGTTCTTCTGCAAGCCCGGCACCGAGCTGGAGTGGTTCTCCTACTGGAAGAAATTCTGCCACCAGTGGTTGCTGGAGCTGGGCATGAAGGACGAGAATCTGCGTCTCCGGGACCACGAGCCTGAGGAGCTCTCCCACTATTCCAATGCTACCACCGACTTTGAGTTTGTCTTCCCCTTCGGCTGGGGCGAGCTGTGGGGCGTTGCCTCCCGTACCAACTTTGACCTGAATGCCCACCAGACTACCTCCGGCAAGGATATGACCTATTTTGATCAGGAGGCCAACGAGCACTATATCCCCTATGTGGTGGAGCCCTCCCTGGGTGCTGACCGTGTGACCCTGGCTTTCCTGGTGGACGCCTATGACGAGGAAGTGGTGGATGCCGAAAAGAACGATGTCCGCACTGTTCTGCGCCTCCACCCCGCCCTGGCCCCCTTCAAGTGTGCCGTGCTGCCTCTCTCCAAGAAGCTGGGCGACAAGGCCCGGGAGATCCAGAGTGAGCTCTCCAAGTACTTTATGGTGGATTATGACGACGCCGGTTCCATCGGCAAGCGTTATCGCCGTCAGGACGAGGTGGGCACTCCCTACTGCATCACTGTGGACTTCCAGACTGTGGGCAGTGAGACTGAAGAGGCGGACAACGCCGTCACCATCCGTGACCGTGACACCATGGAGCAGGTGCGCGTTCCCATTGCCGAGCTGAAGAGCTGGCTGGAAGAAAAGCTGGCCTATTGAGCATAGAGATTTTAAGACCGGGGCGCAATTTCGCGCCCCGGTCCTCTTGTCAATCCCGAAGGGACCAGCTACAATAAGGTCATAAAGGGATAACCCATATTTTGATTGGAAGGGAGAGGAGACCTTGAACATACTGCTGATCAACGGAAGTCCCCATGAATATGGCTGCATTTACACCGCACTGCAGGAGATGGCCGGCCAGTTTGAAAAACGGGGAGCCAGGGCAGAGATTTTCTGGATCGGGAATCGCCCCATTCAAGGCTGTATTGACTGTAAATCCTGCTGGGGTAAAGGAAAATGCGTTTTTGATGATGACTGTGTCAATCAATGTATCCAAAAGATTATGGAGGCGGACGGTCTGGTGATCGGTTCCCCGGTTTATTTTGGTGGGATCGCAGGAGGACTGAAGTGTGTCCTGGACCGTGTATTTTACGATGCCAAGCGGCTGTTTGCCGGAAAAGCAGCCGCTGGCGTGGTCAGCTGCCGGCGTGGCGGAGCTGGAAATGTATTTGATCAGCTGAATAAGTATTTTACCATTTCTTCCATGCCTGTGGTCTCCTCCCAGTACTGGAACAGCGTCCATGGGGATGCCCCGGAAGAGGTCCGGGCAGATCTGGAGGGGATGCAGACGCTTCGCCTGACGGCAGACAATATGATATGGATGCTTCAGGCTGCCCAGGCAGCTAAGGCCGCTGGGATCTTGCCCTTTGAAAGGGAGACACGAGTCAAAACCAGTTTCTACAAACCCTGATGATATCGATTAGTAAAAAAAACAGCGGCAATTTTGCCGCTGTTTTTTTACAGAAATTACAGGGCAAAATTGAGCTGAAAATGTGAGAACGACTTGCAAAATCCCATAAAAAGCGCTAAAATATACCGATCATCTGAAGCACTGATGAACATCCCACAGGGATCGGAGGCGCGTGTATGAAAACACTGTTGAATATGATTTTCCTGCCCGCAGGGACAGAAGAGCGGTATGGCCGGGCGCACCAAATCTGGCTTGCCGTCACTTTAACTGGTCTGGGCTGCTGTATTGGGTTGCTTTCTCTGGTTTTTTCCGCGGTTGCGGTAGATTCACTGAGCAGCAGAAATCTGCTGCTTTCATATGTGACCGATCCGCTTATTTTATTTCTCAATCTGTGGCCGCCTGTTTTGTTGGTCTGGCTTTTCTATTTTCTGTTTCGCAGAGCCTGGATTGGATTTTTGGGCGGATTTTTGCCCATTATCGGTGTGGCGCTGGTCAACTATTATAAGATCCAGCTCCGTGCAGATCCATTTCTGGCTGTCGATCTGAATCTGGCCTCTGAAGCAGCCGGGATCGTAGGAAAATACGAGCTGGAATTGAACTGGCTCATTTGGCTGACTTTGGCAGCTTTGCTGGCCGGATTGGTTTTTGCAGTCCTGCTGATGCCCCGAGGACTGCGAGGCTGGCAAGGTCGGATGCTTGGCGCCCTGTCCGCAGGCGCATTGCTGGCGGTTTCCTTTGTCAGCATATATCTAAACGATTACTACTACGAGAAAACAGGAGGGGCTATGCCCTGGAACGAGGCACAGGACTATGTCTCCAAGGGAGGTATATATCCCTTCCTCCATTCTTTTCAGGAGATGATCTTTACCGCACCTGAGGGCTATGAGCAGCAGAAAGCCGAGGATCTTTTAAACAGCTATCAGGATGCAGATATTGCTGAAGATCAGAAGGTCTCTGTGATGGGGATCATGCTGGAGGCCTTTTGTGATCTGACGGATTTTGAGATTTTAGCTCAGCAGGGCAGTGTGATGGATGTGTATGCGCCCTGGCACGCCTTGGAGGAGCAGTCGGTGTCGGGGAGACTGCTGACCAACATCTTTGCCGGCGGTACGGTGGACACCGAGTGGGCATTTCTTACCGGTTATTCCAATCATAGTGATTTTATTCAGGATACCGATTCCTATGTATGGTATCTGGATGGACAGGGCTATCAAACCTTTGGCAGTCATCCGGGATTTGGCTGGTTTTATGACCGGCAGAGTATCAATGAGTTTTTAGGGTTCCAGGAGTACTGGTTCACGGAAAATCACTATGGAGATCTGGTGGATCCAGTAGTAGCCCAATGGAACTCCGACCATGTTCTGATGGAGGAACTGCTCAAGCAGCTCAGCGAGCGGGTTCAGGATGGCCCGTGCTTTTCCTTCTCTGTGTCCTATCAGAATCACGGTCCCTATGAGTGGCAGTATACCATTGCGGATGAATATTTGACCCCCGAAAGTACCGGACTGACACAGGAGAGCTGTAATATCTGGAACAACTACCTGATGCGGGTGGCGGATACCTTGTCTGCCATCAATGATCTGGTTGCAGGTGTGGAGGAAATGGAGGAACCGGTGGTTCTGGTCCTCTTTGGAGATCACAAGCCCTGGGGCGGAAATGGAAACAGCGGATACAGCGATCTGGGATGCACCTTTGATTTGCTTACCGCCCAGGGATTTTACGACTACTATGCCACGCCCTATATTATCTGGGCCAATTCTTCGGCAAAAGAGGTATTGAACAGAGAATTTACAGGTGAAGGCGGAGACTTCTCTCCCTGCTTCCTGATGACAGAGATTTTTGACCAGTGCGGCTGGGAGGGTCCCGGTTTTATGCAGCTGGCCCGGGAGATCAGACAGGTCACGCCTCTCATTCATGAGCTGGGCATTTATTGGAAAGATGGCGCTCCCTGTTATGAGCTGCCGGAAGAGGAGCAGAAACTGATTGACACCTATCAGGAGGCGGAGTACTACCGGGAGCATTTTGTTGAGCCGGGGGCGGCTGTGGAGTGAAACAGGACAAAGACAGAAAAAAGGATGGGCTTTTCAGCCCATCCTTTTTTTGCAAATCAGCTCAGATAATTCAATGGATTGACAGCGGTTCCGCCTACGCGGACTTCAAAGTGACAGTGGACGCCGGTACTGTTTCCGGTACTGCCTGCTTTTGCAATGGCCTGCCCCTGGTAGACCTTGTCTCCGGCGGAGACGAGCAGAGAGGAGTTGTGGGCGTAATAGGTCTGTACGCCATTGTCATGGGTAATGATGACCAGGTACCCATAGGAGCCCTTCCAGCCGGCAAAGGTAACAGTGCCGCCGTCAGCCGCCTTGATCTTTTCCCCATAGGTAGCGTGGATATCCAGGCCGGAATGGTAATCATAGTAGCCATAGATATACCGCCCGCCGAAATAGGAGTTGATGCGGCGGCTGGAAGTGGGCCAGGAGTAGGAGCCGGTGGAAGCGGTCTTGGGCTTCTCCTTGGTGCCCACAGCCTTGACGGTGGTGGTGGGCTCCCGCAGAGTGGTGGAGCTGGTAACGGTGCGTTCCTGCTCATAGCCATTGAGATAGACCACATCGGCCTCGATCTCAGCCTCACCTTCTTCACCCTGCGTAATGATTTTACTGTCGCCCTTGTACATGGAACTGTCCTCCACTGTCTCTACAGGACACTCAATGGCCTGGGTATATACCTCATGGTCCAGAGTTCTAACAGACAGGGTGGGAATCAGTTCTTTGACATTGAGAACATCTCCGATCATCAGACGGTTGATGTCAATGCCAGGGTTGAGAGCCTTCAAGTCGCTGATCGACATGTCATTGGCATAGGCAATGGCATTGAAGGTGTCGCCTTTTTCTACCGTGTAGGTGGTATCGCCGGTGGTGTTGGCCTCGAGGGCCTGACGCATTTCATCTGTGGTCATGTAATTGTCCACGGCGTATACATTGTTGATTTGAAGATTTTCAGCAAAGTCAACCTGCACTGTATTTTCTGTGGTGTATTGATCTTTTAATTCCTCCAGCATACGGTTGAGAGCATCCTGATCCTTTACGATGCCAATGGAGCGCCCGTCTACCACCACTTCATAAGCCCGAAGCTCATCGCTGACTTCCGTAAGCTGTTCGTAAAAATAATTGCGGATGGTCTGCTCATCACTAAGGTCGCTTTTTAAGGTCAGAGTGAATTGATAATCCACTTCTGATGAAATCTGATAGTTATAGCCAAGAAGCTGGGAGCCCTGGCTTTCCACAGTCTCAATGGCGTGATCCACCACGCTTTGATCGGCCACGACACCCACTTGCTGCCCGTCAACCACAACGGCGTAACTGGTGGAATAGAGGGTGGTCAAAGTCAGGGCGCTGCCCAGAGCGGCGGAGACCAGCAAAAAGGTAATGGGACCCACCGCGCGGTTTCCTGCAGCGGCGCCGTGAAAGAGGTGGGTCCATCGGCGAATATGGATCCGGGACCATTCTTTTCCGACTTTATAATAAAGAAGGAGCTTCTTTTTCTGTTCAGATCTGTCAATCCGCTCCCAAAAGGAGAGAACTTTATTTTTGATGTTGGCGATCAGCTCCTGGATCTGAGCCTGGAATTGTTCCATCTGGGGTTACCTCGCTTTTATCAAAGAAAAAATGACAAACTTGAAATAAGAGTTACAAAACGGTAACAATACTATACACAAATTCTTTTTTTCCGTCAACCCCTTAGTTTTTAAAAAACTGCTGAAAATTGTACAAAAAAAGAACATCAGGAGCCTTTCCTGATGTTCTGTAAACAAATTGTATCAAAAATATAAACATTCCCCAATATTTTGGGGTTGATTTGATGGATTATGTAAAGAGCGTCAAAGCAAAAGAGAGGGTCATAATAATGACGCCAAGGCTTGCACAGGCGTCCAGTACCCATGCGGTACGGTTAAAACATTTTGCATGATCCTTGCGGGTATAGGGAAGAAGGGAGATTTGCGGCTTGTTTTCCGGAAGCTCCTCCTGCTCCGCCTGAAGGGACATTTCCCGGGACAGAGACAGCTTACGGCGGAACTCGTTCAGATCTACAAGGTTGCCCTCGTGCCGAATATAGTGAGAGGTGGCATAATAAACAGTTTGCATACGAGATCCCTCCGTTTCAAAGATGAAAATATTTTATCGCCAAAACAGTCCCAAAAAACGGACAATTGTGTGTGTCGCCCCTTGTAAAAAAGACAGAGCAATGAATCTGATAATAAACTACAACAAATGTTCGAATAAGTCAAGAGGGAATAGAACATTTTTTCTATTATAGAAAACCGCTGTGATGTCTTCTATTAAAACCAGACGAAAAAACGACAAAAAGGTTCCTTGTTTATAATTTTTTTCTTATCCCCGTTGCCTTTTCAACAAAATAGAGGTATAATACCCATTCGTTGAGAAATCCAAGAGAGGTGCAGGTTTCATGCGGAATGAAAAACTGAGAAATGTTGCCATCATTGCCCATGTCGACCACGGGAAGACCACCCTGGTGGACGAACTGCTCAAGCAGTCGGGAGTATACCGGGAAAACCAGACTGTGGTGGATCGTGTTATGGACTCCAATGATTTGGAGCGTGAGCGCGGCATTACCATTACTGCCAAGAATACCGCTGTGCAGTACGGCGATATCAAGATCAATATTGTGGACACTCCGGGCCACGCCGATTTCGGCGGCGAGGTGGAGCGTATCCTGAAGATGGTCAACGGCGTCATTCTGCTGGTGGATGCCGCCGAAGGGCCCATGCCCCAGACCCGCTTTGTATTGAGCAAGGCCCTTGAGCTGGGGCATCGGGTAATCGTAGTGGTCAATAAGATTGACCGCCCCGACCAGCGTGTGTACGAGGTTATTGACGAAGTACTTGAACTGCTGATGGATCTGGATGCCAGCGATGAGCAGCTGGACTCCCCCATGCTCTTCTGCTCCGGCCGCCAGGGAACTGCCTCTGTACAGCCTGATGTGGCGGGGAGCGATTTGAAGCCTCTCTTTGATGCCATTGTGGAATATATTCCCGCACCTGAGGTAGATTTGGAGGCTCCCTTCCAGATGTTGGTCTCCGCTATTGACTACAACGAGTTTGTAGGGCGCATTGCCATTGGTCGAATTGAGCGAGGTACCATCAAGCAAAACCAAGAGATTGCCGTGTGCAATTACCATGACCCTGATGCCCCCGCCAAGAAGGCCAAAGCGACTGCCCTTTATGAATTTGATGGGCTGTCCAAAGTACCCATTCAGGAGTCTACTGCTGGTAATATCATTGCCATGAGCGGCATTGGGGATATTACTATTGGTGACACCATCTGTGCCCCGGAGTGTATTGAGCCCATTGAATTTGTCAAGATTTCCGCACCTACTATTGAGATGACTTTTTCGGTGAATGATTCCCCCTTTGCCGGGCGGGAAGGCAAGTTTGTCACCAGCCGCCAGCTCCGGGAACGACTGTTTCGTGAAACTTTGAAGGATGTGTCCCTGCGGGTAAACGAAGTGGAAAATTCCACGGACTCTTTTAATGTGGCCGGCCGAGGCGAGATGTCCCTGTCTATCTTGATGGAAACTATGCGTCGGGAAGGCTACGAGTTTCAAGTCTCTCCCCCCCGCGTGCTCTACCAGGAGATTGATGGTGTAAAGTGCGAACCTGTGGAACGCCTAGTGGCCGATGTACCAAATGATTGCGTGGGTGCGGTGATGGAGAAACTAGGCTCCAGAAAGGGGGAGTTCCAGTCTATGACCCCTGTGGGAAACCGTACCAAATTGGAGTTTTTGGTTCCCTCCCGTGGCCTGTTCGGCTACCGCAACGAATTTTTGACTGATACCAAGGGCGAGGGTATTATGGCCTCGGTCTTTGAAAAATATGCTCCCATGAAGGGTGAGATCAGCCGCCGGTCTACTGGTTCCTTGGTGGCATTTGAGACGGGTGAAGCGGTGACATATGGTCTGTTCAATGCTCAGGAGCGGGGGACTTTGTTCATCGGTGCTGGTACCCCTGTTTATGCCGGTATGATTGTAGGAGAGACCCCGAAGCAAGAGGACATATCCGTCAATGTATGTAAAAAGAAACAGCTGACCAACATGCGGGCTTCCGGTTCCGATGAAGCTCTGCGTCTGGTTACTCCGCGGACGCTGTCTTTGGAACAGTGTCTGGAGTTTTTGGCTGATGATGAGTTGCTGGAGTGCACTCCGGAGAATCTTCGTTTGCGCAAGCGGATTCTGGACCATAGCGACCGTATGCGTGAGGCATCCAAGAAGAAGCAGTAAAATACAATAAATCAAAACGCTTCGTATTTTTTAAATAAAAAATACGAAGCGTTTTTTAATTGAACATAAAAATAAAAAGAGATTTTTTTCAAGGAACAGGGCTGATCAAATACGAAGAAAGCAGAAGAAGTGAATTTTCCCGCTTTTCCTTGCCTTTTCTTTACGCAAAGGGTATAATAAATAGAAATCGGGTGTCTTGTCACCCTCCCTTGAAGGAGGCTTTTCGCCATGAAAGCGAAGACCAATCTTACCATGCTTTGTGACTTTTATGAGCTGACCATGGCCAATGGATATTTTCAAACCGGCCTCAAGGACCGAATCTGCTATTTTGATGTATTTTACCGCTCCGTCCCGGATAAGGGGGGCTTTTCCATTGCCGCCGGCCTTGCTCAGGTGGTGGAATATATTCAGGAGTTATGTTTTGATGAGGAAGACCTGGATTATCTCAGAGGAAAGGGCTGCTTCAGTGAAGAGTTTCTGAACTTTCTTCGGGACTTCAAATTTACTGGGGATATCTGGGCAGTACCCGAAGGCACTCCTGTGTTTCCCAATGAGCCCATTTTGACTGTGCGGGCTCCTGCTATCCAGGCGCAGTTTATCGAGACCTTTGTCCTTTTGACCCTGAACCACCAGAGTCTCATTGCCACCAAGTCCAACCGGATCGTCCGGGCGGCTGAGGGGCGGCCTGTGGCGGAATTTGGATCCCGGCGGGCTCAGGGCTCTGACGGGGCGCTGCTGGGGGCGAGAGCCAGCTATATCGCCGGATGTTCCGCCACTGCCTGCACCATGGCTGATCAGCGCTACGGCTCCCCTGCCACAGGCACTATGGCCCACTCCTGGGTTCAGATGTTTCCCGATGAGTATACCGCCTTTAAAACCTACTGTGAACTCTACCCCAACAACGCCACCCTGCTGGTGGATACCTACAATGTTCTGAAGTCCGGTGTACCCAATGCCATCCGGGCATTTAAAGAGGTCCTGCTTCCCCAGGGAATCACGAAGTGCGGCATCCGCCTGGACTCCGGCGATCTGACCTATCTCTCCCAGAAGGCCCGGCAGATGCTGGATGAGGCGGGGCTCAACGAATGCAAAATCGTGGTTTCCAATGCTCTGGACGAGTATATCATTCGGGATCTGGTGCGCCAGGGAGCTCGTATTGACTCCTTTGGAGTGGGAGAGCGGTTGATTACTTCCCGCAGTGAACCTGTGTTCGGCGGAGTCTATAAGCTGGCCGCCATTGAGGACGACCAGGGAAATATTATTCCCAAGATCAAGATCAGTGAGAATCCCGCCAAGATCACCACTCCCCATTTCAAGAAAGTATATCGAATCTTTTCCAAGGACACCGGTAAGGCGGAGGCCGATCTGATTTGTTTGCGGGACGAGGAATTTGACTTTGACCAGCCGCTGGAGCTCTTTGATCCCGACGCCACCTGGAAGCGGAAGGTCTTTACCAATATCGAAGCCAGAGAGCTGATGGTACCCGTGTTCCAGGGAGGAGAGCTGGTCTATCAGGTACCCGATCTCCAGGCCAGCCGGGCCTACTGCCAGCGGCAGGTTGACTCCCTGTGGGATGAGGTAAAGCGGTTTGAAAACCCCCACAACTACTATGTGGACCTGTCCCAAAAGCTCTGGGATATCAAGCAGGCTCTGCTGAACAGTCATGAGATGAAGTAAGCGGAGGAGGGGCTGGTATGAGCGGTCGTGAACGCGCGGTATTTGGCCCTGCTGCTCCGGGTGATGAGGAGCAGATCTTTTCTTTGATCCGGGATCGCATTCAATGGATGGACGATCATGGAATCAGTCAGTGGAATTATGTGAATTATTGGGATCTTTATCCTGAATCCTATTATCGGACAGCCATTTCTGAGGGGCGGCTTTATGTATTGAAGGTGCCTGGGACAGGAGAGATCCTCAGTGCCGGCGTACTTGCCGAGTCAGATTCTTTATGGGGACAGGAGGATCTCCCGTCAGTTTATCTGCACAATTTTGTGACGGACCGGGCGGCGCCGGGAAGCGGTGGAATCTTTTTGGCTGCATGTGAAGAACTGGCCAGATCACTTGGGAAAAAACGGTTTCGCCTGGACTGCATCAAGACAAACTTAAAACTGAATCAATATTATGAAGCACATGGCTATCAGGCAGTGGGCGAAATTGAAGATGGCAAATATGTAGGAACCAAACGAGAAAAAGTTCTCTGACAAAAATCGAACAGCCGGACCGCGATCAGCGGCCCGGCTGTTTCATTGATTGATCACTTTCTGTAGGTGCGCCCAAGAAGAGCTGTATCAGATGATGCACAGGATCAGGGTCAGCAGAATCCAGACAATGGCGACCCACTTGGTCATCTTGGCCAGCTTGGCGTCCACACTCTTGGCCTTGTTCTTGGACAGGAAGGTATCGGCGCCGCCGGCAATGGCTCCGGACAGGCCGGCGCTTTTGCCGGACTGAAGCATAACTACGGCGATGACGGCCAGCCCGCAAAGGACCTGGACGATGGTAAGGATCAGGTTCAGCGTTTCCATTTGTTTTCGTTCCTTTCAAGGCCCCATGGGGGCAAATATTTCACATCATGAACCGGAAATGCCCGGAAGTACAGAAAAGTGTACCACAAATTCAGAAATATTGCAAGTATTTCTGAAAAATTTACAGAGAATGGTGAAAGGATACCAGCGCTTGTGCCAATGTGTGTTCAAAATACAGAATCCTGTGGCATTACTGATCGGTGCGTTCCGACTGGTGATAGTATACAGTTCCGTTTTTGCACTCCATCTCCAAAAGACCGAGGTCGGTGAGATATTCCACAAAAAAGCGGATATTCCGTTCAAAGCGCAGTGCCCGGCGGGGCTTCTTGGTAAAGAGCTCGTCCTGGATGCAGACTGCCTCGTCAATTTGGCTTGCAGTCATGGGACGGCTGATCAGGGCGAGGATCTCCTCCGCTCTGCGGCGGAGAAGGGCCTGATTTTCATCAATGAGGCTGTTAATTTCCGGAAGAGTGCAGACTCCTCTGTGGGCCATGACATAGTGGCTGCAGTTCACATCCCGCAGCTTTTCCCGGCTCTCCATGGCCATCTGGTGACTGAGCGCGTAAGGCAGCTTTGCCTTCAGCATTTCATGGCTGAGCAGAGCGTCAGCGGTATAGCACACTTTATCGGGGGTGATGATACAAATATGGCCGGCGGAATGGCCCGGAGTGTGGATAATCTGAAACTCGGCACCACAGAAGGAAAAGGTCCCGTCCTCCGGGGGTACGATCACATCGGGGGTATGGACCATACAGGAGGATTCCCGCGCCACCATGTCCGGGGGCAGGGTGAGGAAGTAACATTTCAGGGTCAGAATATTGGAGCACATGGCGGCTTCCGGAGCAGTGAGGGCGATTTTTGTCCCATATTTTTGCTGAAAGTATCCACTGTTGGCACAGTGGTCCACATGGGCATGGGAGCATAAAATACCCACAGGATGCAGTCCGTTGTCCACAAGGAGCTGTTCCAGTTCCTGGCGCTCCTCCAGCAGTCCGTTGTCCAGCAGGATACAGCGGCTGTCATCCAACTTGTAGAGGGGGATGAGCTCCATGGCTTCAATCACCCAGGTGCTTCCTTTAATTTGCGTCAATTCCACAGGCGTCTCCTCCTTTCCCTTCTCCCTGCTTTAAATAGACCATCAGCACAGCTACATCGGCGGGAGAAACGCCGGAGACCCGGCTGGCCTGCCCCAGGTTTCGGGGGCGAATCTCAGACAGCTTTTGGCGGGCTTCCAGGCGAAGACCGGAGATGGAGAGGTAGTCCAGATCCTTGGGTAAGGACCGATCCTCCAGGCGCTTGACTTCCTCCACCTGACGCAGCTGCCGGTCGATATAGCCGGCGTACTTGATGGTAATTTCCGCTTCGCTAACTACTTTTTCAGGCAGCTGAGGGCGCTGGGGGTCGAAGGGAGCCAGGTCGGCATAGGTGAGGCGAGGACGGCGGATAAGGTCGGCTAAACGGGCTCCGTCTTTGACCGGGGGCTCTCCCTTGTCCTTCAGCAGTTTGTCAAGCTGAGGGGAGGGCGGCGTCCCTGTGTGCTCCAGCCGGTTTACCTCCTTATCCACCATGCGATACTTCTCCAGCACCTTTTCATATTGTTCCCGGGACACCAGACCCAATTCATATCCCATGGGGGTGAGCCGCCGGTCGGCGTTGTCCTGGCGGTGGAGCAGGCGGTATTCAGTACGGGAGGTCATCATCCGGTAGGGTTCATTGGTGCCCTTGGTTACCAGATCGTCGATGAGCACCCCGATATAGCCCTGGTCCCGGCGGAGGATGAAGGGGGGCCTGCCCAAAATCTTCAGCGCCGCGTTGACCCCCGCCACAAAGCCCTGGACGGCGGCCTCCTCATAGCCGGAGGAGCCGTTGAACTGCCCCGCCCCATAGAGGCCTGGGACGGACTTGACCTCTAGGGTGGCCTCCAGCTGGGTGGGGTCTACGCAGTCGTACTCAATGGCGTAGGCGCACCGGGTCATCTCTGCCTGCTCCAGGCCGGGGATGGTGTGAAGCATCTGGATCTGAACCTCCTCCGGCAGAGAGGAGGAAAAGCCCTGGATGTACAGCTCCTCTGTGTCCAGCCCCATGGGCTCAATGAACAGCTGGTGGCGCTCCTTGTCCGGGAAGCGGTCCACCTTGGTCTCGATGGAGGGGCAGTACCGGGGCCCCACTCCTTCAATGGTGCCGTCAAAGAGAGGCGAACGGGACATATTTGCCCGGATGATTTCATGGGTGCGCTCATTGGTATAGGTCAGGTAGCACACCGCCTGGTTTTTGGGGGGTACCTCGGTCTGGAAGGAAAAGGCCTGGCCGTTTTCATCTCCCAACTGGAGCTCCATTTTGGAAAAGTCCACTGACCGACGGTTGACCCGGGGGGGTGTGCCCGTCTTAAAGCGGCGGATGGACAGGCCTAGCTTCAAAAGGCTCTGTGTGAGAGGCAGGGCGGCGGACAGACCGTCGGGTCCGGAATCGCGGACAACTTCCCCTACCACAATGCGGCCACCCAAATAAGTGCCGGTGGCCACAATGGCAGCCCTCACCTTATAGACGGCTCCCGTGTGGGTCACGACACCGGAAACGGCCCCATCCTCGGTGAGAACTTCCACCACTTCTGCCTGCTTGACCCAAAGATTTTCTTGCTGTTCCAGGGTGTGCTTCATAATTTTCTGATACTCTCTGCGGTCGGCCTGAGCCCGGAGGGACCAGACAGCGGGGCCTTTGCTCCGGTTCAACAGCCGGTATTGGATACAGGCCCTGTCGGCTGCCCGAGCCATCTCTCCCCCCAGAGCGTCCAGTTCCCGGACCAGGTGGCCCTTCCCCGTGCCGCCGATGGCGGGGTTACAGGGCATATTGCCCACCGCATCCAGGTTGACGGTAAAGCACAGGGTTTTAAGTCCCATTCGGGCGGCGGCCAAAGCGGCTTCGATCCCGGCATGGCCGGCCCCAATCACAGCAATATCGAATTGTCCGGCAAAATAGGTCGTCATAGATAAAATTCCTCAGTTTTTAAATTCGGTGGCTATTTTACCACGATTCGTCCCTCAGTACAAGGGATTTGACCTGTCCCCCTTGCGAAAAAGCAAAGCATCGGGTACACTGGGAAAAAAGGAATACGGAGGACGGTATGGACCACGAATACTATATGGAAAAGGCGCTGGATTTGGCTCGGGAGGCTATAGAAGACGGAGATGTTCCGGTGGGCTGCGTCATTGTCCGGTACGGGGAAATCATCGGTCGAGGCCGAAACCGCCGGGAGGCCAATGGAGATGCCACCGCCCATGCTGAGCTGGACGCCATCCGGGACGCCTGCGCCCGGACGGGGAGCTGGCGTCTTCACGGCTGTACCCTATATGTGACCCTGGAGCCCTGCCCCATGTGCGCCGGGGGGATCATCAATGCACGAGTGGACGAGGTTCGCTACGGAGCCAGGGACGAAAAAGCCGGATGCTGCGGCTCAGTGCTCAATTTGTTTGAAGAGCGCTTCAACCACCATCCCAGGATCTACCAGGGCCCCCTCATCAGGGAGTGCGAGGAGATCCTCCAGCGCTTTTTTGAAAAGCTCCGGTGAGGGAAAAGATTTAATTCTTTTGTAACATTTGCAGAGAACTTTTTTAATGATTCTTGGATATACTCATACTCGCAAGGCAA
>CALWOR010000212.1 GCA_944383205.1 uncultured Oscillospiraceae bacterium | reverse complement strand
GGAGTATCGGGATGAAGCAAGAGGATCCTCTATATCTTTGTTTAAATAGGTGTAATTGAGATAGTCGGGGTAGTAGGGATAAACATGGTAGGAGGCGAAGTATCCCGACAGAAAGGCTTCCGTAGGCTTGATATGCTCAACATCCACCTTTGCGCACTTCATAAAAAATCGGCTGATGTCTTCTGGATAGTCAAAGGGATCGGTGGTGGGCCAGTTGGAAAAGGCCAGCAGACGCTGCTGTTTATAGCGGGTGCTTTCATATTGAATCATTCGATCACCAACCTCACACAGCATGGCTTCAAAGGGGGAAGCATCTGCGGTGGTGGAGAGGTAGACCCCCTGATATTGAGTCCGGTCCGGATATTTGTGATTGGTGTATACTACGGTCACATCCTCCCATTCCACACCAATGATATAGCCGATTACCCATTGAGAGACATCCTTGCGGTAGGAGCCGGAACCAAGTCCGTAGCCGAGAGACAGGGTTTTCTGTCCGTGGAGAATATCGATTACCGTCCGACAGTCATCAATAAGGGTCTGCTGGAAGTCTTCGTCATAGGCATCCCGGTGGGAGTTTTGTATATAGTCGTTGACCCATACTCCGTGGATCAGCCACAGAGGTTCTTCTCCTGCTTCCTGACGCTGAGTGTTATATTCGTAAAAGGCGTTGTAAAAGTTATCCTGTAAAATGGTATATACTCGGACCGTGTTGGCACCCAACTCCTGGATCATGCCGAACCACCTGAGATAAGTGTCTTTGTCAATGGCATAGTCGGTGGCCCACTCCCCGGGAAGACCCACGCCCATATTGACACCGCGGATCTCAAATGGGACATAGGAACCGTTGCGCTCCATGTAGATGGCGTCCGCATTTGTTTTCATAAAAGTGGTAACGGGCTCGTCAGGGTCCAGATCAATATAGATTCCCAAGCGGTAGTAAGCCATATTCCATGAAAAGATGAGCAGTACCACGATGACTGCTGAGATGATGAATTTTTTCATGGTACCCCCTTATCGTAATCAGTGATTGAACTTTTTGACTTTGGACTCGTGACAGTATTGAAGCAGAACATCAATGTGCTCATCCATCCACGCGCCGCGGTGATAAATAAATTCCCGCATCTGCTCTACGGCAGCGGTAAAGTCTTCTGGATTCCGGCTTTCGGGGGACAAAGGAAGGTATTCATCAAATGTGTATCCCCAAACCTCAAAGTTGCGGTCAACAGCATCTCCCAAATAGGCAACGGTATCATCAATATATTGACTTAAGTAGTCGTCGTTCAAATAAGTCTCTCTCAGTTCGCGATAGCGGTCAATGAGATGCTCCACAAAATACTCATCCTTCATCAGCATGTAGTACCAAACACACAGCTGCATCTCAAATCGCCGGGGCTCCAGCGTTGTAAGTTCGTAATTATCACAGGCGGAATTGAAATCCCAGATGACCATCTTGTATTTTCCGCCGATGTCCCGATAGAGATAGGTGGAAAGCCAGCCGGCATCATAGTTGGTGGTGAATTCGTTGATAATGAAGTAGTCTATAAAAGACTGTACATCAATGTCATAATAGTAGCCGAAATCATCTGTATCATAGTCGTAGGAGTACAGGCTTTTTTCAAAGTCAGAAAACTCTTGTGTGATGGCAGCGGTCAGTTCTGGCGTTAGGTCGCCGGAGCGGGGATATTTGATGTCAAATTTCTGCATGTTGCGATAGGAATAGTTAGAAAAGGTTTTAATGTTTTTGATTGGAGTCTCACTCCCGCGATCCAGCCGCAGGAGATATCCTGTCTGATCGGTTCCTTCAATGGGTTCCGAAACATTGATACGACAATCCTCTCCGTTGGTAAGGGTTTCTGTCATGACATAGAGCCCTTGGTACTCCCCATTTAAAATTACTTCGCAGAATCGGACATTAGGGGCATAGTCCATAAATTCGCCGGTAATGTTATACCACATATAGTTACGAATCAGACTTTTGTCCAGAAAGGGGCCGTGAAGAGCCCACTCATAGTGTGGAGGCATCTCCATGACCTCCTCGTTGCGATAATCCCCGTTTTCCTCAATCAAGCGTATAAGATAGCTTTTTTTGTCGAAGTGGCGGGAGGAGTTACCACGGATCCGAATCAGCATTTCGCTTTCCAAGTCTGGTTCATCAGAGAGATGGTGATTTTGATCATTTCCACTTATCACGGAGATTTTGGCGGTCAGCATGACCTCTCCCTGCTCGGTGGAGGTAAACCCGATTTCATGATTGCTTTCATCTGTGATCGGCTCCCCAGGGATCTCTATGCCGCCGGTGTCAATAAGGACCAAGGGAAGGTGGGTGCACAGCTCACTGCCGTCACAGTCACAGCCTGCATCGGGCTGTCGGGCAGTCAAGTGTTGGTGGACCCGGTTGGCGGTGTTGTCTCCCTCTGCGGCGGTGGCAAAAAATACCGCCAGGAGCATCAGCACCATAGCCAGTACACCGGCCGCGCGATATTTCATGAAAACACCTCCCCGTTCAGAAACAGCTTATCAGCTGCTGATCTCGTCGTTTTGCATGACCAGGTTACAATATTCGATGCTGCCCAGTTCATAGATAGCGTCGGTAATGCTTTTAGCGGCACCTGTTTTGCCTTTTTCCGCTCGCCGCATTGTATGCCGGCTCAGCTCATAGATAAATTCCACCGTGGTTTCGGTGGTGTTTTTTACTCGGAGATTTGCCTTTCGAGCGTAATACTGGAAGATGAGAGCCTCAATGCGCTCCTCATTGACTCGGGAGGCACGGATGATCAGCAGCAGCCGATCATCATTCTTGATTCGTCCGAAGATCAGGAGCACCAGAAAGGTAAAGGCGCTTCCACAGCCGGCGACCAGAAAGTCCCCGGCGCCGCAGCAGATACCTACCACGATGGACCAAAAGATGTAAATGGTGTCCCGGGAGTCCTTGATAGCGGTACGGAACCGGACGATGGACAGGGCGCCCACCATGCCAAGAGAAAGGGCAATGTTGTTTCCGATGACAATCATGACTGCTGTAGTGATGGTGGTCAGGGCCATCAGAGATACATTGAACTTTTTGCTGTATATGCTGCCCTCATGGGAGAGCATATAGGAGAGATAGATAAAAAATGACAGAGCAGTCCCCACCGCCATTCGGAGAATAATAGCCTCCGGGTCCAGCTGGCCGGTATTTTCCAACAGATCGAGCAGCAGTTTTCTCATATAGGATGACCTCTCTTCTTTACTGATTACAGACTGAATTTCAAACCCGCACTTCGGGCCAGGCAGTATTTGCTGACAGACAGTTCTGAGCGGTCGGTACCGCTGACCAGAGCTTTGATATAGCTGAGGAGGAAGCCGTTGTATTTTACCTCCAGAACTCCGTTAAAGGGGTCGAGCACCGGATATAAATCAAGTTTGGGAGAAAATAGATCGAAGCAGGCTTCGTTGGCACGGATCTCCTGGTCAAATGTGATGCGTATTTTATTTTCCCGGGCAATATAAGCTTTCCGTTGATACTCCACGATAGTTTTTGGACGGTAGCACCTCGTGTGCATGAGACCAAAGCACTCCGCTGCAAAAGGATCACGGTAGCCAAGCAGACTGCGGTAACAGCCAGCTGACAACTCCAGAGCATCTGACCGGCTGATGCGCAGAGAACGCTTTTTTTGGTAATTCCCTTGCTTTTGTTTCATTTCCAGCATTGCAAAATTTGCGGCCGGATCGTAAATACGCAGACGGATCTTTCGTCGCAGCTCGATACCATCAATTTTTTCTTTAAAATCTTGGTCATCCAGAGTATCGAAATAGAGAGAACGAATGGGATATCCCCGGGCTCCGTTGTGGATATCCTGCAGCATGACTGGGTCCAGACGGCGGGCGAGGCGGCCGATATCTACCAGCGTCATCAAATATTTTTTCTCCTGTCGGTAAACTTCGTTCAAGTTGCACCTCCAACAAAAAAGCTGCAAAAAGCTTTCATGTACCCATGAAAGTTTTTGCAGCCTGACGATCGTAGCAGTTTCCTGCCGTAGACTCACAGCTTTGCGTCGCCGCCTTTCAGCGGCTTTGCCAAATATTTTTTGTGCCGGAACCCAGCTTATGAAAGCTGATTCAATATTGAGACGATTTGTGTATACTGAGACTCCAGAGCAGGCATTTTCTCCTCGGCACTGGCCAGTGCGCCGCCGCGAAGGTCCTCTACCAGAGAACTGATCTGTTGATAAAAAGACTTCATGGAGAGATTTCCTGTTACCCCTTTCAAGGTATGGGCGGCCTCAAAGGCTCCGGTGGAATCTTGGCAATCCAAGGCCTGTTTCAGCCGGGAAAAGTTTTCGTCAGAAGGGAAACGGAGGAGAAATTTCATCATCAGAGACTCGTTATTCAGAAAGCGGCCAAGAGCCTCATCTACATCGATGCCGATAGTTTCCAGTCGTTTTCGTGTTATTTCATCCATCTTTTCCTATGCTCCTTTGGAAGTATGATAAAATTTCCGAAGGGAGGGTTCCACCTGTCGGAAGTACTCCAGAAGTTTCGGATTAAAAACGCCGCACTGACCGTTCAGGATCATATTCATGGCCACATCCGCTGCCAGAGCATCCTTGTAACAGCGTTTGCTTACCAGAGCGTCGTATACATCGGCCAGGGAAACGATCTGGGTCCAGATTGGGGTCTCATCTCCCACCAAATGATGAGGATAGCCGCCGCCGTCCCAGCGCTCATGGTGGTGCAGGGCAATGTCATAGGCATATTGATAAGCGGAGTGCTCCCGCATTTGTGGAATTCTGGACAAAAGCTCGGCTCCCTTGATTGTGTGGGTCTTCATTAATTCAAATTCTTCTGGAGTTAGGCGGCCCCTTTTATTCAAAATAGCGTCGGGAATGGAGATTTTTCCCACATCATGGGTGACAGCGCCAACCCCAATCAGCTTGATTTGAGATTCAGACAGGCCGTTGCCCAATGGAGTGTCTCGCAGAAGAAGGCAGGTAATATCATGGATCCGGCGGACATGTTCTCCTGACTCGTCGCTTCGAAATTCGATGGCTGTGGAGAGTGCTTCCACCATTCCCATTCCCATCTCTGCAAGCTGTTGGGCCTGAATCAGCAACTGATCCCGTTGGCGTTCTACCTCGGCGCCCAGCCGATGCCGGGCACGAAACAGTTCCACCACTGAATTGACTCGCCGCCGGACAATATAGGGTACCACCGGCTTGAAAATCACATCCATAACACCCAGGTCATAGGCCTCACGCATGGTGGAACTGCCCGCATCCGCAGTAATTAAAAAAATAGGAATTTTCTTGGTCAGCCCCTGCAGGCGAAGGCGGCGCAGCACTTCTATTCCGTTGAGCTGAGGCATGACCACATCCAATAAAATAGCACAAATGGAGTCTTGATATTCTTGTGTGGCGGCCAGACCGATCTGACCGTTTTCTGCCTCTATAATATTATATTGGGGACTGAATATATTGGCTAAAATTGCCCGATTGATTTCTTCATCATCCACGATAAGGATGGTTTCTTCCTTGAAATCCTTCAACTGTCAGCCCTCCCACCAGTGTTCTGTGGTTCTGAAGTGCATCTGTATTGTGCTTGCGCTGAGATTAGTTTCTGCAGGGTACGGCTGAGGAGGGTGCTGTCAATTGGCTTGGAAATGTGATCGTTCATGCCTGCTTGCGTGGTCCGGGCAATGTCCTCGGCAAAAGCATTGGCGGTCACGGCAATGATGGGAACCGTTAGGGCGTCCTCCCGATTCAAATGGCGGATCGCTTGGGCCGCCTGACAGCCATCCATCACAGGCATCTGCATATCCATCAAAATGGCGTCGATGGAACAGGGGGGAGCGGTGAGGAACATTTGTACAGCCTGTTCGCCGTTTACAGCGAGCAGGACCTTTGCACCCATCTGCTGGAGAATTTCTGTTACAATTTCCCGGTTCAATTCGTTATCCTCAGCTACCAGAATGGTCTGAGCGGTCCAGTCAAAATCTGCTTGGGAAGCGGAAAGTGCGGGGGAAGTCCCCGAAGCTTTCTGAAGGCGGGCGACCTTCAGCGGAATGGTTACAGTAAAACGAGAGCCTTCTCCCAATTTGCTGTCCACAGAGATTTCACCGCTCATCTGCTGAACTAAACTTTTGACAATTGACATGCCTAGTCCGGTGCCCACAGCGGGGTGGGCCGAAAAAACGGTTTCCCGGGAATAAGGATCAAAAAGATGCTCCAAAAAGGCAGGAGACATTCCGATGCCGGTATCTTCCACAACGATTTGGTATTTGCTGTGCTGCTGGAAATCGAATTGTTTGGCGTCCAAACGGATAGAGTCACCGGGATCGCTGTATTTCATGGCGTTGGAGAGAAGATTGTTAATTATCTGAATTAACTTTTTTTCATCTCCGATCACAATGTCTTCCCGGAAGTCAATTGTGACATCCAGTGTTTTCCCTTCTTCACGAGCTCGATCCTGAAAAATATCGGCGGTATTGAGTAAGAGCTCCTTCAGGTTCAGCTCACGCTGATCCAAGTTGTGTTTTCCGGCTTCCATTCTGGACAACTCCAAAATATCATTGATCAAATCCAGAAGTTGACTGCCGGAAAACTGGATTTTTTTGATATAATCCCAGACCTTGCTGTCATCTCCCGCAGCATGGCTTTTTTCCGCCAGGCTACAGCAGCCGATGATAGCATTAAGAGGGGTGCGCATGTCGTGAGACATGCTGCTGAAGAATTCTGATTTGGCTTTGGTGCTCTTTTGGGCTGCGTCCAGAGCATCTTGTAAAATAATGGTATTCTGGAGCTCGCGCCGCTTTTCCTCGTCTACATCCCGGAAGCATAAAATGACCTCATCAGGGGCCAGATCCCGGTTATAGAGTGTGCGGATATTGACCCAGCGGTAGGTGTCCCCAAACTGGCGTTGATAATCCCCGCCGTAGTCGGCAATCCCCTGGGCAATCCGTTGACGGATGCTCTCCAGAGAAAAGCTCGTCTCGAAGATACGAAAGGTGCTGGGCTTTACCAGAAGACGCATGGTCTGCAGAAGCATGGAGTATGCACCCTTCTCTGGTATTTTATCCAGCAAGTCCTGATAAATTTTAATGGATTCGTAATTTCCTGTCTGGACATTGACCCTGTAGATGGAATAAAAGGAATCACCCAGCATGTGAATGGTATCATCGGCTTTTTTCATGATGCGCCTTTTTACGGCATCCTGAATGGACATGAAAGCCAGTGCAAAGAACATGATTACGGCCAGTGCCGCCATCAGATAAACAACGATGCCCTGTTCTCCCAGCAAGATTGACTGAACGGGAATGGTCATGATGACAGTCCAGCCATTGTCCATCTGCTGGTAATAGACCCCACGGGAGACACCTTCCGGATCTTGTACGAACGAGTCATATGACAAAAGAGAGCCGTCGGCAATACCAGCCATAATGTAATCGGCATAATTTTGAAGATCCTGGGGCTGAATATTCCACTTGGTTGAGGAATACATCAGTTCTCCATCATCGTCGCACAGGAAATAGGAACAGTCTTCAGGCAGTGTATGGGCGGAATTGTGCAGTGATGCGTTCTGTACATAAACATCCATGGCCAGCACATCTCCCGACCGCTCCAATGCCTTGGAGATGGTGAAGACCTTTTGCCCGGTGACTGCGTCCAGAAAGACCGCGCCTTGTACGACCTGTCCGCTAGCGTCAATGGCACTGCGGTACCAATCAGTTTGTGCATACTGGTAGTCGGAATCCCCGACCCAAGGGTTTGCAGCAACAATTTCTCCATCAATTACCGCATAAAAATCCACCATATCTTTCCCGATAATGTCGGTGAATTTTGTAAAATATCCTGACAACCAAGCCTGAATATCAGTGGAATTGCCTCCGCTGTCAATGATTTCGTCCAAAAACTGACCTGCCAGGAGGAGATTGGTCTGCAAAGAATGGATATTGAGTTCTTCCTCCAGCGCATAGCTGTGGACCAGCGCCTCGCCAAGGCGTTGGGCATTTTGCAGCAGTTTGATTCGAACCATGAAGATCCCAAACACCAGCGTAAGAGCTACCACTGCCAGCAGTAAAATATTGAGAAGATTGCCGGACACTTTGGGGCTTTTTCGAATCCTCATAATACTGCGCTCCTGATAATATACTTCTATCCTTCCCCTCTGCTGGTCAATGCTTCATCAACTGCCCGGCGGGAATAGAGAGCCCTTTTTTCGTTATACATTTTCTTATCCATTTCTTGGAAGAAACCAAATACATCTTTACAGTCAAATTCGGCAATGCCCATGGAGAGGGAAACAGGAGCGTAGACGCTGTTTTGGGAATTGTATCGTTCCAGTTCCCGATGGATATTGTCTAAAACACTTTGAACCTGATGCGGATTGGTCTTTTCCAGCAGAATGACAAACTCATCTCCGCCATAACGGATGACTACAGCAGTGTCGCGAGTAGCCCGAAGCAAGACCTTTCCAACAGCTTGCAAAACAGTATCTCCCTTTGAATGACCACAGTTGTCATTGATTTGCTTAAAACCGTCTACATCCATCATGATACCGATGACATGTCGTCCTTTTTTTGCCTGTTTGGAAATATGTTGTATATAGTGCAGGAGATAACTGCGATTATATAGATTAGTCAGAGGATCTAGGTAAGCCTCTTCGCTTTGAAGATTCATGTAAAGAAAGGTGAGGCCTAATGCCACAGAGGGCCAGATAACAGAAATACCATAATAGAATAATTGAATAATGCTGCCTAAGTATACCGGAATTAAAAAAACAATCACCGGCAGAAATAAGTATTTGTCTACCCGCTTACGGTAGTGGTGGAACAAAAAAGCACCAAAAGTCATATACCCATAAACTACAGCCCAGGGAAAAATAAATAGTGGTGTACGATAGTATATATTTCGATCGGATATGCTGAAAAAGACATCGACAAAAAGATTTGCCAGTGACATTAGACAGATCAGAGCGGCCGGAATAGCCATGATAGGATAGAATGTTTGAAAGCGGTGGGTGTCCGAAAACAGCTTATAATCCACAAAGCAGACCCATAAATAGGCAATTACGGCGGAGAGCATCAGAATAATGGCATTGAAAATCAGGGATATCTGCCGGGCGCCCGGAAATACTTTTCCATCCAATATAAATCCGGCTGTTTCCAAAAGACAAAGCGTAAAACAGATCAAGCACATCCAGTAAAAAAATCTGCTGTCGTTATAGGTTTTTTGTATTTGTCTGCGTTTGCAGACTAATATGACAAGCATCAAACTGGCGCCCAGTCCGTTTGCCACCAGGACAGCAGGGATGTTGATCTGAGAAACGCTGCAATTCATGAGGCCAAACACAGGATCTCCCTCCTTATCTTGTGTGTTGGGACAATATATTCAGCGTTCCGAGAAAAATATCCTGATGAAAAATTTTACTGTCTGATATGTTTTTATTTTAATCGGACATGAAAAATTTGTAAAGGTAAAATATCAAATCTGTGGCGTGCTTTCAAAAGAAAACTCTGTAATGCGAATGGATTTCCGTTCGTTGAAAGGGCGGTGGAGAGAAAAAATCCGCCTTCGAGGAATGATCGGAGGCGGATCTTATATAGGGAAACCGCGGGGTCTGGGCCGCGGTTCGGATCCCATAAGCAAACTTATGCGTGGTTGTGCATGGCTTCCATGACAGCGTAGCGCTCCATCTGAAGCTTTTTGGTCATAGTGAGGGCCTTTTCAATGGGAATAGCTTCCAGACTGCCCTGCTGGGTGCCAATCACACAGCTGCCGTTTCCGGCGGCCATGGCCTGGACTGCTGCATAGCCCATGCGGCTGGCAGTCTCCCGATCGCGAACCGTGGGAGAACCGCCCCGCTGAATGTGTCCCAGCACGGTGACACGGGGTTCAATATCCAGGGACTGATGGATCTGCTTTCCGATCTCCACGGCGCTGCCTGCCCCTTCGGCCACCACAATCATATAGTGGGTGTTGCCTGCAATGCGGGATTCCTGAATACGCTCCACCACATCCCGCTGAAAGTTCAGTCCCCGCTCGGGGATCAGCACTGCGGTGGCCCCCACGGCGATGCCCACATACAAAGCCAGATAGCCGGCCCGGCGGCCCATGACCTCCACCAGCGAGCAGCGCTCATGGGACTGCATGGTGTCCCTCAGCTTATCGATGCAGGAGACGGCGGTGTTGCAGGCGGTGTCGAACCCGATGGTGTAGTTGGAACAGCCCAGGTCGTTATCAATGGTAGCCGGGATGCCCACGACAGGGATTCCCAGGCGGGACAGCTCCAGAGCGCCGTGGAAGGTGCCGTCGCCGCCGATGGCAATGATCCCATCCAGCCCCAGCAGCTTACAGGTGGCCAGCGCCTTTTCCCGGCCCTGGGGCGTCATAAATTCCTCGCTGCGGGCGGTGTAAAGGATGGTGCCGCCCTGATCCAGAATGTGGCTGACAGAGTCGCTGTTCATGGGGATAAAATCGCTGTGGATTAGGCCGTTCCAGCCCCTGCGGATACCCACGCATTCGATGCCCAGATTGACTGCCGTCCGGACCACCGCCCGAATGGCCGCATTCATGCCCGGGGCATCGCCGCCGCTGGTAAGCACACCAATCCGTTTTACCTTAGCTTCCATATTGATACACCGCCTTTGATCAATCATACCGTCTAAAAGTCTGTGTGAAAGGGAGCACGATCAGCAATGGGAGAACAATAATATTCTTAGAATATCCCGTGTCCGGCAAAATACGCCTTTGCCGTTTCCAGGCAGCGCCGGGCGTGACCTTCGGCCCCCAATTCGGCCATGCGCTTCAGGTTGGGAAGCTCAATGGAAATGGGGATTTCAGGCAGTGCTGCTACCATTCCCGCCACATCCATAGCGCCCTCTCCCGGGTAGAGACGGCCTTCCCGGGCAGTGAAGATCATCAGCTCGTCGTTAATGTTGGCCAGCACCGGATCTCCGTCGGGACCCGCAGGGCCGTCGCACAAATGAAGGAATCTGAAGTATTTGGGGTCGGTGCGCCTGAGCTCTGCAGGCGTGACCCCGGCCCGACCGGCATGGAGCATATCCACCATGAGAAAGAGATTGTCCAAATGCAGATTGTCCACAAGGGTGATTCCTTCCTGAAGATTACGGACCCCGGCCCAGGGCAGAAACTCGATGTTGTAGTTCAGATGATACTGTCCTGCCATCTCCGCGATCTTTCCCACCTGTTCGGTGTAGTAGCTTCTGTCGCGGGTCCAGACACTGCCCAAAACATCCGTGGCTCCCAGTTGGGCGGCCGCCTCAAAAGCAGGCTCATACTCCGCAATGTCCAGATCGGGTCTGACTCGGGCAAGCTCAATGTCCATGAGAGGAATGTCATATTCCTTCAGGGCATTTTTAGCGGCCTCAAACAGCTTTTTGTCCTTGTGCAGCAGATACTCCGGCTCGTTTGGCAGATGCATGGGGATGGTGCGCAGACTGACGGCGTCATATCCGGTGGCCTTGGCAATGCGGATCTGTTCTACCGGGTCGGTCCCGGGGATGGTCAGGTAGGCAAGAGAATAAAGCTTTGACATGAAAGCATCTCCTTAACGATCTGATACATTGAGAAATTCTTTTACGACTTCCTCGATGTGACAGGCGTACAGTCCAAATTCCTGAAGCAGCGCCGCGCCCGGGCCGGAGTGGCCGAACTCGTCGTTGACGCCGATGCGGCGCACAGGGGTGGGGAGATGTTCGGATAGCAGAGAGCATACCGCTTCTCCCAGGCCACCGATGATGGAATGCTCCTCACAGGTGATGATCTTGCCGCATTCCCGGGCGGCCTTCAGGATCAGCTCCTCGTCTAGAGGCTTGATGGTGCACAGGTTGATGACCCTGGCCTGGATGCCGAGCTGGCGGAGCCATTTGCCAGCCTTCAGGGCCTCATAGGTCATAAGGCCGGTGGAGATGATGGCGATGTCGGAACCGTCCAGCAGGACTTCACCCTTGCCGATCTGGAAGGTGAAGCTCTCTTCCATGTGGAACACAGGAACAGGGAGGCGTCCAAAGCGCATGTAGACCGGTCCGGAGTGCTCATAGGCGGCCTGAACAGCGGCCCGGGCCTCTACATCATCAGAGGGGCACATGACCACCATACCGGGGATGGAGCGCATGAGAGCAAAATCTTCACAGCACTGGTGTGAAGCGCCGTCCTCACCCACAGAGAGACCGCCGTGAGTGGCGCCGATCTTGACATTCAGCTGAGGGTAGCCGATGGAGTTTCTGACCTGCTCGAAAGCCCGGCCTGCGGCAAACATGGCGAAGCTGGAGGCGAAGGGGACCATCCCCATGGCGGCGGCTCCTGCTGCGGCGCCCATCATATCGGCTTCGGCAATGCCACAGTCAAAGTGCCGGTCAGGGAAGGCCTTTTTAAACATGGATGTCTTGGTGGCTGCGGACAGGTCGGCGTCAAAGACCACCACATCAGGGTGTTCCGTGCCCAGCTGGACCAGAGCGGCTCCATAGCTGTCCCGGGTAGCAATTTTCCGTTCTTCCACTCAATTTCCCTCCAATCTGGCCAGATGTTCCTTGAGCTCTGTCATGGCCATGGCATATTCTTCGTCGTTGGGGGCCTTTCCGTGCCAGGAGGCCTGATCCTCCATGAAGGAGACGCCCTTGCCCTTGACCGTGGACATGATAATGGCGAAGGGGGCACCCTTGACGGTGCGGGCCTTGGCAAAGGCGTGCTCCATCTGGTCAAAGTCATGCCCGTCGATTTCCATCACCTCAAAGCCAAAGGCCTTGAGCTTGTCGGGAATGGGATAGGGACTCATGACTTCTTCAACAGGGCCGTCGATCTGCAGGTGGTTGTTGTCAATGATGACACACAGGTTGTCCAGCTTGTAGTGATGAGCAAACATGAAGGCCTCCCAGGGCTGGCCCTCCTGGATCTCGCCGTCGCCCAGCAGGGCATATACCCGCAGAGATTTGCCCTGATGCTTGGCCATCAGAGCCATGCCGGCCGCTGCCGAAATGCCCTGTCCCAGAGAGCCGGTGGACATATCCACGCCGGGAGTCATGTTCATGTTCGGATGGCCCTGGAGATGGCTGCCGATCTGGCGCAGGGTCTTCAGATCTTCCATGGGGAAGAAGCCCCGGTTGGCCAGGGCGGAGTAGAGGCCGGGGGCGGTATGTCCCTTGGAGAGTACGAATCGATCCCGATCCTCCCAATCAGGCCTCTGGGGGTCCACATTCAGCTCTTTGAAGTAGAGGTAGGTAAACAGGTCGGCAGCGGACAGGCTGCCCCCCGGATGGCCTGATCTGGCGGCATGGGTGGCTTCGATCACACCCATGCGCACCTGACAGGCGGTTTGCATCAGGCGGCGCTTTTCTTCAGGCTTCATAGGCCGATCCCTCCTTTTTTGGTTCTGATAGAATCCGACCGCCCGGGCAGGGCGGTCGGACTTGAAAACACTATTACGGAAACAGCAGACTTCTGGTGCGGTGCGGCGCAGCCAGGGGAGGTCTTACCGACCGTATTTTCCATCCAGCACAGTGTTCAGTGAGCAGATGGCGCACTTCTCTCTGGCGGGATGCTTGGTGCCGCAGACTGGACAGGTGACCAGTTCTCCCTCTGCGGCAAACAGTTCCACATGGTTGCACTTGGGGCAGGCATAGATGTTCACATGGAACCGATTGGCAAACAGAGCGCTGCCCATGGCATAGGATTTTTCCTTGAGCTCCAGCTCACTGCCACAGCGGGGGCAACACTTGATTTCAGTAACAGAATCCATTCCAAAGGTCCTTTCTGTTCAGAAAAACAACAACTTAGGCGTTGTGGGACTTGGCGTGGCTGGGAGCGACATACTGGCCGTTCTCCTTCTTGACCAGCTTGCCTTCCTTGACCAGCTCGTTGGGGCTGTAAATGTCGTTGATGTTCCAGCAGCCGGGGGTAGGCACCACGATGTTCTCCATGGGGACCTCGACCAGGAAGGGCTTGCCGGCCTTGTTGGCTTCCAGGGCCTTGGCCAGAGCGGCAGGCAGTTCGTCGGGGGAGGAGATGCAGATGGAGTCCACGCCGTAGTCCTTGGCGACACCGGCCCAACTGGGAGTGTAGCGCTCGCCCTGGGCATCATAGAAGACGGTGCCGAACTTGGTCTTATAGTTGGCATTCTCCAGACCGGCAATGGTGCCGAAAGCAGCATTGTTCATGACAACCCAGGTGCAGGCGATGCCCTTCTCAACGGCAGTGGCCAGCACGGAGGGGTTGATGCCGAAGCCGCCGTCACCGGTGAGGTTCCAGACCACGCGGTCGGGAGCGGCCACCTTGCCGCCCAGAACAGCGGCGGGACCAAAGCCCATGGTAGCCAGGCCGGAGGAGTGGTGGATAGTGCCGGGGATGGTGATATCAAACTCCTGGGCAACGCCGTTCTTGTTCCAGCCCACATCAGTGAAGAGGATGGCGTCCTCGGGAATGGCGGCCTTCACATCGCGCAGGATGCGCTGAGGAGTCATGGGGAAGCGAGGATCGTTGGAAATGGCCTCGTTGGACTTCTTGAAGTCGGCCTTGGCCTTGGCGATCTGAGCACGCAGCTCGGGATTGCTCTTGCCCTGGGGGCACAGCTTCTTGACCTCTTCCAGGATCTGCTGCAGGCCGATCTTCAGATCGCCCACGGCGCCGATCTCCACGGGGTAGTTGCGGCCGATCTCGCTGGGGTCAATGTCGATCTGCAGGAAGGTGGTCTTGTCGGGGTCGAAGGTAACACCCTGATACCAGCTGGAGCTGTCGGCCTCGCCGAAGCGGGTGCCCAGGCCCAGGATCACATCAGCGGTGGTGGTCAGGGAGTGGGTGAACTCCAGACCCCAGAAACCGGTCTGGCCGATCATCAGGGGGTGACGGTCGCTCAGGCAGCCCTGGCCGGCCAGAGTACGGGAGACGGGGATGTCCAGGAACTCAGCCAGAGCGGCCAGCTCCTCGGAAGCCTGGGAGAGCAGGATGCCGCCGCCGGCGTGGAGGACAGGGTTCTTGGCCTCCACCAGCTTCTTGGCAATGGCCTTGGCAGCCTGGGGATCCAGTGCGGGACGGGCGGTCACATGGCTGTCATGATAGGTACGCTGCCACAGTTCCTCGTCCATCTCCCGGGAGAACATATCCATGGGAATGTCGATGAATACGGGGCCGGGACGGCCGGACTCGGCCAGACGGAAGGCCCGGTCAAAGATCATGGGCAGAGCCTCCACATCGTCCACGCGCCAGCAGCGCTTGCACACGGGCTCCAGCAGCTTGTACTGCCCGCCGTCCTCATGCATCTGGACCTCCTGATGGGGATGACGGCCGTAGTAGTAGCTGGGCACATCGCCGGCGATGACTACCATGGGGATGGAGTCCAGGGAGGCGTTGGCCACACCGGTGATCACATTGGTGAGGCCGGGGCCCAGGTGGCACATGACCACGGAGGCCTTGTGGGTTACGCGGGCATAGCCGTCGGCAGCGGTGGAGGCAATCGCCTCGTGACGGGTGCCGATGTAACGGAGCTTCTTGCTACGGGACAGGGCGTCCAGCATACCGATGACGGTGTGGCCGCACAGACCGAACAGCTCGGTGACGCCCCGGCGCTCCAGGTAGTCAACGATCAGGTCGGAAACCAGTTTTTTGCTCATGACAAATTCCTCCTTTTAATTTTTCAGTTTTTTTCCGCGGCGATCTCGTTGAGCTTGTCAGCGATGGCACCGTAACCAGAATAGAAACTGCACAGCAGGGGGGTCTTTACATCCTTCAGATCGGGGAGCAGGGCGCGCATGGAAACCTGGGCCATGACAATGGCGTCGTAACCCATGGTGTCCAGCTTGCGGATGCTCTCCATGAGGATGCGGTTATGCTCCTCGGGGTGGCCGGCCTGCAGGGCGTCCCAGGCGGGATTCTGCAGGTACTGGGTGCACTCCATCTTCTTGCCAACCTTGGCACCCTCGGCCTCGATGAGCCGCTGGCTGGGGCCAAGAGTGGTCTCTACGGTGGCGATCAGGGCAATCTTGGTGCCCAGACGGACGGCCTCCTGAGCCATGGGCAGGTCGATCTTCATCACAGGGATATTGACTTCCTTGGCGTAAATGTCGGCCACTTCGCCCACGGTGGAGCAGGAGTTGACGATCAAATCGGCGCCGGAGATCTCGGCGGCCTTGGCGTACAGGGTCATCCGATCAATAACGGCCTGGGTGGGGCCGCCGTTGGCCCGGACATCAGGGAGCAGGGTGCTGTCAGTGATGAACTCCACCCGCACGCCGGGCACATGCTCCTTTAGGAAGGCCACGGTGTCTTCCCGCTTGGCAAAGCTGGTCTGCAGAATACAAACATGAGGTGCTGCCATATTTTTTCCTCCTTGTTAAAATATACTGAATGATCTCAGCAGCTCTTGCGGGCCACCAGAGCCTTGGCCTTGGCCACGATGGAATCCACATCCATGCCGTGGTCGCGGTAGAGCAGCTCGGGGTCGCCGGACTCGCCGAACTTGTCCTGAATGCCCACGATCTCCATGGGAACGGGATTGTTCTTGACCACGACCTCAGCCACAGCGCTGCCCAGACCACCGAAGATGGTATGATCCTCAATGGTCATGATGGCGCCGGTCTCCTTGGCGGCCTTCAGCACGGCCTCGTTGTCCAGAGGTTTGATGGTGGCCATGTCCAGGACCCGGACATTGATGCCCTGATCCTTCAGAATGGCGGCGGCGTCCATGGCCTTCTTCAGCAAGATACCGGAGACGATCATGGTCATGTCGGTGCCGTTGTCCACCACGGTGTTGGCCTTGCCCCACTCGAAGTGGTAGGTCTCGGGATCGTAGATGTCAGCCACAGGATTGCGGTGCAGGCGGACATACAGAGGGCCGGTGAAGTCCACAGCGGCGTGGGCCAGGGCACGGGCGGCCACTGCGTCGGCGGGCTGAACCACGGTCATGTTGGGGAAGGCACGCATAATGGCCACATCTTCAATGGCGGCGTGGGTGGCGCCGTCGCCGCCCACCTGCAGGCCAGCGTGAGTGCCGATGATGGTAACATTCAGGTTGGGGTAGCACACGAAGGTACGCACCTGCTCACAGGCACGCATGGAGGCGAACACGGCGAAGGTGGCCAGGAAGACCTTGTTGCCGCAGGCCGCCAGACCGGCGGCGCCGCCCACCAGGTTCTGCTCGGCGATGCCGAAGGAGAACTCGCGCTCGGGGAAGTACTTGCCGAACTTCTCCAGTCCGCAGGTTTTGGTGTCCGCGTTGCAGACCACAAAATTCGGGTTGGTCTTGGCGATCTCAATGATCTCATGGCCGAAGGCCATACGGGTTGCAAGTGTCTTAGCCATTACACAACGCCCCCTTCCTTAATTTCCACAATAGCTTTGACCATCTGCTCATCGTCCGGAGCGGAGCCATGCCAGGCGCAGTCGTCCTCCATGAAGGAGACACCCTTGCCCTTGACAGTACGCATCAGGATGGCGGTGGGATGACGCATGGTCTTGGCGGTGTGAAGGGCGGTGAGCACATCCTTCATGTTGTGGCCGTTGACCTCGACCACCTTCCAGCCAAAGGCGCGCCACTTGTCAGCCAGAGGCTCCACAGTCATGATGTCGTTGACCCAGCCGTTGATCTGAACGCCGTTGCAGTCCACAATAGCGACCAGATTCTTCAGGTCGTGGTGGCTGGCGGCCATGGCGGCCTCCCAGACCATTCCCTCCTGGATCTCGCCGTCACCCAGCATGACATAGGTCATGTAGTCTTGGTGATGGAGCTTGCCGGACAGGGCCATACCTACGCCCACGGACAGGCCGTTGCCCAGAGAGCCGGCAGTCATGTCCACACCGGGAACCTTGTTCATGTCCGGGTGGCCCTGAAGGATGGAGTGGTACTGACGAAGAGTGTTCAGAATGGCGGGATCGAAATAACCCCGACGGGCCAGAGCGGCGTACATCACCGGGCAGGAGTGGCCCTTGGAGAGGATGAACCGGTCCCGGTCCTCCCAACGGGGATTCTTGGGATCAATGTTCATCACATGGAAGTACAGGGCGGTCACCATTTCGACGGCAGACAGAGAGCCGCCGGGGTGTCCGGCCTTTGCCGCGTGGATCATGGAGATGATGTCCTCTCGGATCTGCACGGCCTGCTTTTCCAGCCGCTCCACATCCCGCTGTGTGAAATAATTGTGGTTCACCAAGATCATTCCTTTCTTAGGCAGGGCCTGATTTTTATGGCCGCTTTCCTTTTCTGGCCTAAGAGTACACTTTCCCTTAAAAAAAGTCCAATTCTTCTTTGTGAAGATAACTATCACGAAAAGTGATAATGGAAGGAGAGCCTCCCCTTGACAAATGGAAAAAGAGCGGCCATAGTAAGAAAAGAAAGACTTTCAGGAGGAAAATGAGGGGACTGGAGACCCGTTTGGCGTTTGCCGTTTTGTACAAAGAGACTGGAAAACCTTTGGTCATCCGGTCGAAGGAAATTTTCGGGAGGTAAGGCATGGATCTGTATACAATGCGCTATGTTCTCGCGGTAGCGGATACAGGAAATTTTTCACTGGCAGCACAGAACTGTCATGTGGGCCAGCCCGCTCTGTCTCAACAAATCGCCAAGGTGGAAAAAGAACTGGGTGTAGTCCTATTTTACCGCAATCCACGGGGCGCGGTACTGACAGAGGCGGGGAAGGCGTTTGTACTGCGGGCCAGGGAGATCCTTCAGAAAACACAGGCCCTGGAGGAAGAGATGTCCATCTATGCGGGCCTGCATAAGGGTACCCTCTCTCTTGGAATCATCACCAGCCTTCAATGTATCGACTTTGGCGGAATGCTGTCCGCCTTCTGCTGCAGCTATCCGGATATTTCGGTCAATATCATTCAGAGTGGGACCTATCATCTGATGGACCTGCTGCTGGAGCGGAAGATTGACCTGGCGTTTCTCAACCGGCCCACCGGAGGACTTCCCTCCAGTCTGGAGTTTTTGAAGCTGGGGGAGGACAGCTACTCTCTGGCGGTCCCCCGGCTCCACCCCCTGGCGAAGCGGGAGTGGGTCAGTCTGAAGGAGCTGAAGGAGGAACACTTTATTTTCCACCAAACCGGGCAGGTGGCCTCTGAACTGTGTCTGGACGCCTGCCGCAAGGCGGGCTTTGAGCCTAATATCGTCTGTCGTTCCAGTAATCCCACCACGGGCCTCTACATGGTACAGGGGGGACTGGGGGTGGCATTTCTGCCCTCAGAAGAATTTTCGTCCCACTCAGTGAGCGGTGTGACGGAAGTGAAGCTGAAGGAGTCCATCATCAAGGAAGTGGGCATCGCCTGGCGGCGGGATGCCGCGTCACCGCTGCTGAATGAGACGGTCCGCTTTGCCACGGGCTGGGTCCGATAAAGCGGCGGCGGTGCCAAACCGAAACGAGACGAACGGAAAACCTCGAAAATCAGAGACATGGAGAGAGTGTGAATGCATCGCGTGATGAAACAGGAAGTAAAAACCGCAAATGAAGATGTATTTGAAAAGCTCCCTGTACCGGTAGCCCTCAGGAAGATGATTCTCCCGGCAGTGACCAGCCAGCTTATCGTTCTGATCTATAACATGGCAGATACCTTTTATGTGGGTCAGACCGAGAATCCATATATGGTGGCCAGCACCTCCTTGATCCTGCCGGTATTCAATATCACCCTGTGTCTGGCGGGACTGGCAGGGATCGGCGGAGGTGCGCTGATCTCCCGGCTGCTGGGGCGAGGAGACGAAGCGGAGGCCAGACGGGTCAGCGCCTTCTCCCTTTATTTGGGCGGGGCTATCGCCGCGGCCTTTTCCCTGTGCATGGCCCTGTTCATGGGGCCGATTTTGAACCTGCTGGGGGCGGGTGAGAACACCTACCAGTATGCCAGGGAGTACGCACTGTGTGTCATTGTGCTGGGCGGGATCCCAACAGTGCTGTCCAATGTGCTGGCCAACCTGATCCGAAGTATCGGACGCTCTCGGGAGGCAGGGATCGGCATTGTATGCGGCGGGCTTTTGAACATTGCCCTGGACCCGCTGTTTATGTTTGTGCTGATGCCGAAGGGGCGCGAGGTATTGGGGGCAGGGATCGCCACATGCCTGTCCAACTGTGTGGCCTGTCTGTTTTTCCTGACAGTGGTTCTTCGTATGGGGGAGAAGTCCATCATCACCTTCAGTCCCCGGGCAGGACTGGCCCGGCGGGAGAGTGTGGCGGCTATTTTTGCTGTGGGAATCCCCTCGGCGGTTACTACATTCCTCTTTGACCTGGACTATGTGATTCTGGACAAACTGATGGTCTCCTACCATGATCTGGCTTTGGCGGCCATCGGGATCGTATTAAAGGTGGAGCGTTTTCCTCTGAATGTGGGCATTGGCATTTGTCAGGGAATGCTTCCACTGGTGGCCTACAACTATGCCTCCAAAAATAAACAGCGGATGGAACAGACCATCCGCCTTTCCCGAGGCCTTGGCCTGATAGTAGCCGGTGTAAGTGTGGTGCTTTATGAGATCTTCGCGGTGCAGTTTACCCACCTGTTTATCTCCGACCCTCAAACGGTGGAGATGGCCTCTCAGTTTCTGCGGATCCGGGTACTGGCCACCCCGCTGATGTTTCTGAGCTTTTTTACTGTCTACCTGTTCCAGGCCTTTGGAAAGGGCAGAATCTCGCTGATGCTGGGGGTCACCCGGTGGCTGGTCTTTAATATTCCCATGTTATTTCTCCTCAACACCATATTCGGAATGTATGGTCTCGTGTGGTCCCAGGCTGCCGCGGATATTCTGACTGTGACCATGTCTTTCTATGTGTATAATAAATTCAGACCAAGAATAGAGCAGAAAAACACGCCGGGACGCTGAGGGCAGCATCCCGGCGTGTTTTTTTAGAAGCTGTGGAAAAATGAAACAGAAAGGACGGGAGAAAGAGCGGTAAAAATCCCTCCCAGGACCAGAGCGGGGAGCATGTTGGCCACCCGGAACCGGGGACCGAAGCACAGATTGACCCCCACACAGAAGATAAGCATATTTCCCAGAAAAGAGAGGTTGGCGATGATCTCGGGACTGAATACCGGAGAGAGAAGGCCGGCGCACAGAGTGACGCTTCCCTGGAGGACACCCACCGGCAAAGCGGAAAAAATGGCGCCTTTCCCGTAAGTGGAGGCAAAGATCATCACGATCAGAAAATCCAGAATGGACTTGGTATACAGTGTGGAGGGGTCGCCGGACAGACCGTCCTGAATAGACCCTACGATGGCCATGGCTCCGATACATACCACCAGGGAGGCAGTGACAAAGCCCTGGACAAACTGGTTATCGCCGCCCCGGCGGTCTGCCCGGGCTTTCAGCCAGACCCCCAGCTGCTCCATCCGTCCATCCAGATCCAGCCATTCCCCCACAAGGGTCCCCAGAGCCAGGGAGAGGATCATGAACAGGGTATCCCGGGTCCCGACAGTGGACAGATTTTCCCCGGAGATGACCAGCATACCGCACAGGGCGCTCCCTGCTCCAATGAACAGGGTGGCAAGTCCAAGGGAGCGGATGACCGCACTTTGATAGTGCTCCTTCAGTCCGCCTTTGGCCAAAAGGCCTATGAGCCCCCCAACCACAATGGCCAGTACATTGACGATCGTACCCATGCCGATCATAATATCGTCTCCTCAGTTTTCGGAAGAACCATGCTCCAAAAACAAATTTAGCACAGGAAAAAAGTATATCAGATTTTGGATAGATGTCAAAGGCAGAAAAGAGCCCGGGACGATTTCTCGTCCCGGGCTCAGAAGGGAGGAGGGGCTTTAGGCCAGCCCCAGCAGCAGATAAGCTGCGGTGCCCACCACACCGGAGCCAAAAATGACAGCTATGGCGCTGGGATGGAATTTGCGCAGGATAAAGAGAGCGCCTACAAAGATCACAGCTTCGATCCAGCGGAAATTGCTCAGCACAATCCCGCCCAGGTCGGACTGGAACACCCCAAGCAGCAGAATGGACAGCCCGGCGGAAGCGATGAGGGCCACCACTGCGGGGCGAAGAGCGGACAGGACTGTCTGGACTCCGCTGAAGTTGCGGTACTTGTAGTAAAAGTGGGCCAGAGCCAGGCAGATGCAGAAGGAGGGGATGATGCAGCCCAGGGTGCACAGCAGTACGCCGGGGATGCCGCCCAGGCGCATACCCACAAAGGTGGCGGAGTTGATGGAGATGGGGCCGGGGGTCATCTCGGCGATGGTAATGAGATCGGTAAACTCCGCCAGGGTCATCAGGCCGTGGATATCCACGATCTGGCTTTGGATCAGGGGAATGGCGGCGTAACCGCCTCCCACGCTGAACATGCCCACCTGGATAAAGGCGAGAAACAGCTGATTCAAAATACCCATTTTACGCCACCGCCTTTCTTCTGCTGCTGCGCAGCTCAAATACCAGATCCAGCAGACCTACCACCAGGCAGCACAGGATGACCACCATGGCGTCCATACCCAGCAGTACCTTGCCCACAAAGGCGGTGACCATCAACATGATATAGAGGACCCGGCGGGTGTCCACCACTTTTTTGGCCAGGTTGAGCACCACATCAAAAATCACTGCTGCCACGCCGGCCCGCATGACCTGAAGGGCGATGGCAATAACATGGTTGGAGCGGAACTGGGCGTAAAATACGGAAATCACCGAAATGATGATCATGGGGGGCAGGGAAGTGCCCAGAATGGCTACCAGAGAGCCGATCACTCCGCACATCCGATACCCAAGGATCACCGAGGCGTTGATGGGGATAGGCCCGGGGGAGGACTGGGCGATGGCGGTGATGTCCAGCATCTCCTCTTCCTCCAGCCATTTGAGCTCTTCCACAAATTTCTTTTTCATCAGAGATACGATGACAAAGCCGCCGCCAAAAGTGAAGGCGCTGAGCAGGAAGGTGGCTTTAAACAGCTGCCACAGCATCCGCGCCGGGTTTTCCTTGGATCTCATAATAGAGTCCCCCTTCATATAATTCTTTTTGTCTGAGGTGGCACTATCATAGCACAGTTTTTTCATAATGAAAAATTCTTTATCTTTATTTATATATAAATTTGTGTTATGATAAAAAAGGGGATTTCTATGCTGGATTTTAGAATGGATACTTTTCTGGCGGTGTGCCAATATATGAATTATACCCGCGCTGCCCAGAAGCTGAATTTGACTCAGCCTGGCGTATCTCAGCATATCCGCTGGCTGGAGGAGCAGTATGGGGTTCGCCTGTTTCGCTATGCCAACAGGCGTCTGACCCTCACCCAAGAGGGAGAACAGCTTCGGGCCATGGCCCTGACCATGAAGCACGATACCCAGAGCCTCCAGCGCAGCTTTCACGAACCGGGCCCTCTGGCCCACCGCCT
>CALWOR010000211.1 GCA_944383205.1 uncultured Oscillospiraceae bacterium | reverse complement strand
CGCAACTTCATTCTACCAGAGTTCTGCAAACCATGTCTTCTTTTATCCTCTTTTCAATTTGCGAAACTTATTGTACCCTGTTTATTTGTGAGTCAATCGCCCGATTTCAATATGGAAAAATCTAAACAATGAGCACGCTGGAGAGGAATATTTTCTGTGCAGCGTGTTTATTGTTTTCAGTTTCATGGAACTTGCTTAACAAAACTATATGTGCTGGACACTGTCTGCTTTTACTTTGTGGTGTAAATGTGGGTGTGGAGAGTAAAGCCGCATCGCAGTGACCTGACTGGATATCGTATGTACAAAAGGGAATGATAGCGCAAGATAGTTTTATAGAACCTTATTTGGGTTCTGTTTTTATGTCCAGTTCCATGGTTTTTTGCCGCACGAGATGTATGGATGATCATACTGTTGGCATAGAAACCAGTGCTTGTATTTTCCGTAAAGCCAGATTCCGGTGCGCAATGTAAATCATCTTTGCAGTTCTCAACTTCACTGACATATGATTTTATAACTAAAAAATGACCTCCGATGTACTGCTTGTTTATGATGAGACAGGGGTAGCAGATTCCTGTGAGTATTGCCTCCGGATCAGGTCAAGTGTATTACAAAATGGGCGATGGAAGCTTATAGAAATATTGCAGTACAGCGCTGTGATTGGGTCGTGCTTAAGAGAATATTCGAGTCATTTCATACTGATTTGCAACCACTTTAAAGGGGAGAGAATCTAACATTTCTAAAATTTGGTGTTGGTCGGAATCGATATTTTTTACTACAACATTGGGGTATTGAAAAAGAAGTGTCTGTATCACTTCTCTCAGGTCCTGCATGTTTTTCCATCCAAACTGAAAAATTGGCCAGTTAACTTAGAAAATACGCACCAGGCAGAGAGGGTCTCCTCTTTGATATATGCTACCTTGTAACGCTCTGGATGCAGCGCTAGTATATGGTCTGAATGCTCATAAGATGGGGTATTACGGTAGAGATCAGTTGTCTGCTGAAAATCAAATACTGCAAGAGTGGAATACTGTACCCGCTGAGATTGTTTGCTTTCTATCTGTGCATGGCCGACAAGAACCACAAAATTTCTTGAGATGGAAAACCCATGCCGCTTGTAAAGTGAAATTGCGTGTTCATTTTGTTGGAGCACTTCAAGATAATATCGCTTGATCTGACGCTGTTTCAGTGCCTGCTCTGTAAGAGCGAAAAGATGAGTAAAAATCTGTTTGCCTCGATGAGCTGGGGTCACACCGGCAGCCACATCAAAGACTGACTGATGCCCCTGATAAGGACCGCAGGAATGAAACATAAATCCAACCAGAGCTCCATTAAAAAATGCGCCAAAAGACAAATGCCTGTCTATACTGCTTGCTGAAAAAAGGTCGGAGAGATCCCATTCATCCAAGTGAATGGGGAGGGCATAGTCAGAAAATGCACCGTTCATACACTGAGACATTTCGTAAAAAGAAATGCCTTCCAGATTTTTGTATTGATACATCGTTTAAACCTGCTTTTAAATAAGTGTAGGTATTCGTAAAAAGACATATACCGATAAGCGATATTCATCAGATTGAAGGCAGGCAGTATGTACCCTTTCCAATTTTAATAAGTTTACCTTGCCGTTCCAATTCATTCAAGATCCGCTGGAGCTGCCGGGCACTGCAATGTAGGCGAAAGGCTTCCCGCTCGATCCCTTTCAGGATACCGCCTGGGCATTTATAACGCATATAAGAAAGAATACGGTCGGAAAGAGAACCGGGAGCAGCATTTAAAGCAGTAATAGCGGCCATTTTATCTGTCAGGCTTTGGCAAACCATCTGTAAAAAAAGGTTATCTGACAAAAGCGCGGTTCGATTTTGCTCTATGGAAAGTGCTAGGCAAAGCAGTGGCTGGGCCGCTTCAGTATAAATGCTGCCTATGGAAGAATGAAACAGGTCCATATCTCCCAAAATATAGTCTGTTTCTCCGGCGGAAAGAGAATAGCGGCTGCCATCATCCCGAATAAAGTAAATATTCAGGCTTCCCCGAACCACAATTTGAAACCACAACTCCTTTTGCAGTGGAAAAGTAACCAATTCGCCTTTGTCATATCGAAGCAAAAGGAGACGAGACATCAACGGTTCTAAAACCGAACGATACCGACTTTTTTCTGTCCAAACTTCTACAGCCTGAGGATCATAAATCTTTACCATAGCGCCTCCTGCAACCCGGACATATGTCCGGGTTCTTTTGTTTAGTTTACAGTATAATCAAGACATTTGCAAGGGAGGAATGACTATGATATCGGTATTTGAAGAATCCAGCCTATCTAAAGCGATTGCCCGAGTAGGATTGCCTGCTATGCTGGGGCAGCTTACCACTTTAATCTACAATATGGCGGACACCTTTTTTGTTTCTTTGACCGGTAAGCCCGCCATGATTGCTGCAGTAACTCTGTGTACCCCGGTCCTGCTGATCATCATGTCCATTGCCTGTGTATTCGGCATGGGTGGCAGCAGTATGATTGCTCGTCTTCTGGGAGAAGGACAAAAGGAGTATGCCGGTAAGACATTAAATTTCTGTACCTATGCCATGGTGTTCGCCGGTGTGTTCACGGCTGTGTTGGGTCTGGTGTTTTTAGTCCCGGTAGCAAAACTTGCAGGAGCTGATACAGAAAATATAGGATACACGCTAGATTATCTTCACTATCTGTTTCTGGGGACGCCCTTTATTATGCTATCCAACGGATTTGTCCATTTGTTCCATTCTGCTGGGTTTATTCGGGAGAGCACGGTGGGGCTTATTTTAGGTAATGGGGTCAACATAGTACTAGACTATGTGTTTATTATTCTTTTGGGCTGGGGAGCTGCAGGAGCTGCTGCTGCCACTACCCTGGGTTTTGTTTGCTCCAGTATATATTATTTCACCTGCATAATAGGCCAAAATCAAAAGAGAAATCCTTTGTTTTTGCTGTCTCCTCGAGCGCTTTGCCTGGAGCGTGGTACGGTAGGCAGTGTGGTGGTCATTGGGATCCCGGGAGCCCTCATAACTGTATTGATGAGTGTAGCCAACATTGTACTTAACAACTATATTGCCATTTATGGATCTAATGCTGTGGCTGCCTATGGTATTGCCTACAAGATTGACATGGTGCCTATTATGCTTTCTGTGGGATTGTCTCAGGGGGTTACACCGCTGATTGGCTACTGCTTTGGTGCGGGGCAGCGGGGACGCATGGTGGTCATAATGCGTCTTTCCATGTTGTACGGGATTTTACTGGGCGCGTTGTTTACGGTGCTGTTTCTGCTGACTGGACAGCATCTGGCAGGAATTTTCCTGCACGAGGAGATTTTGACTATACAGGCGGGAGATTTCCTCAAGGTGCTGTGTCTGTCGGCACCTGCACTGGGTATTATCAACATGGTGACCAGCTATTTTCAAGCATTGGGAAAGGCGGTCCACTCTCTGACGATTACAGTTCTGCGTAACGCAGTACTGTTTGTTCCTGCAGTCATCCTGCTTAACTTTTTTTGGGGACTTACCGGTGTCATTGCTGCTCAGCCCATAGTGGAAGGCTTGCTGACAATTATTTGCCTTGTTCTTTATATACGGGAATTGCAGGAAAACCCGTATGTTGCCGCAAAAACATTCCATGAAATGGAGAAACAAATTTAAAAAGAGGGCGTTGATGACAGATGGCTGAACCCATACTATTGCGCTCCAGTGGTTTAACTGTGCAGTCAGTCACGGACTCAAGTAATAATACTATAATAGTTTCCCTGTGGAATGAATATTTTGCTCGGATGATATCTGACGAATGCAGCACTGGCCTCTGCCGGCTTTTTTTGCTTTATAGAGCATACGGTCTGCTTCAGTATACAAACGCCGATAGGTACATTGGTCCAGTGTACATATGCAAATGCCAACGCTACATCCGATTTCTATAGGGGAGCCCTGCCACTGGATATGTTTCAGTCGTTCCCCTAGAGCCAGTCCTAGCGACAGGGCTTGAGTCTCTGTCAGAGGAAGGTCAAACAGGACTGCAAACTCGTCTCCGCCGACTCGGCTGAGTCCTGATGCTGTGGAGAAAATATCCCGTATGGAATTTGCTGTTTCCACTAGCACATGGTCGCCGCACGGATGACCAAAATGGTCGTTTACTGATTTGAAGTTGTCCAAGTCTAGAATAAACAGAGTTACCCCGTTGCTGTCCCGGCGTTGGAGCAATTCATTTGCCTGGAATTCTACTGCTGCTTTGTTCAGAAGTCCAGTCAAAGAGGTCGACTTTACCAACTCCTGCAGCTTGGCGTTCGCTTGAAGGATTTGTTTTCGCTGGGCTAAAGAAATGATAGTATGCCGAAAGTGGGCCATGGAGACTGCAAGAGATACTGCGAAGGTAATAGTAAGATTGAGTTGGTCGCCAACATCTAGCAACGGAGCCATGGAAAACAGGAAAATTATATAGTCTACGATAATCTGGCACAGACTATACCAGGGCGGAATCTGGATGAACAGGGACCGGGCTAACAGTGCCGTAGTTAGTACAGTAGTACCAGCACGGGGGTCACGAATTAAATCATATGTGTTCAGACCCAGATGCCATAAAAAGAATAGCTCAGTTATAACATACTGAACCATTTGACGACGGCACATGGGAGCCTGCCGTATTGATCGCTGAAGTGCCAGCCAGAGCATTGCAAGAAAGATGAGGATACAGTACATGGCGAAATATATCCTGTTATTCCGGGTTTCCAGGCCTACTGAGGACAGACATAGTACCCGAACAAGATTGACTGCCTCTGCTGCAAAAATGATTATACAGATAATCCGCAAGGACAAGTCGTTTTTTTGGACTGACTCCTCCTGAAACTCGCAGCGTATATAGCCGGGAACATGCATAGATAAAAAAGTTTATGTTTAATAATGGTTGAAACACTGCTCATATGTCAGATTCCTTTCTGGAACAGGAACGGTATGGGGGAGAGACGGTCATCCGTTTTTTGGACAGGAAAATTTTTACTGGTCATATAGCATGGGAAGTCTGTCTTTTGATAGTCCCCCTTGACGCTTTTTTGCTTCCATGCTATTTTCAATGTACGAGGTGTGAGAGCGTGGAAAATTGCTCGGGAACAGATGCGATTTGCGTAGGAGTAGTGTGCTGAAAAGGGGGATGGATATGCTGCGGATTGCCATATGTGATGATGAAGAAAAACAGCTTGGCGAGACAGCGGCTCTGCTAAAGGCCTATCTCCATGTCCGCCCCGGACTGAATGGCCAGGTGGAGATGTTTCAAGGAGGCAACGAGTTGTTGGCGAGGGCAGAAAGCATGGGGGGCTTTGACCTCTATATATTGGATATCCTCATGCCTGAATTGAGTGGGATCGATACCGGTCGACGCCTGAGAGCGCTGGGTGAGGGAGGTGAAATTGTCTATCTCACAAGTTCCAATGATTTTGCTGCCGACAGCTATGATGTCCGGGCTTTTTTTTATTTACTCAAGCCGGTAAAGGAAGGCAAATTTTTTCAGGTACTGGATGGAGCGGTGGAGAAATTGGACCGGAGACGGAGTTGTGCCGTGGTGGTAGCTACCGCGGACGGCCCTCGGCGCATCCTGCTGGAGAGCGTCCGATATGTGGAGAGAATAGGACGCCGCATGCACTATGACTGTACCGACGGCGCGGTGGATTCACAGAGCATCCGAACCTCCTTCCGGGAAGCGGCTGCTTCTCTGTTGGCCGACCGGCGGTTTTATCTGTGCGGTGCCAGCTTTGTGCTGAATTTCCAGCATGTGACCGGTGTAAAGGGGCAGACGGCTCTGCTGGACAATGGTCAGGCCGTGACGCTGCCCCGGATGGCGGCGGCAGAGTTCAAGAGAGCCTGGGGAAGCTACTGGCTGGAGGTGGAGTCCTAGTGACAAATTTAAGCTTTCTTCTCTTTCGCACCCTTTTTATCACTATAATGACTCTGGGTATGATGGCGAGCCTGACGGAATTCCGCTTTGGACGGAGAAAGCTGCTGTGTATTCTGTCTTTTTACAGTGTTTGGGTGGTCGCCTCCAGCGGGATGCTGCTGTGGATAGGCGGAGAGCTGCTGCTACTCCGACTGTTTTTTATTACCATTTCCATCCCGGCTATTTTTCTCACTTACTGGATGGCCAACGATACCCCTGCCCAGGCAGTTTTTAACTATATCACGCAGATTATGCTATCGATGCTGTCGGCATCTATGATTCGTATGTTGACAGATTCTCTTCCTTTTTCTGGCTTTTTGAACATTCTGTTGATGTGCTTGTTTTACTTGTCGGTGATCTGCTTAGAGTGGCGTTTCCTGCGAAGACCCTTCCGTATGCTGATTAGGGTAATGCCCGCTCGTTGGGGGGTACTTACTTTGATTCCCTGTGTATTTTGTCTCTATCTCATTTTTGTTGCGACTTGGCCGGTTAATTATTTGGAGAGCACCCAGCAAAGGCGCTATATTTATGCTGCGATCGTGCCGCTTGTTATTGTGTATGTGGCTGTGTTTAAGATTCTTCTGGCACAGTACCACATCCAGATGGAGCGGCAGAGTGCTGCACTGCTAACGGTACAGATATCTGCGCTGAAAGAAAAATTGAAGAGAGTAAAGGAAGTGGAGGAAAACATTAGGATTCAGAGACATGACCTGCGGCACCAATTCCAGACCGTCACAGAACTGGTGGTACGGGGGGACAAGGATGCGGCGCTGGAGTTCTTGGATGCTGCCCAAAAGCGGCTGGAGGAACAGAAGGAAATTCGCTGGTGCAGCCCGCCGGTACTGGATGCGGTTTTTTCCTCTTACTTTGATCAGGCCCGGAATCAAGGGGTACATGTGGAGATGAAGCTCTCTCTGCCCAATGATTTGCCAGTGGACGAGGGAGAGCTGGCCATTGTTTTGGCAAACGCCCTGGAAAACGCCATTCACGCTAATTTGAAACTGCCTTGGGAACAGAGAGAACTCCACTGTAAGATGGTGGGCACTCCCGGCATCATGCTGGAAATTTCCAACCCCTGCGGTGAAGAAGTAGCCTTTGACGAACGGGGGCTTCCGGTGGCCCGGAGGGAGGGACACGGACTGGGGGTACAGTCCATTTCGGTCTTCTGCCGAAAGCATGGTGCAGTGTGTCAGTTTGAACTGACGGATGGCTGGTTCCGATTTAGATTGGTACTGTAATATGGACAGGGGCAGTATTTACGACGCTAAAGTTCCAAAAAGCAAGGTAATAGCTGGAAGATAACTGGGTTAAGAAAACAGAAGGTTTGCTGTCTGAAACGAGCAGGCGGCAAGCCTTTTAACATATGCGCCTAATGCAACAGCCCAAAATAAGAAGGCGGTTCCGCGTAAGCCTCTGATTGCATGTTGTGTTTACGGTTTCTGAATCTCCTTTGTGCTCTACTTTGCAGGAGGAAAGTGTATAAATTCCCTGGAGCATCCATTGGGAAATCACCATGAATCGATGAGTGGCCCCGGGTACAATTTCATTTCAGCCAATCAATGAGTCACCAGGAACATCAGGGTAAACAGTCCCCCAATGACCCAGGTCCCTGCGTTGAGCTCTTTCCCTTTTCCCGCAAATACCATGATGAGAATGTGGGAGATAATACCAAAGGCAATCCCATAGGAGATATTATATGTCATGGGCATGATGGCCAGGGTCAGGAAGGCCGGGACAGCCTCTTGGGTATTCTGCCAGTTGATTCGCTTAGTACAGTCCATCATGAGGATTCCCACATAAATCAGCGCAGCTGATGTAGCGCAGCTTGGAACAAGGGAGGCAACAGGACTGAAAAACATGGCCAGGAGAAACAGTCCGCCGGTCGCTATAGCGGACAGTCCGGTCTTGCCGCCTTCCGCGATCCCCGCGGAGGCCTCGACATAGGAACTGACGGTGGAGGTCCCGCACACTGCGCCGCAGACGGTGGCGATCGCGTCGGCCAGCATGGCCCGTTCCATGTTTGGCACCTCACCCTCCGGCGTCAGGAGGTTGCCTCGGGCACAGGCCCCATACAAGGTGCCGATGGTGTCAAACATGTCCACCAGACAGAAGGCCAGAGCAGTGGTTCCGATCAGAAGTGCCAGCTCTGCGGGGTTGTGGTCGGCAAGATAGGATGAAAAATCAAAGCCCTCTGTAAAGACCCGGCCGAATGCCGAAGTCCCAAAATCAGCAAATGCGGCAAGAGGATTCAAATTTAAAGCGGCGCCGAAATTCGTATAGAAGCCAGGAATTGTGATGCCCAGCAAATAATACAGGATGGTGCCGCCCAAAATACCCCACAAAACGGCTCCTCTGACTCCTCTGCAGGTCATAACAGCGATGGCGGTCAGGACGGCCAGCGTGATCAGAATAGGCATGACATCCGACCAGACGGCGGAGCCGAACAGCAGATTGAAGGATGTCAGCGTGACGAATGTCTCAGAATCTGCCACCACGATACCGGCGTTTTGAAGGCCGATAAAGGCAATGAACAGACCCACGCCCGCAGGAATGGTCAGACGCACAGCTGTGGGGATAGCCTCGAAGATTTTTCTTCGCAGGCCGGTTACAGTCAGGATAATAAAGGCGATGCCGTCCAAAAGGATCAGGACCAGCGCGTTAGCGTAGCTCAGGCCGAAGCCAAGGCATACGGTATAGACAAAAAAGGCATTGGAGCCCATGGCGGATGCCTGTGCAAGGGGAATGTTGGCCAGAAGTCCGATGAGGATAGTACCGATAGCCGCGGAAAGAGCTGTGGCGATGTAAATGGCATAATAGGATACGCCGGGCAGTTCGGCAAACATTCCGGAGTTTACCATAAGGATATACGCCATGGTCATAAAAGTAGTCAGGCCCGCCAACAGCTCGGTTCGAAAGTCAGACCCCTTTTGCGTGACATGAAACAACTTTTCCAGCATAAGGTTTCACTCCTTTCTGCGCCACATGCTCAGTCTCCCAGCAGTTTGGCCATCCAGTCTGTGGTAGGCATCCAGCTGCGGTCAGTGTATCTCTTTCCCGCCACTGTGTCCAGATTGGTCACATCGATTCCGCCTCCGGAGACCATGTCCTGTGTCACCACGGTGGGAGGCAGCTCAAGCCAGCTTGCGCTCTCTGTCGTTATGGGGTCTGTGATGGCGTCGTAGTCCCCTGTCAGCTCCAGAGCGAGTACTCGTATGCCAAATTCCCCATTATAGTTCCAGTTGGTGGTGGCACAGGCCTTCCAGGGGGAATTTTCCTGGGCCATTTTTTCAATGTCTCCATTGCATATGTCCACGCTTACCATAGGGATGCTGTAAGCTCCTTCGGTTAGGGCAGTGTAGATACCGTTGGCATACAGGTCGTAGCAGCACCAGATGACATCGATCTCTCCGGGCTGATAGCGGGACAGAGTATCGGCGGTGACCTGGGCCATGGAGGCCTCGGCGTCAGCAAGGTCCAATGGGCCGATGGTCTCCACCGTGTGAATCAGCTTCTGTTCCTCATAGACGGCGTAGCCCTCCTCCCGGCGGTCGAAAGCGGAGAGATAGCCCGGCCCCACCCAGACTTTCAAAATGTTGATGGGTTCACCCTTGACCGCCTTATCCGGATAGAGATCTTCACGAACATATTCCAGCAGCAGCTGGGCAAGCTTTTCGTCCTGTTGGAAAAATTGTGTGACGCCGTCCAGAGTCTGTACCTGACCATCGCCGTCCTTGAACTGGGTGTCAAAGGTGACGATGCTCAGCTCAGGATACTGTTCCAGCAAGTCCTTGAGAAAGGTGTAGGCGTAATCCTGCCCCCCATGGCTCAGCAGAAGTCCATCGTAGCCTTCAGCGGCGCACTGGGTTATGGTGTCCCGCCATTGCTGATCGGAGCCATCACAAAAAAAGGCCTCATACTTCATACCCAATCCCTCGGCCGTCTCCCGGGCGGATTGGGACCACATTTCAAAAATTTCTGACGGGGCCATCTGCATGATATAGGCTACTTTTTTTCCTTCAACCGGCGAGTGCTCATCCATTTCCAAATCTCCGGAAGCTCCTGGCTGCGAGGGAGCGGCACAGCCGGCAGACATCAGAAGCAGAAGGAACAGCAGCACCCAGATACCAGTTCTTTTTTTCATTTTCATGGCTCCGTTCTCAGAATCTCCCAGTCCAGCATCCCTAATTTGCTGGCTGAGAGCATCAGTTCAGACTGCAGGCAGGCGAGGCCGCAGGAGGTCATAAAGAAATCAAGGATTACATTGCCTGCCACCGCCAGACCGATGGCCTCTCCGGGAATGCCCAGCTGGGTGAGCAGTACTGTGTAACAGGTCAGACTTCCTCCCGGCACCGGCGGTGCGGCGATGGCCAGCAGCCCCGATGTCAGCACACCGGTGACCACCCAGGGCAGGGGCATACTTACCTGGTAGAATTCCGCAAGCCCAAGCGCCAGAACAAAAAAGCCGATTGAGGCGCCGGTTTTGAAGACCACCTGTCCCAAAGGAACGGCAAAATTTACGATGCGTCCGGAAATCCCCAACTTCCGTTCACAGGTTTCCAAATTGATGGACAGTGCGGCCGAGGAGGAGGCAGTGGACAGGGCAATGAGGTAGGTCGGCAGCAGCTTGCGCAGCACCAGGGAGTAGGACACCTTCAGGCGCACAGAGGCCCACAGGGCGTAAAGCAAAGGACACGCCACGCAGGCAGCGATCCCCAGCAGCAGGCCTTTCATTACACCACCCAGATTGCTTAAAGCATCAGAGAGTATGAGAGAGAGCAGGCTTACAAAGACGAAGAGCGGGATGTATCGGCTTACCACTCCCATCATGAATTGTACGACCCGGTTGACCTGCTCCAGCAGCTCACGCACTGCGGAGGTTTTGTCTCCCAATACCAGCAGTACCAGTCCCACGCAGATGGCCATGAAGATGATTTGAAGGGAGTTGCCTTCCAGGAAGGGAGTGACAATATTGGTGGGAATGATTCCCAGAACCATAGTATAGATTTGGGCGGCAGCGTTTGTGCCGGTGGATGTGGCTCCGCTCTCCGGTCGGAACAGCCATACCAGGCAGACGGCCGTTACTGCCGTCAGCAAAAAGATGGCCCCCAGAAACCGAAGCAGTACCACCTTGCCGATCCGGCCCAGCATGTGGATGTCCCCGATGTTAAAGATCCCCCAGCATACGCTGAGGAAAATCATAGGTCCGGCCAGGGTCTGCAGTACTCCCATCAGAGCACTGAACAGAGGGTCCACCACGCCGATGGCTCCTGCTCTTGCTTGGGCAGAAAGGGCCAGGAGGGCGGCTCCCATTGCACCGGCCCCTAAAATGGCCAGCAACAGCTGAAATACAGGGCTGATCCGATGGGGCCTGGAGGGGTAGATGGACAGATGGTTGACCCCATCCTGATAAGAGTAGGCGGGGGAAAGGCCTGCGTGGGCCAGCAGGTTGGTGAATAATAGCGGGTCGTCCGTATCGGAAGCGGCCTCGTTGGGGTCTATGCGTTTTCCTGGGGCTGTAATCTCCAAAAACATTCGTCCGAAGCGGGTACCCTGGTGGAACATACATACCGTGTCTGTTTTTCCACGGGACCGCCATAGTCCCAAGATCTCCTCTGCGGCCAGTCGCAGACGAATAATATCCTTTCGATCAATGCCTACCTGCTCCAACCCCTGAACTAACAGCTCGGAAAGGGCATCAATGCCAGCTTCATCTAAAGGCACTTCTCTATGCAGCTTAGGCAATCCTGGTTTACGATTGACCATAGTGCCTCCTCCTTTTCCTTTGAAGATTTTCTGCCCCCCGCCACTGTAATTTGTTTTCTGCGTTTTTCCTCGGGGGCTATCTAAAATAGTTTTTCCGTTTTTATTTTATAAAATATGATACCGTCGTGAAGTGCCTGCAAAAAATCTGTTTCAATCCGCGCAAAATTTGGAGGCTCTTTAATCTGCCCAGATGTGCAGTATAAAGTGCTGTAAAGACATAAAAATATATTGAATTCATATTTGAGCAGTAAAATCAATGCACAATATTCCAACTAGTGCAGACAATTGTTGTCATCACGCGTGAACATGAAAATTCGTTTGTATTTTACGCTCTCATGTACGACATTTTTACATTCCCCTGGTATATTATACTTGTGTAGAGAAGCCGCATCATAAAATGAGAGAATATCTCTTTATACAGGGTAAAGCGGTTAGCGAGGCTCCTGATTTGCCTCCTATACTCGTTCAGCCAATATCTGTTGCCCTGGATCCGTTGCTGGTGAGCAGGAGAAGGTATCCGCTGTGGCCGTCAGTAGTTAGATGGCAAGTGTGCTGGTCAAGAACGCAAGGATTGGGCCGTAATTGGTAAGGTTTCTGGTACTGGTGGACTCTCGCTGGTCTGCTGTTTACAACCGGCTCTACAGTTGCTATACTGGATTTATCCAAAGCCGATAGACGCTATGGGTACTATGAATGTATTTTAATGGCACAAGCAAACGGAGACATGCACTCTGATAGGAGGATTTATGGAGCGTATAATTGATTTCAATCAGAAACGCGGGTTTATCTGTGATATGGACGGTGTAATCTACCACGGAAATCGAATTCTACCTGGAGTCCCGGAATTTATTCAATGGCTGCATGACGAGAGAAAGGAATTTCTGTTTCTAACCAATAACAGCGGATATACCCCAAAGGAGCTGCAGCAGAAACTGGCACGCATGGGGCTGGATGTTTCTGAGGAGCATTTTTATACCAGTGCTCTGGCTACTGCGGCCTTTCTAAAGGAGCAGGCCCCCGGCTGTTCTGCCTTTGTGATTGGGGAAGCCGGCCTTTTTAATGCCCTTTATGATGCAGGTATCACTATGAACGATGTGAATCCAGATTATGTAGTGGTAGGTGAGGGTCGTGCCTACTCGCTGGACACATTGACCAAGGCTACCAATTTAGTTTTGGCCGGAGCTAAGCTCATTGGCGCCAATTCCGATGTCTCAGGCCCTATTGAAAACGGAATTGCACCTGCCTGTCGGGCACTTGTGGCCCCTATTGAAATGGCCACGGGTACACAGGCCTACTTTTGTGGAAAGCCCAATCCACTGATGATGCGAACCGGACTGAGGATGCTGAATTGCCATTCAGCCGACGCTGTTATGGTAGGAGACCGGATGGATACAGATATAATTTCTGGTATGGAGAGCGGCATGTCCACAGTTTTAGTGCTATCAGGAGTGTCTACTATGGAAACTCTGAAAACATATGCCTATCGGCCCACTATGGTTCTCAACGGTGTAGGAGAAATTGTGGAACAGGTACATTTTGCAAATGAATAATTTAGCATTGCAATAAGATAAGAGATGGTGAGATGCTCGGACTATAAAAGGGGTTATCCGTTTTTAGATGGTCATTACTGAGCTTGGGAAAAGCAGTGTGCTGGAGAACTGAGAAAGAGGGAATCTGCATGGTCATCAACCACAATTCCCATGAAGCTGTATATGACGGGAACACGCTTGCCCCCTTTCAATACCAGATTTTTCATGAAAGGAAATAAGAGAAAGCATAATAGGCGCAGACGCAGAAGATCAGCACCAGGTCCCTCACATAGAATGCAAATCAAAACCAGGCTTCCGGAATTCCGGAAGCCTGGTTTTGTCATGACACTATGGTTCTAATCAGAATTATTTTAAATTATATCACTACTGTAATAAAGCTGCAACCTTTGAAATAAATCATGTATATTGTCTGAAAACAGCGTGCGGATATTGTTTTGAGTCTATCAGCGTATTGCTTGCGAAAAGCTTGTACTTAGGTGTGAGGACTATATTTAGTGGGTTAACTAGGAAAGCTTTGCTGCATAAAGCTGATATATTTGCCTTCTTAATATAGTACTGCAGTGAAATACATCAACGAGATAGCGGTTCGGTAATGGCCTACTGTAATGATGTACAATTTATTTTTAAATTTAGACCTTTTATTTGTTAATTTATTACAAAGAAAGTGCTAATATTAAAGGCAGATCAAGGGCTGCGGAACTTTGTAAAGAAAAATGCCAAAATCTGCATGAAAGAAGGGATGGAATACATAAGTCCCGGAACCCAGTTTTATCATTAAGGAGAAGAAAGGAAGAAAGTAATTATGTCTGAAGCAAAGCAGCGCAAAGTCCGACTTCCTAATTTTATCGAGGCACTGATCCCCATCGTGGTCATGATGGGCCTGATGATCTACGGCCTGAACTTCAGCAACGAGGTCTACTATGACGCACATATGCCTCTGGTTGTGTCCATTGTGGTGGCCTGCATCATCGGCGCCCTCTGCGGGCACAGCTTTTCTGACATGCTGGCCGGCATGATCGAACGGCTGAATGCCACTATGGAGGCTATCCTGATTCTTTGTACCGTGGGTCTCTTGGTTGCATCCTTTATTATGTCCGGCACCATTCCTGCCCTCATTTATTATGGGCTTGATCTTCTGTCTCCCAAGCTGTTCCTCCCCGTGGGCTGCATCCTGTGCGCCATCGTGGGTCTGGCCTGCGGCTCCTCCTGGACCGCCACCGCTACCATCGGTATCGCCATGCTGGGCATCGGTGCCGGCCTGGGCATCAACCCCGCTATTACTGCCGGTATGATTATCTCCGGCGTCTATGTGGGCGACAAGTTCTCTCCCCTGTCTGACACCACCAACCTGGCTGCCGCCGTGGCCAAGACCGGCCTTTTTGACCATGTGACCGCCATGGTGTCCACCACCGCTCCTACCTTTGTGATTGCCCTCATCCTGTACACCATTCTGGGCCTGGCCACCAGCAGCGGCAGCTATGACCCCACCGTGGCCACAGAGCTGCAGGCCGCTCTGAAGGAAGGCTTCAACCTCAATCCCCTGGTGCTGATCCCCATCGTGGTTGTGATTGCCGCCTGTATCGTCAAGCTTCCCGGCCTGGTAGGCATCGCCCTCTCCGTGGCTTCCGGCGTCTTGTTTGTCGTGATCTTCCAGGGTGTGGGCAGCCTGGCTGAGCTGTTCAGCATCCTGCACTACGGCTACGCCTTTGAGAGCAGCAACGAGCTGGCTACCGAGCTGCTCAACCGCGGCGGCATGGACCACACCATGTGGACCATCAACCTGATCCTGCTGGCTGTGGCCTACGGCGGCGCTCTGGAGCGCTGTGGCTGCGTGGAGGCCCTGTTCGGCAAGCTGAAGCACCGCCTGCACTCTGTTGGCTCCCTGATCCTGGCTACCCTGCTGACCTCTCTGTTCTGCGATGCCACCATGTGCGACCAGTTCCTGGGCATCGGCGTCCCCGCCCCCCTGTATGAGGACAAGTACAATGAGATGGGCCTGAGCCGCAACATGCTCTCCCGTACGCTGGAGGACTGCGGCACCTTGTGGGCCGTCATGTTCCCCTGGACTGGCTGCGGCGCCTATCAGCAGGGCGTGCTGGGCATGAGCCCCTTCGTGTACTTCCCCTTCGCTTTCGTGAACCTGCTCAACCCCATCTATGCCGCCATCACCGCCTTCCTGGGCCGCAACATCTTCTGGGCTGACGGCGCCTATACCAACCTCTTCGGCAAGACCACCATGCACAAGCCTGCTGCTGCCCCCGAGGAAGCCCATGAGCGCGCTCTCAAGAATCTGGAAGCCCTCCGGGCTGCCGGCAAGGCTCCTGTGCCCACCGGAAAGAGCGCTGCCAAGGTGTAACGCATTTGAGAAAGGACTGTCACTATGCATGCTGTGCAACTTCCCTGGGCCTCTGTCCCCGGCCCTCATTACCAGGCGCGGGAATTGAAGCCTCGTAAGCCCTGGGTGACAGTGGGGGGATGGATCCTGGCTGCAGTACTGCTGCTGGGAGGCATTATGACCAGATACCGAGTGCTGATTTTGTTCGGCGTGCTGTACATCCTGACTCTGTTGACACAAAAGGATGTGGTGGTCACCACCCGCGGTCTGGAATTCTTTTATCAGATGCGGATCACCACACAGTATAATTTCTGGGGCTGGGACCAGATCGTTTCTGTTGTCCGGGAAGATAAGAAGCATCCGGAGTTGGTTGCTCTTTATTTCGGAATGGACAACAAGGCCAAGCGGCTGTATTTTACCCGGGCAGACGCTGAAAAGATCATGGCCTTGGCAAAAGAAGTAAAGCCTGGCATTCTCGTAAAGGACGCGGAGTAGAAAAAACCTTCCGCCACGGTAAGGACAGACAATAAATACGCAAGACGAATGCTGTCCCCTCTGGCATCAGTCCGATCGTTCAGAACATCACCGCGGGCCATTTTTATGGCTGCCTGCGGCCGTACCGCGGCCATTCCCATGCATCAGCGCGTTGAGGTTCTTGTGACGCTGGATGCCCCTCTTCCAACACCACAGAGAGTCCCACACCCGCCGTTTGAACGGCGATGTTTGGGGGTACCTGCGTATCTGCTAGACTGTTCTGCCGCCGCCTTGCCGATGGTGGCTGTGCAGGCTGTTCTTCCGTGTCCCATTCCAGACCGAAAAGAAAACTCTGGTTCAGGAGCGTTTGCCCTCTGAACCAGAGTTTTCTGCTTTGTTGGGCCGTTTTTCTCCGAGCTTTGGCTCCAAAGGGGTGAGAAATGACTTGCTGTCTCCCGGCAGTGCGGACAAATGTTTGAAATATACTGTGAGAGGCGCTATAATGTCAGGATAGAAGCATTCTGATGGGAGGTGGAGCGTCAATGCCTGTGGATATGAAGGAGACCATTGCGGAGTCTGCGAAGACACTGCTGACTCAGCGACGGGTAAAAAAATTGACGGTAAAGGACATTGTGGAGGAGTGCCACATTACCCGCCAGGCCTTTTACTACCACTTTGAGGATATCCCGGCGCTGCTGCGCTGGATGATCCAGCGGGATACCCAGCGAAATCTGGAGCAGGCGCAGACCCTGGAAGATGGCGAGGCGCGGCTGCGTTATCTGTTTGTTATGGCCATTAACGCGCTGCCCTATGTAAAAAAAGGGCTGAACACCAGTTATCGGGAGGAAATTGAACGCTTTTTAGACCAGCATCTCCAGCGCCTGTTTGAACAGGCGTGTGATGAAGAGGGGTTCTATCAGAACTGTACCCGGTTAGAGACCAACCTGATCCTGCGTTATCACAGCCAGGCGATCCTTGGACTGTTACGAAGCTGGACGGATCATGACACCAAAAATCTGGATCAGATCGTTCACATTGTTTTCAGGCTGGTGACGGAAGGAATTTCTCCCCGTGAGAAAGAGTAAATAGGCGCAGTTTGACAAAACCGCCCGAGTGTAAAAGCCTTTTACACTCGGGCGGTTTTGTCTATGACACAATGGAATATATGCAAATGGCAGGGAACGACAGATCCAATTACAATAGGGAAAAGAAAGGAGATGCTGGTATGGCACATGAAATCCTCTCGGTAAAGCTGGCAGAACTGGATGACAGCCTTGACAGACTGCACAGCCGTATTCTCATGAGCCAGTCTGAGAACCATGAGCAGCTTCGGCGGGAGATTCTGCAGCTGGAATTGGAATGTGTCCAGGCGGAGAGCACCTTGCGGAACAGTCTGCGATGCTCGAAATCGGAATTGACCTCTCTGCTGGAGGAGAGCTACGGACAAGTGGAAGGGATCCTCCGACGCGCCAAAGCAAAAATGCATGCGTTGGCCGAAGAGAGCAAAGATGGTGAGGCGGCAGTGGAAGAACAGATTCTGCTGGCCGAGTATGTTCTGGACTTTGCTCACCGGGCGGCAGACCGGGCCTTACTGGTTTCCATGGAGGCCATTGATGCACAGCTGACCCGACAAAAGGAAGGAGAAGCTTCATGAAAGAAGTCAAATCACCCAGAAAACCCCTGCTCTATTATTACTGCATTGTACTGCTGATCATCTTCCTCTTCAATATTCTGGTTACTCCTCTGCTGTCCCAAAATCAGGTGGTGGAGGTGGACTACGGCACTTTCATGGACATGATCGACCAGCAGGACATCGGCGTGGTCCAGATCGAGGACACCCAGATCCTCTTCACCAACAAGGAGGAGACCCAGGCCTATAAGACCGGCCCCATGGAGGACCCCACTCTGGCTGAGCGGCTCCACGACGCGGGCGCCCAGTTCGGCCGCATCATCGAGGAGCCCACCTCTTCTCTGCTGGGATGGTTTTTGACCATCATTCTGCCCATTTTGATTTTTATAGGTCTGGGGCAGTATATGAGCAGGAAGCTCATGAATCAGGCAGGCGGGAAAAACGCCCTGTCCTTCGGCATGGGCAGGAGCAATGCCAAGGTCTATGTCCCCTCCACCCAGGGCATCCGCTTTTCTGATGTGGCCGGAGAGGATGAGGCCAAGGAGAGCCTGCAGGAGATCGTGGACTACCTCCACAACCCCCAGAAGTACACCGAGGCCGGCGCCTCCATGCCCAAGGGCATCTTGCTGGTGGGTCCTCCGGGCACCGGCAAGACCATGCTGGCCAAGGCGGTGGCCGGCGAGGCCAATGTCCCCTTCTTCTCCATCTCCGGCTCGGAGTTCGTGGAGATGTTCGTGGGCATGGGGGCCTCCAAGGTGCGGGACCTCTTTAAGCAAGCCAAGGAGAAGGCTCCCTGCATCGTCTTTATCGACGAGATCGACGCCATCGGCCAGAAGCGCAGCACCGGCGGCTACGGCGGCGGCAACGACGAGCGGGAGCAGACCCTCAACCAGCTGCTCACTGAGATGGACGGCTTTGAGGGCAACACCAGGGTCATCATCCTGGCGGCCACCAACCGCCCCGAGTCCTTGGACCCCGCCCTCACCCGCCCCGGCCGCTTTGACCGGCGGGTACCCGTGGAGCTTTCCGACCTCCAGGGCCGGGAAGCCATTTTGAAGGGCCACGCCAAGAAGATCAAGACGGCGGAGGATGTGGACTTCCACACCATCGCCCGCATGGCCGCCGGAGCCTCCGGCGCGGAGCTGGCCAACATCATCAACGAGGCCGCCCTCCGAGCAGTGCGCGGCGGCCGGACCATCGTCAATGAGGCTGACCTGGAGGAGAGCATCGAGGTGGTCATCGCTGGCTACCAGAAGAAGAACGCCGTCCTCTCCGACCAGGAGAAACGGGTGGTGGCCTACCATGAGATCGGCCATGCCCTGGTGGCGGCATTGCAGAGCCACTCCGCCCCGGTGCAGAAGATCACCATCATCCCCCGGACCTCCGGCGCCCTGGGCTACACCATGCAGGTGGAGACCGGGGACAAGTACCTGATGACCAAGGAGGAGATCGAAAACAAGATCGCTACCTTCACCGGCGGTCGGGCCGCCGAGGAGGTGGCCTTCGGCCAGATTACCACCGGCGCCTCCAACGACATCGAACAGGCTACCAAGCTGGCCCGGGCCATGATCACCCGGTACGGCATGAGTGAGGAGTTTGACATGGTGGCCATGGAGACGGTGCAGAACCAGTACCTGGGCGGCGACTCCTCCCTGACCTGCTCCGCGGACACCCAGAAGGAAATCGATCAAAAGGTGGTAGAGCTGGTGAAGACTCAGCACGAGAAGGCCCGGAAGCTGCTGGAAGACAACCGGGCCAAGCTGGACGAGCTGGCCTCCTTCCTCTACGAGAAGGAGACCATCACCGGCGAGGAATTCATGGAGATTCTGAAGGGAGGGGCTCAGCAATGAGACGGCGTTCCGGATTCGGCTGGCTGGAGCTGGTCATCGGCATTTTTCTCATCGTACTGGGAATCTGGACCTTCGCAAATCCCTATCACGCCCTGTCCGGAATGGCCGCTGCCTTCGGCCTTGCAGCCATTGTCATGGGGGTGGCGGACATCATCCTGTTCATCCGGGTGGAGCGGTTTATCGGCTTCGGCCCCATTTTGTCCCTGGTGGCGGGAATTCTCAGCGTCATGTCCGGCATTATGCTGCTGGCCTATCCCAAGGCGGGCGCCATGGCGTTGACCCTGCTGTTCCCCATCTGGTTTATCGCCCACTGTATTTCCAGGCTGTCCCATTTGCACCACATCCGTTTTGTGGCTGGCAGAGGGATGTATACCTTTACATTGGTTATTAACATCATCGGGCTGGTATTGGGTTTTCTCATGGTGCTCAGCCCCCTGTTCACCCTGGCCGCGCTGGCAGCTTCGCCTGTATCTATCTGATCCTGCTGGGGATTGACGGGGTGGTTACAGCGGTCAGCCGGATGGGAATGAGGTAACGGCATGACGGGAGCTGCCGTCGTTGTAAAGCCCACGGCCAACTGAGGCTGGGAAAAATAGCGCTGTTTCAGCACCGGCGCAGAAAAATACACTGACAAAAGTTCTTTCAAAAAACAAAATAATCTGCAAAAACGCCCCCAAAACCATGGGGGCGTTTTTTAAGTAAATAAAATGAATAATTATTTTTGATAGAAAAAAGAAAAACCTGATATAAAAAAGCAGATGCCCGCACGATATGATGAACAAAGACGATAAGGAAGAGAAAGACAGGAACAATGTCCCGAAAAACATACAGAATATTTTGTGATTTTTTCCAAAAGGGCTGTCCAAAATGAAAACAATGCGGTATACTTTTTTCAACACCTTAGAGTAGGCTCTCGCAATATCCATATTCATTGGAAACGGTATCAAGAATCCCGTGAGGATAACTATGGTGAAAGGAAGGTTCATTATGGCACGGAAGCAAACGGATTCCATGAAGAAGGAGACGGCCGCCAAACAAGATGCGGTCTCTGCTGCGGAGCAGGAGACTCCCGCTGTGGTGGACGCCGCGCTGGCGGAGAAGGCCGCGCCTGTGGAGGAGAAGCCCAAAGGCGTGGGAGAGAAAAAGACGGCTGCCGGAAAGAAAGCTGTATCAGCTTCGAAGAAGACACTACCCCCCAAAAAGCGTCAGCCTGTGAGGAAGAAGGAGGCCTCTGCAGGAGGAAAAAGCGTGCCTGCCGCAGAGAAGGCCGTACAGCCTGCAGGTGAGGCTGCCCCCGCTGCAGAAGAGGCTGTTTCGGCTGCGGAAAAACCGGTGGCTGGGGAAGAGAAGACGGCTTTTGCATCGGAAGAGACTGCACCGGCGACAATTAACATGAATCAGCCCCGCAGAAGCATCGCCTTTATCGGTTCGGAATGTCATCCCTTTGTCAAAACAGGGGGGCTGGGGGATGTAATGTACGCCCTGCCCCGGGAACTGGTGCGGCTGAACTGTGATGTGCGGGTGATTCTGCCCCGGTACGCCTGTATTCCAAAGGAATATCAGGACAAGATGATTTACCGGGGCGAGTTTTACATGGACTTGGGCCAGACCAAACGCAACTATTATGTGGGGATCATGGAGTACATTTGGGACGGCGTGGTATATGACTTTATTGACAACGAGGAGTTTTTCTCCACGGGCAAACCTTATACCAACCTGGTGGATGACATCCCAAAATACTGCTTCTTCAGCAAAGCTGCTCTGGCGGCGCTGAACTATATGGACTGGATTCCCGATATCATCCACTGCCACGACTGGCAGGCGGGTCTGGTGCCGGTTTATCTGCGGACTCTGTTTAAAGATTCCCCGGTGGGCCGTGCCAAATCGATCCTTACCATCCACAATCTTCGATTCCAGGGAATTTACAACATTCCTACCATTCGTTACTGGTCCGGCCTGCCCAGCGAAGTGTTCCGCATGGGTGCTTTGCAGCAGGACTGGGTGGACGCCAATATGCTCAAAGGCGGCCTTGCCTATGCCGACCGAATCACCACCGTCAGCGGGACCTATGCCGGTGAGATCCAGACCAGCGAATATGGAGAGCGGCTGGAGGACCACCTGCGCTATCACAGCGGCAAGCTCCGCGGTATTGTCAACGGCATTGATTACGGTATGTGGAACCCGGAGACAGACCCCGCTCTGGCGGCAAACTACGGTCTGGGTAATGTGCTGGACCACAAGATGGAAAATAAACTGGCGCTCCAGAAGGAGCTTGGCCTGGAGGAGGATACAGGTAAATTTGTCATCGGACTCATCTCCCGTCTGACCAATCAGAAGGGGCTGGATCTGGTCAATGCCATTATTCCCCAGGTTATGGATGGAAACACTCAGGTTGTGGTCCTGGGCACTGGGGACAAGCAGTATGAGGATTCCTTCCGCTATTATGAAGGCGCTTACAAGGGATCTTTCAGCGCCTGTATTCAGTATGACGAAGCACGGGCCCACCGCATTTACGCCGGAGCGGATGCCCTGCTGGTACCTTCCCGCTTTGAGCCCTGCGGTTTGACCCAGCTCAACGCCATGCGTTACGGCACGCTGCCTATTGTTCGGGAGACCGGCGGCCTGAAGGATACGGTGGAACCTTACAACGAATTTACCGGTGATGGAAACGGATTTACCTTTGACCGCTACGATGCCGGGCTGCTACTGGATGCCATCAACCGGGCCAAGACCCTCTATTTTGCCAACCGTTACCACTGGGATGAGGTGGTCCAGCGGGATATGGCGAAGGATGTCTCCTGGGAACAGTCGGCCAAGCAGTATAAAGATCTTTATCTGGAATTGACTCCGTGGTAAGAGAATAAAGGAGTGTAAGATTGGTTAGATAGCCGTACCAGGCTGACAGGCGCGGAAAAGGCTGATCGGCACCCCGAAGCCTATGCCGTCAGAGGACGGCATAGGCTTTTTCCAGTAAAGGGAGAAATATATAGTGAAAAAATGGGATCGAAAAGTTTAAAATAAATACATGAGGGAAGGACTTGTTGAACTGAGACATTCAGTACGAAAAAGTAGAATAGAGAGATAGAAAGTGATATAAATGATAAGCTATTTTTAAGTTGGACCTAACTATATCTATGCGGCGGAATGATACGATGGTATCCGATGCTGTGGGTCTGTAGCTGGTGTGCAATGGTCTGGTTACAAAAAAGAACCTTTAGTGTTCGCTCAACTGGAACTGCCGGAATCTATGCCGATGGCCATTACAACCACTCTGTGTGGGAAAATAAAGAGGCTTTACCCCTGTTCTGCTATGCTTGGGTCACCGGGGAGGATCATGTACGCCTAGCCGAAGAAAATCAGCTGTTATGGAACAAGTGATTTTACCGTTGGGAGATCGACTCCGATGGAGTGATAGTTATCATAAGATTGCCATTTGGTAGATACATCGTGTGGGCACTGGCAATGTAGTGTTGTATCCAGAAGGAAAGTGCATTTGTGTTAACAGTGCCGAACTGACTGAAGCTGAGAAAAAGAGGACAGGTTGAGTTACCTCAATCTCATATATTGTGAGGCTGAAGCACAGAACAAGTCCGGTTCCCGGAGCTGAATGCTCCGGGAACCAGTTTCTGCTTGATAGTATGCTCCTTGACATGGGGTAGCGTCTCAATTATGCTTGAGCCAGAAAAGTGGCTGCAATGTTGTACGATGAATTTGAGTTGACATTGGACGCTGTTTAGTGGAACTGCCTATGCTAAAAATGGGAGAAGAAAGATGAGAAAATGTATAGTGATTTCCGATTCTTTTAAGGGAACTCTTTCCAGTCGCGAGATCTGTGACATTGCCCGCCAGACCATTCCAAAGTTTTTCCCCTGCTGCAAGGTGATTACTGTCCCTGTGGCTGATGGAGGTGAGGGGACAGTAGACTGCTTGATAGAGGCAATCGGAGCCAAGCCGGTAGAAGTTTCTGTCAGCGGGCCCTATCGTGAGGATATCACGGCTGTCTATGCCCGGAAGGAAAAGCTTGCTGTGATTGAGATGGCCTCTGCGGCGGGACTCCCCATGGTAAAGGACCGGATGAATCCTGGGCAGACCACTACCTATGGGGTGGGAGAACTGATCCGCCACGGGGTGGAACATGGATGTAGCGAGATTTTGCTGGGACTAGGTGGCAGTGCCACAAACGACGGCGGTTGCGGCTGTGCTGCGGCACTGGGTGCGGTCTTTTACGACCAGGAAGGAAGAAGCTTTGTTCCCACAGGGGAAACCTTGGAGCAGATTCAGCGGATTGATTGCACAAGGGTTCGTAAATTGCTGCGGGATGTAAGAGTTACAGCTATGTGCGATGTGGACAATCCGCTCTGTGGTCCTATGGGCGCGGCCCATATCTTTGGCCCTCAGAAAGGAGCGGACGAAGCCATGGTGGAGCGGTTAGATAGGGGACTTTTCCAGCTGGACCGGGTAATGTGTCGGGATCTGGGCCTATCAGTAGCTGAACTTCCGGGGGCGGGAGCAGCTGGAGGCATGGGGGGAGGCTGCGTAGCGTTTTTGGGTGCAAAGTTGAAGCCTGGCATTGAATGTATTCTGGATCTGGTGGAGTTTGATACTATGCTGGATGGGGTTGATCTGGTCATTACCGGCGAGGGGCATATTGATAGTCAAAGCGTGCGAGGAAAAGTCATATCAGGGATTGCAAAACGGACGGGACCCCTAGGTATCCCTCTGCTGGCTTTGGTAGGCGGGATTGGAGAGGATGCCGGAGTGGGATACGACATGGGGGTGACAGCCATGTTCAGTATCGACCGTCCCGCCCAGGATTTTCGAGAATATGCCTCCAGAAGTACCGTCTATTACCGGCGCACATTGGAAGATATTCTGCGTTTGATTCGTGCTGTGGGTAAATGAGATGGTACTTTCAATATACAATACTGTTGTTTTTAAGGCGGCAAAAGAAAAATGGACGGATATGGGCGGCAGAGAAAAGAAGACCATTGACAAGTTTTTGTGGGAAAGATAAAATCGAATGGACACAAAGAGGGCTTTGATTGCACTGTTGTGACAAAAATGGACAGGTATCCGAATCAAGTCAAAAATAAGGAGCAGCTATGAGAGAAGATCTGATGGTCCGACTGGATCAATTTAAAAAGCGCCATGATGTGGACGAAGCGGTACGGGGGCGAGTAATGAAGCCCCCGGTGGAATTTATTGGAGAGGAGATTCTGGAACTGGCCGTTTCGGCGCTGCTCCAGGGGGAAAATGTCCTGCTGAGCGGAGGCAAGGCAACAGGGAAAAACATTCTGGCGGATAATCTGGCCTGGCTGTTCGCAAGGCCGGTATACAATGTGTCTTTCCATGTCAATACCGACAGCAGCACCCTCATCGGGACCGATACCTTTGTGGGCGGAGAGGTGCGGCTACGCAATGGCCCTGTGGCCCAGGCCGCCCTGTATGGCGGATTCTGCATTTTGGACGAGATCAATATGGCAAAAAACGATGCCGTAGCTGTAATGCACTCGGTCCTGGATTACCGCCGGCTGATCGATGTGCCGGGGTATGAGTGTATTCCCATGCATCCTGCCACACGATTCATTGCCACGATGAATTACGGCTACGCGGGGACACGGGAGCTCAATGAGGCTCTGGTCTCCCGGTTCACTGTGATTCGGATGCCTACCCTCCAACCTGAGCAGCTGCACCGGCTGCTTCAGGCTGATGTGCCCGGAGCGTCGGAGGAAAATCTGGAGCGCTGTGTGGGTCTGTTTATGGATCTGGATGAAAAGGCGGTCAACGGAGAGATCTCCACCCATCCGGTGGACATGCGGGGCATGATCGCTGCACTGCGGCTGATGACGGACGGAATGCGTCCCAAGGACGCGGTGGCCATCGGGATCACCAATAAATGCTTTGATGAATACGAGTACCAGCTGGTGCAGGATGTTGTGATGACAAGATTTGTCTGAGTTGGGAGAACACAGTGAGTATTGACAGAGAGGAAAGCCTGTTTCTGACGGTTTCGGAAGACCATAGGAGCAGAGAATATCCCCAATATATCCGTCTGATGAGCGAGCCCTATCGCACAGCCGGGGGCATGATCGGAGTATATGAAGGGGTGATTCTGGGCGGCGGGGATAAGCTGTTTGGCCTGGAGGAGCTAAATCTGTGGCTCAGACGGCACCGGTATGCGGACTATGATATGCACGCACTGCTTCCCATCACCCATCTGTGCCTGGAGTACGCGGTGCGCCGCAGGCTGGCTGCCCAGCGCCCGGGGATTCCGGCAATGGCGGAGCAGGCTGCCCGGGAGCTGCTGGAGGACGACCCGCTGCTCTTTCGCCACTCCTCCCGGGGTTGGATGAAGATCTATTGGCTGAGCCAGCAGTTTCCACAGGCGGCAAACGCCGAGAGCCGCCGGATCCTGCGGCATTTTGAGGGATTTGAAGAGGTCCTTCAGCTTTTTATGGAGCTGGCTCAGAACAGCGACAGGTGCGCAGATGCAAAGGCGCTGGTGGATCAGGCGGTACTGCTGTACAAAAAGGTCTTCACCCGATACTTTGCCCCCGACCACAGCCACGATGACCTCTCCCAGTACGAGGTCTATGAGGACGAGCTATGGGAGGGAAAGTATGAGGCGCCCCAGGGAGACGAGCCCGGACAGCCCCAGGAGGACGAGCAGGAACTGCAGTACGACAAGGCCAGCAGTGCCTCGGCCGATGCTATGGAGCTCTCGGAGGAGGCTCTGGCCGCCATCCCGGAATATCTGGCCCAAAATTTTGGCCCCAGCTTTCAGACGGAGAGGGAGGCCAAAGAGATCGAGGATGCAGTCTGTGTTGGGATCCACCAGGGGCGCAAGCTGCTGTTTACAGACGGCTTGCCGGAGCGTGCCTATGAGGGGGGCTCCTCCAGGGCCGATACCTTGCGGGCGTGCCGGGACGCCAACCTGCGCATGCTGGAAGAAAATCAAGATTCCGCGCGGCAGGGGATTCGAAGCATTGAGCAGGCCTTTCGCAACGCACTGAATTTGAAAAGTGATCCGGAGATCTATGTTTCGGACCGGGGCGTGCTGGTCAACAGTGCGCTCTGGAAGGTGGGGCGATGTGAGGACCCCAAGCTGTTCCACAAGGTGTTCCGCCAGGACCAGTCTACCGTGGTGGTGGAGCTGCTCATCGACGCCAGCGGCTCCCAAGCAGTTCGTCAATCCATGGTAGCCCTCCAGAGCTATCTGTTCAGCGCCGCCCTGAGCAGGATCCATATCCCCCACCGGGTAATGAGCTACTGCACCTATGGAGACCATACAGTGCTGCGGCGGTTCCGGGACTATGACGATAAGCCGGAGGCGGACCGGAAGATCCTGGAGTATCGAGCCACCTCCAACAACCGGGATGGATTGGCCCTGGCAGCGGCTGGGATCGACCTGTTAAAACGGCAGGAGGACCATAAAATCGTCATTGTGTTCAGCGATGGCCTGCCCAACGACATGGTCAGCGGAAGGAAGCGCCTGGGGGCGCCGGAGAAGTATGTGGGGGATGCGGCCATCCGAGAGACCTGCGCCCAGGTGAGAAAGCTGCGCAGAGAGGGCGCACATGTCATCGGCATTTTTTTGGGAAATGATGATGAATTGGAAAATGAACGGATGATTTACGGCTCCTCCTTCCTGCGCATCCGCCGGGCGGAGGACTTTGGAGGTTCGGCAGGAAAGCGGCTGAGTGAGACGCTGCTTCTGCTCTGACAGGGAAGGACATGGGACACAGACCGACAACAGACGGGGCTGACAGGAGGAATCAGAGATGGGATACGACAATATCCACCCCTTTGGCAAGATGCCGCAGGGCGCACTGGTGGAAGAGGTGAAGCTTCGGGCGGGGAAGATTTCCTGCTCAGTGCTGACCTATGGCGGGACCTTGCGGACATTGACAGTGCCTGACCGAGACGGAAATCCGGTGGATGTTCTTTTGGGCTTTGACACACTTGAGGACTACCGGGCCCAGGACAAGTATCTGGGGGCCCTGGTGGGCCGGTACGCCAACCGCATCGGGGACAGTCGCTTCACGCTGAACGGTGTGGACTACCAGCTGGCGGCCAACAATGGGAAAAATCACCTTCACGGGGGCCTTGTAGGCTTTGACAAACAGATTTGGACCATAGAAAGCTGCTCTCAAGATACCCTGATCCTGACACTCCTCAGCCCGGATGGTCAGGAGGGCTATCCGGGAGATCTGAAGGTGCAGGTGACCTATACACTCACAGAGGATGCCCTGTCCCTGGATTATCAGGCCGGGAGCAATAAGGATACCCCCTGCAATCTCACCAACCACGCCTACTTCAACCTCAGCGGGCACCGGAGCGGACCGGTGATGGGACAGCACATCCAGATCTTTGCCGACGCCTATACCCCCGCTGACGCCGGGTCCATTCCCACGGGAGAGATTGCTCCGGTGGCGGGGACGCCCATGGACCTGAGACGGGAGCAGAGGATCGGCGAACACATCGACGATGCCTTTGACCAGCTGGTTATGGCCGGCGGTTACGACCACAATTGGGTGCTGGCCCCCGCGCCAAGAGAGCTGACCCTGGCCGCCCGAGCCCGGTCAGAGGAGACTGGAATTGAGCTGGAGGCCCTCACCACCATGCCGGGAGTTCAATTTTATGCGGGAAATTATCTGGACGGCTGTCCCAGGGGAAAGGAGGGCGCGCCCTATGATAAACGGTGGGGCTTTTGCCTGGAGACCCAGTTTTTCCCCGATAGCCCCAACAAACCGGAGTTTCCCAGTGCCCTGTTGAAGGCGGGGGAGAGCTATCACCAACAGACGGTTTACCGGTTTTTTGCCCGATAAGGGCTGAAGGTGACGCGAGCTGCTTTGCTAGTGGGAAAAAGTATTTTTCAAAAAACACGGAAAAAACAGTTGACAACCCCTGAGAGTGCGAGTATAATGCCGCCATAAACCAATGACGCAGAAAAAAGTCAGGTCGGTTCCGTCACAGCGAGGGAAGGGCGGTGCAAGCTTCCCACGGGGCTCTGAGTAATATGGTCTGCGGAGGGCGGCTCTAAATGGGCCGACGGTGGGACGCCGTTACCGGTCGGGGATATGTTGGTATCCCGCTAAAGGGATCTCGCTTGAGGTCTGAATCAAGGTGGCACCGCGAAATGTTGATTTCGCCCTTGACCAAGTGTATCTGCTTGGTCAAGGGCGTTTTTATTTTCTCAGGAGGAATGCGGTATGGAGAAGCGGAAAGTGGTTATTTTGGGCGCCGGACATGTGGGCAGCCACTGCGCCTACGCCCTGGCGGCAGCAGGGACCTGTGAAGACATCGTGCTGGTGGACCTGATAGCCGAGAAAGCCTATGCCCAGGCTCTGGATGTGGCGGACAGCGTCAGCTTTATGCCCCGGCCCGTTGCTGTTCGTTCCGGAGACTTTGAGGAGTGTAGAGACGCGGACCTGGTGGTGGTGGCCATTGGTGAGCCCCGGCAGCCGGGGCAGACCCGGCTGGACCTGCTGGGCCGGTCGGTGGAACAGTTGAAGGAGCTTATCAAGGTGCTGAAGCCCATGAAACTTGCCTGCCCGGTGGTGACCATTACCAATCCTGCCGATATTGTGGCCGACTACCTGCGCAAGGGCCTGGAGCTGGAGCGATGGCGCTGCTTCAGTACCGGAACTCTGCTGGACACAGCCCGCCTCATCCGCTGCATCAGTCAGGCGGCTGAAGTGGACCGGCGCAGCGTATGTGCCTTCTCCATGGGAGAGCACGGAGACTCCTCCATGATCCCCTTCTCCGCTGTCACAGTGGGAGGTATACCATTTGAAAAGCTGGGACTTTCCAAGGAAAAGATTCTCATCCATACCCGCCAGGCAGGCATGGAGATCATCGAGGGGAAAGGTTCCACGGAGTTTGGCATCGGCCGGGCCCTGGCCGAGCTGGCCGGCTGCATTCTGAGAGATGAAAAAAGAGTGCTTCCCGTCTCTGTCCTGTTGGATGGAGAATACGGACAGCGGGGCATCCACTGCGGCGTCCCCTGCCGGATCGGGAAGGATGGAGTTGAAGCCATTGTCGAACTGGACCTGAGTGAGGAGGAGCAGAAGTTGCTGGAAGCCTCCTGTCAGGTCATTCGGAAGCATATCGCCCTTGCGGCCACATTGTGACCGCATTGTAAAAATAGGAGGAAATTACCATGAAAAAAACCATTTCTGTTCTGATGTCCGCCCTGATGCTCGCCCTGTCCCTGACCGGCTGCGGCACCGGCTCTGCCGGCTCCAATTCCGCCGGCTCAGACACTTCCGCACCGGGGGAGAGCTATAAGATCGCCATCGTCCAGCCCATGAGCCATACCTCCCTGGATCAGATCCGAGACACCATCGTGGCCGCCCTGGAGGCGTCGGGAAAAAATGTGGAGATTACCACCGAGAATGCCAACAACGACTCCACTGCACTGGGCACCATTCTCAGCAACTGCAAGGCCGAGGGAGTGGATCTGGTGGTCCCCATTGCCACCGCCACCGCCCAGTCCGCCAAGACCGTTTTTGATGGGGAGAACACCCCCATCGTCTTTGCCGCTGTCTCCGATCCAACCGCTGCCGGGCTCACCGGGGATGACTGCAAGAACATCACCGGCGTGTCCAACAACATTCCCGCCGATGAGATTGTCAAGCTCATTTTTAATTTCCAGCCTGACTGTGAGAAGATCGGTTTCCTCTACACCTCCAGTGAGCCAAACTCCGTGTCCACCATCACCGCCGCAAAGGCTTACTGCGATCAGGAGGGCATTGCCTACGAGGAGAGCTCCATCGCTAACCTCTCCGAGCTCCAGACCGCTGCCGAGACCCTCATTTCCAAGGGGGTGGACGCCCTGTACACCGGCAACGACAATGCCATTGCCTCTGCCATGGCCACCTATACCGATGTGGCCTATACTGCCGGGATTCCCGTCTACTGTGGGGCCGATTCCATGGTGGCCGACGGCGGCTTTGCCACCATCGGAGTAAATTATGTGCAGCTGGGCGAGCAGGTTGCCGATCTGGTGCTGGAGATTCTGGACGGCGCCGCCCCCGCCGATCCGCCCTATCAGACCCTCAGCGACTACGCCAAGTATGTAAATCTCCAGGCGGCGGAGCGCTTCGGAGCCAATTTCTCCGAGAGCGCCTATGAGGGCTATGAGGTGCTGGTGGAGGCCAACGGCACAAGCCACTTTGGACAGTGAGCGTTTGAAACACCAGTCGTTAGGGGGAGGGAGATCATGGTTTATTACAGTATGCTCATCTCGGCCCTGAGCCAGGGGATGCTCTATGCCCCCATGGCTCTTGGGGTGTTCGTCACCTTTCGGATCTTAAAAACTCCGGATTTGACGGTGGATGGGAGTTTTGTTTTCGGCATGACTGCCTGTGCCGCCGTCACCATTGCCGGACACCCGGTGCTGGCTCTCTTTGCGGGAGCGGCGGCCGGGGCGCTGGCGGGGCTTTGTACCGCCCTGCTTCAGACCAAGCTGCGCATTGAGCCAATTTTGGCGGGTATCCTGGTGGCGGCTGGGCTGTATACCGTCAATTACGCCGTACTGGGAGGGCAGTCCAATCTCTATCTTCAATATGAGACGGTCAACTCCGCCGGAGCCTCGGTGATGGAGGCCAGCCCCACGATTTATAAAAACTTTTCCGCCCTCTTTACCGGCCTGGACAGCCTCTATTTCGATACCAACGCCCAGGTGCTGGTGCTGACCCTGGGCATCGTGGCCCTTCTTACGGCGGGCTTGGGCGTGTTCTTTTTTACTCGGCCGGGTATGGCCATCCGAGCTACGGGAGACAACGAGGAGATGGTCCGCTCCTCCTCCATCAACGCCGATCTTACCCGCACCGCCGGAGTCATGCTTGCCAACGCCCTGGTGGCTCTGTCTGGAGCCCTGCTGTGCCAGCAGCAGCGGTATGCCGACCTCAACTGCGGCAGCAGTATGCTGGTAATGGGACTTGCCTCGGTGATCATTGGGCAGGTCCTCTTCGGAGATCGAGGCATTGTGGGAAGCCTCTTGGGAGCGGTGGGGGGATCCCTTCTCTATCGGGTGGTCATCCAGGCTGCCTATAAGATTGAGATGCCCAGCTACGCGGTAAAGCTGTTGTCCACAGTAATCGTGGTGTGCGCCCTGGCTGTCCCTCTGCTGAGACAGAGACGAGGAGCGGGGCAGAAAGGAGGCGCAGCGGTATGAGCAGCAGTCCTCTCTCCATCCGCGGCCTGACCAAGGGCTTTGAAGTGGGTACTGTAAACGAAAAGATCGCACTGGACCACCTGGACCTGGAAGTGCCCGCCGGGCAGTTTGTCACTGTCCTGGGATCCAACGGCTCTGGAAAGTCCACCCTCTTTAACCTGATTCTGGGCAAGCTTTTTCCCGACGCCGGCCAGATCCTTCTGGGCGGGGAGGACATCACCCGCCAGAAGGACTATAAGCGGGCGCTGAACATGAGCTGCCTCTATCAAAATCCCCTCCGGGGCACCGCACCCAATATGACCCTGGAGGAAAATCTGGCCCTGGCCTATACCCGAAAGGCGTCCCGCTCCTTCTTTGCCGTCAACCGGGCGGACAGCGCCTACTTTCGTGACCTGCTGGCCCAGCTGGATATGGGGCTGGAGGACCGGATGAAGACCAAAATGGGCCTGCTCTCCGGTGGACAGCGCCAGGCGGCCTCACTGCTTATGGCCACGGTGGCCCAGCCCAGTCTGCTCCTTCTGGATGAGCACACCGCCGCTCTGGATCCCGGCGCCGCCGAGAAGGTAATGGAGGTGACAGAACAGATCGTTGCCCGGGACAGAATCACCACACTGATGATCACCCACGACATGGATTATGCCCTGCGAGTGGGGGAGCGGACCATTATGCTGGATGCCGGCCATCTTGTGCTGGATCTGACAGGAGAGGAGCGGCGAGCCATGACTTCCGGCGCGCTGGCAGAGCTCTTCTACTCCAAATCTCAGAGACGGCGGGCCATATAAAAATGGCGCTGAAAGGCAGACCGAGATGCGCGTTTCAGTCTTCGACAGAAGTATAGAGCGTAAAAAACTGGTGAGAAACATTGTCTTGATGTTTCTCACCAGCTTTTTTGAGATTTTTCCAAGATCGCATGTTGCGGCAGGGCTGCTTTCTGCAAAGACAATAAATGCTATGCGGAGGAAAGCTGCATAAAATTGCACTTATAAAAGAATAAGGGAGGCTATCTTTCCTGAAGCAGCTTGTCTTTGACTTCTGATGCGGGAAGGGGAGCGAAGAACTGAAATCCCTGGATCACATCACAGTGGATAGCCTGCAGAGCTTGGGCCTGGGCCTGCGTTTCCACTCCTTCCGCCAGAATAGTCAAGCCCAGTTCATGTCCAACCTGGACCATGGCGCGCAAAATGGAATTTCCGGTTGTGGTCAAAACATTGTCAATCAGGCCTTTGTCAAGCTTCACACCGTCTACGGGGTACTCCTGAAGGTCAGAAAATGAGGTGAACCCCTCTCCAAAATCGTCCAGAGCAATACGGACTCCATATTTTTTCAGCGCTGTCATGTTGGATCGAAT
>CALWOR010000210.1 GCA_944383205.1 uncultured Oscillospiraceae bacterium | reverse complement strand
CGTGATATTTGGCCACCGCCTGGGAAAGGAACGCTGCCAAAGGTTTCTTTTCCATCGTTTTTCCTCCTTTACTTCAGTAAGATATGCTTAAAACCCGGTTGGATGGACCGATTCAGATATTCTGCTTTCGTTCATAGGTCCTTCTGACCGCCGCCGCAATGTCCTGCGCCGTCAGACCGAAGCGATGGGCCAGGTAGTCCTGGCTGCCCACCTCGCCGAACTCGTCCCGAATCCCCACCATCTCCATGGGCGTGGGCCTGTGCTCGGCCAGGACCTGTGCCACGGCGCATCCGAGGCCTCCGGCCAGCTGATGGTTTTCCGCGGTGACCACTGCGCCCGTCCGGGCCGCGCTTTCGATCACCTGTTCCTGGTCCAGCGGCTTGAGGGTGAACATATCAACCACCCGTACCTGGATGTTCTCTTCGGCCAGCAGCCGGGCGGCTTTCAGGGCTTCATAGACCATGATGCCGTTGGCGATGATGGCGGCGTCCTCTCCCTGACGGAGCACGACGCTTTTGCCGATGGTAAATTCAGAGCCGTCGGCGTAAATCTTGGGGACCTGCCGCCGGGGAAAACGCATGTACTGAACCCCATAGGTTTCCGCCATTTGGGGGACCAGGCTTTGCAGCATGGTGCCGTCGGTAGGTTCCATGACTGTGACCCCCGGAATCAGGCGCATGATACCCAGATCCTCAAATGGCATGTGGGTTCCGCCGTTATTGGTGGCGGTGATTCCGGCGTCGCCGCCGATGATTTTTACATTCAGTCCCGCATAGGCGCAGCTCTGGAACACCTGGTCGCATATCCGGCGGCTGGCAAAGACGGAAAAGGTGTGAAAAAAGGGAATGAGCCCTGCGGCGGACATGCCCGCCGCCATGCTGCAGGCGTTGGCCTCCATGATGCCCACATTCAGCGCCCGGTCCGGGAACCGCTTTGCGAAGTTCTTTGTGCCCAGTGAGCTGCTCACATCACAGTCGATGGCCACGATCCGGGGATCATGCTCCGCAGCCTGTATCAACGCGTCGCAGTAGACCGCACGCAGTTCACGGGCTTCCTTTTCGTGGGTGTCCGACAGCTTTACCACTGGAAATCACCTCCCGGATAGGTCCCCGCCTGATAGCGACGCTCGATTTCCGCCACCGCGGTCTCGCCCTGCTCTGTGTCAAAGCTCATGTAGTGGTTGAAATCCTGCCGCTCGGCAAAGTCCACGCCCAGACCCTTGCAGGTATCCAGAATGATGCAGTGAGGTCTGCCCGGAGTCTGTTTTGCCTGCTGGATGCCCTCCCAGATCTCTTGGACCCGGTCGCCCCTGACGGTCTGGGTATGGAAACCGAAGCTGCGGAACTTGTCTTCAAAGCTGAGAGGGTCGCAGATGCGCTCCAGCCGGTCATCCAGCTGCTTTTTGTTCCAGTCCACAAAAAGAATGAAGTGATCAAGCTTTGCGTGTCCCGCCGCCTGGCAGGCCTCCCAGACCTGACCCTCGTTGCACTCGCCGTCGCCCACTATGCAGTAGCTCCAGCTGTCCCGGCCCTGAAGACGGTTGGCCCAGGAGATCCCGACTGCTGCGGAGATCCCCTGTCCCAGAGAGCCGGTGGTCATGTCCACCCCGGGCACCTTGCGCCGGTCGGCATGGCTGGGCAGATTGGTACCTCCCTGGTTAAGGGTCTTCAGCCATTCCATGGGAAAGTAGCCTTTCAGCGCCAGGGTGGCGTACAGAGCGGGGGCACAGTGCCCCTTGGAGAGCACGAACCAGTCCCGCTCCTCCCATCCGGGATTTTTGGGGTCAATGCGCATGACATCTCCATATAATACCGCCAGCACATCAGCAATGGATGCCGCGCCGCCGATATGTCCGTAGCCCGCGTGGGCAATGGTGCGTATCGTCCAGATCCGGATGTCCGCACTGAAGCGTCTCAGCTTTTCAAAGTTATCTGGAGCCATATCCGTTCCTTTCTCGACCTTGTGGCAAGTTGATGGGTAGATCAATACGATGCAGGGATCTCTGCTGCAGATGCATGGGCTCGTTGTACAACATTTATAATTTGAAATAGATCTTTCCTGCTGCTTGTGGACATTATAACAGCAGAATATTTGCATGTCAATATTATATTTTGAAAAATGAAATGTTATATTGATTTTTAATATTTGTTTTTGACAAGACGCAAGATAGCAAGTTTACATGCAGGGGATCCGAAAATGTGAGTAGGCAGATAACATTGCTGTATATGGCGCGGTCGTCTGGACGGCCTTTTCCGCCTGGGCGTTGAAATAGTAATATTCCACCCGGCCGGTGATGCACGGCCGCTGGACCAGGCGCAGCGAAACCCGCCACATCTCTGCCGCCGCTTGCACTGCCATGTATTCCATAGGAGTCTCCCGATGGTTTTTGTTTATTATAGAAATTTTTCCGGTAAAGGGTCAAGGAGACTTATACAAAGTAAAAGATGCCCGGGGCAGAGAGGGCGGGTCTGCCTGATACGGCTTTGGAAAAGTGCGGCCGCAGAGGGAGCCGGCGCGGACGAGATGCAAAACTATGAATTGACTCGGAAGAAAATTGGAGTATAATAAAATGAATTTTCCATTTCTCAGCCTGGGACACAGTGTGTCCGTTCTGTGCGGGCTTCTGTCCCGCCTGTGTGTTTAGGAGGTCCTTTTTTTGTTGAAAAAGCTTTTTCCCCTGCTTGCGGTACTTGCCGTCACAGCGGCCCTGTGCGTGGCCATTCTGGATACCGGCGAAGCCGGCGTCATCCCCTTCTGGATGTGCATCCCCTTTGCCGGGCTGCTGCTGTCCATCGCCATTTTCCCTGTGGTCTGCCCCCACTGGTGGGAGCGCAGCCAGCCTGCGGTGGTGGCGCTGTGGTCGCTGCTGTTCCTCATTCCCTATGCCGGGCGCATGGGGTTCGGCGGCGCCGTGGAGACGGTGCTGGACTGCATCGTCAACGACTACCTCACCTTTATCGTCCTTCTCTTCGGCCTGTTCTGCGTCTCGGGCAACATCACCCTGGAGGGGGATCTGGCCGGCTCCCCCCGGGTCAATGTGGTGCTGCTCCTGCTGGGGACCCTGATGTCCAGCTGCGTGGGCACCACCGGGGCCAGCATGCTGATGGTCCGTCCCATGATCAAGATGAATGCCTGGCGTAAGCGCCGGCGTCATATCATGGTGTTCTTCATCTTCCTCATCTCCAACATCGGCGGCTGTCTCACCCCCATCGGCGATCCCCCGCTACTCATGGGCTTCACCCGGGGCGTCCCCTTCTTCTGGTCCCTGCGGCTGTTCCCTGTGATGGCCCTGAACACCGCCGTGCTCCTCTTTATCTTCTTCTGGGTGGATATGCGCAACTACCGCAAGGACATCGCCCAGGGCAGAAAGCCGGACATCAGCAAGCCCGGCACTGAGATCCACATCCGGGGACTGCACAATCTGGTCTTCCTGGTGATGATCGTGGCCGCCGTGATCCTCAGCGGCACCCTGCCCACCCTGCCCGCCTTCCAGAACGCAGAGGGGCAGGTCCTGGGGATCCACATCTTCGGCGAGGTAACGCTTACCTTCCCCGCCATGATCGAGATCGCCATTATCCTGCTGGCCACCCTGCTGTCCTTCAAGACCACCGATGTCTCCGTGCGTAAGTCCAACCACTTTACCTGGGGGGCTATTCAGGAGGTGGCCGTGCTGTTTATCGGCATCTTCATTACCATGCAGCCTGCGCTGATGCTGCTGAAGACCTATGGTGCAAGCCTCGGCATCACCACCGCCTTCCAGATGTTCTGGGCCACCGGCGCCCTGTCCAGCTTCCTGGACAACACCCCCACATACCTGGTCTTCTTCACTGTGGCCGCCGCGGAGGGGCTGAGCGGCGTGGCTACCTCTCTGGGCCAGATCCCCGTTCAGATGCTGATGGCCATTTCCTGCGGCGCTGTGTTTATGGGGGCCAACACCTACATTGGAAACGCACCCAACTTTATGGTCAAGGCCATCTCCGACGAGAACGGTATTCTGATGCCCTCCTTCTTCGGGTATCTGCTCTGGTCCCTGACCTGTCTTGTGCCGGTATTCCTGCTGGATGCCCTGATCTTTTTCCGGTAAGGAGGGGAATGTAAGATGGAATATGATAAGAAGAAACTGGAAGAAATCGCGGGGCGCATCTATGACCTGGATGCGGAGGTATACCGGGTCCTGGGCTCCGGCTTGGGCCGGGTGTTCAACGGCAGCCGGGAGAGCACCATCCGGGACTTGGTGCGGATCATGCTGGACCAGCCCAAGGTACACTATCTGCGCAGTGAGCTGGCTTTGATTGGCAATATGGCCCGCACCATCACCAGCAAGGCAGACCGCTCCCGGGTGATGACGGAGTACAACAATATCCTGAAGCTGCTGGACAATATGCCCACCAACTTTGCCATCGATATTCTGGACCAGCACGCCGCCGAGCTGAACAGCTCCAGACTGTCCGGGCGCTTTGCCGAGGGACAGCACCTCATCGTCTGCATCGGCCGTACCTACGGCTGCGCGGGCACGGATATCGGCTTTGCCCTGGCGGATAAGCTGAAGATCAATTACTACGACTCGGAGATCTTCGCCGAGGTCTTGGAGCGGCTGGAGGCGGAGCAGGACGAGGTCTGTGACCGGGCCAGCTTTGCCCATCACCAGAATCTGAATCAGAGCCTCGGCATCGATAAGGACCGGACGCTGAGAGAGCGGATCCGGGAATTCAACCGCTACCATGGCCTGCCCAAGGAGGACGCCATCTTCTTCAACCAGAGCGACCTGATCTGTGAGATGGCAAAGAAAGAGGATTTTATTATCATGGGGCGGTGCGCCGATGTGATCCTCACCAATCACCACATCCCCCATGTCAGCATTTTCATCAACGCTCCCTTTGAGCTCCGGGCCAGGCGGGTCATGGAGACCGACAACCTGACCTACAAGGGGGCCTGCAAGCTGCTGAAGCGGCTGGACCGGCGGCACCGGGCCTACTATGAGTTCTATACCGGCCGGAAGTGGGGCACCAGCGTGAACTATGACCTGTGCATCAACTCCGCCTCCTACGGCATTGACGGCTCCGTTCAGCTCATTGAGCGCGTCATAAATCAGCACGCCAGGTAACAAACCGCAGGAGAAACTCATACGGCGGGCGGCCCCGGACGGAGGGGGAAGAGCGGAAGGACGCTTGCACCCATTCCGTTGGAAACGAAGGTATCTTGGGACTGCAGACGGTTTGGGAAATGTAACGCATATGAGGCAGGGGAGCCGCCCATTTGAGCGGCTCCCCTGCTTTATGCGTTATAGGAATTTATCCTTTGAAGCAAACGGCATTGATCACCACATCCACATTGTGGTCCAGACCTGCCTGGATGGGTTCAAAGCCCAGACTGATTTCCAGCCCGGTGTGATACAGATAGGTAGGGTATTCCTCCGCGGAGAAGGTGCGGGTCACGGTCTGCCCTGCGGGCACCGCGATCACCGGGAATTTTGCGGTGGTGAGGGTGGAGACGCTCTTGACCGTATAGAGGACGGTGGCGTCAGAGTTGTTTGTTACAGAAATGGCGATCTTCTCTCCATAGGGCTGATAGGCAGCGGCATAGCCGTTGGGCGAGGACACGGTGGTATCCTTGGCATAGACCCCGGAGATCTGGTCTTCCGTGGGCCAATAGGGCTCCAGCTCGGTATAATAGCCCAGCTGCTTGCCCACCTGGATCTCACCGGCAGAAATGGTTCCATCGCCGCCGATGGTGATGTCGGGAGTACCGCTGCGTCCCAGTGTGACCAGACTGTTTTCTCCGTCCCAGGAGACGGGAATGTCCAGCAGCCGGGAAATGGCCGCCAGGGGCAGGTAGGTGGTGCCGCCCCCTGTCTCATCGATGTAGAGGATGCTGGAGGGGATCTTCTGCCCGGCGTCGGTGGTCAGGGTCTGTCCCTGTTCCAGAACCGTCTTGCTGCCGATTTTCAGATTGATGTTTCCAAAGGACACAGCGCCGTCTCCGCTCTGGGCCAGGGCCGCGGTGGCACAGCCCATGAGGAGCACGGCAGAGAGCATTCCGCATAAAAAGGTTGAAATTTTGTTGTGTTTCTTCATAAGGGCCTCCTCAAAATGTTTGACTTATGTTTGGGATATGGTTCGTCAGCGCTCTTTCTGCATGGGCTTCACCTCTGTCTTCTTTCCTTCGAGAAATGGCCATCAAGGGTGGGCTCAGAAAAAAAGCCCCCCTTTCTGTGCTCCTGCTATATAAGCACAGAAAGGGGGCTAAAACCGGACACCTAAAAAATAAACTTTTTTATTTTTGTTTAATTCACTAAAATAACGCTCTCTGCTATGTGCAACATGACATCTTGTTCTAAATATCCAGTCAATGTAAACAGGATTGTAGTGTTTTCATCAACCCAGATTAAATCATTCGTTATACTTCCATCCAAAGATCGGTAAAAATGAGCTGTTTTCCCGTTGATTTGCAATTCCAAAATTTCGCACTCATGGTCTTCCCACTGTAAAGAAAGGTTCATGCTATCAAAGTAGAGTTGATAATCAAAAACAAAGCTGTCATCCGGATTTGCAATATTTTCATAAATGATCGAATGAACAGTATCGTCTTCAATCACATCCGTTTGCACATACCCGTCAGGAACCCAGCTTGGCCGGTAGTCGGGCAGCTGATCCACGACCGAAGTATCATTAAAGAAGCGGTATACAACGCTGTTCTCATACACTTCCCGCACCCACGAAAAGAAAGCGGCCCGGGCCTGGGTATCCACTGCCAGCCAGGACGTCGCACCGATCACCAGCGCCAACAGGGCGGCGGCGGCCCGCCTGGTCCACCGGCGGGCTGTCTCCCTTCGTTTGGCCCTGGCCAGCAGCGGGGCCATTTTGGAAAGAAAACCGGGAGACACATCATGATGGCACGCTTCGGGAGCGGGCAGCGAGTCCAGCATGGCCTCTGCTACAATACGCGCTGCCTCTCGCAATTCATGTTCACTAAAGTAATCTGCGGCAGAATGCGGAGTGGGGTTCATACGGCACCTCCCAATTCCAGTTCTTTGTGCAAGGCTTGCTTTGCTCGCCAAAGGATCTTTTCCACATTGCTTGTGCTCAAACCCAGCGATTTTGCAATCTCCCTGGGGGAATAGCCCACATAATAGCGTAGCAGCAGCACTTCACGGTAATACCCCGGAAGCTTGCTTATGGCGTCTGCCAGGTCGTGTTCCCCTGAGAGGGGCACCTCAATGCCCGGCATCTGGTCCATATCTTCTACGGATACATATCGTTTGTTTTTTCGGATGATATTAAGGGCCATGTGCTCTGTGATGATCACCAGATAAGCCCTTGTCTGCCGGGAAGCTGTATCTCTGATTTTCCCCAAATTTTCAATCACATACAGAAAGGCCTAATGTACCGCGTCCTCTGCATCCTCTTCATTATCGGAAATACGATGTGCCGCCGTAAGCATGTAATCCCGGTAGCGGTCATAGAGGGAGAGAAATTTTACCTTCTCTTCCTCCGTCTCGATCATCTGAAGATAGATCAGCATCTGCCGCATCACCTCGCCCTATAAAACCATTGTAGTGAAAACTCCTTGAGAAATCAACATGGAGAAGAAAATTAGCCAAATTGCCTTTGCGCCAGAATGCTGTGTAAAATGGGAATAGCGGAAATCATGGCAGAAAAGAGAAAGGACAACAGAAGGGTGAGACTGGTTTGCAGGACAAGCAGCGGGAAAAGGGAGCCCTCCCAGTGGAACAGAGCGGTGAGAACATTCAAAATCAGAACATGAACCCAATATACACCAAAAGTCAGAGCGGATGCCTTTGCCAACGGACCGGACCATTTCTCCAGACGGTTTGCGTGTGTTTCAAAGCAGGTGCGGAAAAATACGAACAGACCGGCCGCAAGGAGATAGTGGTTCAGCATATACCCGCCGTTCATAGGCAGAGAGATTCCTTCTGGAGAGGCCTGGGCCAGATTTCCCAACAGGCAGGCTGCATAACCTGCTATGCCGCCCAGATAAATCAAGATGCGGACTTTTTTCTGAAATTTCTCTCGCCCAAGAATGTAACCCAGCAGAAAGTAGCCCACCAGCCCCTCCACCATGGGTCCGAACAGATAAATGTAGACCGGCAAAGTCTGATTAAGGATGGGACGAAGGGTGGTGGGAAACAGAATGATGCCCAGAAGGACCGCAAGCTGCCGGGTAGTACAGTGGTCCGCGATCCGTTTCAGAAAGGGACAGAGAAGATAGATCCCCATAAGGGTGTAGATAAACCACATGTGATAGCTGACGCCCTGATTCAAGAATTTGTTCAGAAGGTCGTGGGGGTCCATGGGATGCTTCCCACAGCCTGCTTCGACAGAATAATAAATCAGGTTCCAGGCGGCCAATGGGACGACCAGCTTGGGGATGTTGTGCCTGTAAAATGGCCTGAATTGTTCTGTGCCGGGACGGCTGAGCAGCAAGTATCCGCTGATCATGAAAAAGAGAGGCACTCCGGTGCGGTCAAACGGGTCGATCAGCATGCACAAGTACCATGTGCTGCATTGATAACAGTCCGGGCTCACCAGCGTGGAGGCGATGCTGTGCAGTACCACCACAAGGCAGATGGCCAGGCAGCGAAGAAAATCCAGATACGGGATGCGTTTTTCCATAATTGAGTCTCCCAAACAGTTTGTTTGCGGCAAAGGGGCCTGAGCTGTGGGGCCGCTGTAACGGCCTCCATTATGAAAACAACGCAGAGGCTTGAATTGTGACGGTGAAGGGACATGCTTTCTTGTTTGTGTATTCCCGCTCCCCGGGGACCGCGGCAGCGGGAGCTGAACAGACAGAGGAGAAAACGGCCGGCTCCCAGCGGAAAGAATAGAACAAGCCGCTGAAATCGTGGGATTTCAGCGGCTTTCTGGCCGTGATGAAAAGTTTCTCTTTGCGGCAGGCAGTCAGACATGATGAAATGGAAGCTGCGACGGTATAGGAAGAAATCACAGGTCGATCATGACCCCGCAGATGGAAATGGAAGCAAGACTTTCCACATCCAGGGGCGTGTCCGGACGGCGCACCAGGCGGATCCAGCCGTCCTCAGTGGGGTCGGTGCCTCCGCTGCACCCGCTGCCGGATGAGCCGCCGGTCATGGGGATGGCGGTCCCGTCCTTAGTATAGAGGGTGACTTCCTGATATTCCACACAGCTGTACCAGCCGTCCGGTGCAGTCTTGGGCACCCAATCGTGGTGGCCCTTGAGGGCGTCGCTCTCAATCTGTACATAGACGGTAAGCGGAGAGACAACCACTTCCGTAATTGTGGCGTCCACATCCAGGGTATGCACGGGCAGATTGGGTTCCAGCCGGGTAATGTGGTCGGAATAGTTCAGCGTAGTGCGGAAGGTCCAGTCCTCCTCGCAGTCATAGGCCCGCTCCCACCGCTCCTCTGTTTCGTTCCAAATGGTATGATGGTAAAGCTTGCCCAGCGAAAGCTCCATAAGCTGCCCGTTCAGGGGCTGGTTGCCGTCGTTGTAATAGAGATTGGTGGTAAAAATGAAGCTGATCTGATTATCGGTGGGGTTTTCGTCCTCCACCTGCATATAACCTCCCGCGCCTGCCGCATCCAGATCGGGAAAGTGGGGCGAGAACCAGTCCTCAAAGAGATAGCCCCTCTCGTTGTCCAGAGCGGTGCCTTCCGGAGCGGTGAGGGTCACCCCCACATAGACGGTATAGTCGTCCGCCGCGCAGTCGGTGAGGGTCATGGTCCAGCCGTTTTTGGTGATGGACTCGCCCAGCTCCACGGCGCTTTGCTGGTAGCCGATGCTGTTGCCGAAGTAGCTGCGTACCACCGGAGATGCCACCACCGCTGCCCCTGCCGAGATCACTAGGACCGCTGCCATGGCGGCGGCGATCAGGGTGAGCCGGTTCCACCGGCGGGGGCTGCGGGAGGCCTGCGGGACCTGTTTGGCCTCCAGAGCATGGATCAAGGCCGCTTTGCTCTCCTTCGTCAGCCGGATCTGTTCCAGTTCCTTGCGGTATTGTTCATACTTCATAGCAAGTTCCCTCCAGTTGCTCCCGTAATTTCATTCTTGCCCGGGCCAGGTGGGTGCTGACCAGCCCGGGACTGCAGCCCAGAAGCTGGGCAATCTCCTGTACCTCATAGCCTTCGTAGTACCGCAGATAGAGTACCCGGCGGTATTTGGCAGGCAGACGGCGGATCTGATCCAGCAGAGAGCCCTCGTCCGGTTCCGGCGCTTCCACCGCCAGATGGAGGCCCTCCTCCAGCGGGGCCCGGTGGCGAAACCAGGCGCTCTTTTTCCAGTTCTTGCATTGGTTGATGGCAAGCCGCACCACCCACGCCCGTTCCTGACCCTGGTCAGGGAATGTGCGCACATCCGTCAGAAGTTTCAGCAATACCTCCTGGCAGATGTCCATGGCGTCATCCATATCCCCCAGCCAGCTGTACCCCAGGCGGAGGATCATATCACTGTATTGCTCTACCAGGTATTCCGCCCGTTGGTCTTCCATGGCGCTTCCCCCTTTCACCTATATAACAACACAGCGGTGGCAAATCTGTCAAAATAATCGCAGAATAAACGATAGGATTATGTGCCCAATATGGGTCGGCAGAGCAACACGAAAGAACGGCCGGGTGACAATACATACTTGACAACTCTCGTTAGGCGAAATCAAATCGAAGCCCAACGCAGGCCCGATTTTGAGAGAAAGAGCAGCAGTGTAAGAGTACTTTGAATTTTATTAGAGAAAAGTCGGAGCAAGTGATGCAATGCTCACCGCGACATGTTAGAGGACAGAATAGAAACCTGCGACATTCAGGTTATGAATTGTGGCTCAGGTGATGATCAGAAATTACATTGAGGTGAAAAATAGCTTTTCACAAAACAGCACCGCCGCAAACTTTTGACTTTGCGGCGGTGCTGCTTATGCTATATTATTTTCGCAGCAATGCAAGAGCTGCCCGTTTTGCGCGGGTAAGCATCATGCGCGCACTTCCCGGCGTGACGCCCAATTCCTTTCCGATTTCTTCAAAAGACTGCTCAAGTATATAGCGGCTGGATAAAATAAATTGACTGCGTTGGTCCAAATCATCCCAGATCGTTTGAAGCTGTTTGATTTCCTCCTGCTGAAGAATAAACTCCTCAGGATCATACTCCGGGTCCGTTCCCACGATATCTTTGACCCATTCGTCGTAAGAGCAGCCGGAATTCTTTTTCTCCCGTCGCAATATGGAGATGCTGGTGTTCCTGGCTGTGGTAATGATGTAGTTTCTTCTTTTTGATTCACTCAGACCGCGCAGCAGGTGGACTTTATCAATCAAATGAACAAGGCATTCCTGCATTGCATCATCCGCGCTCCAGCTGTCCGGCAGAGTTTCTAAAATGTAGTGGTACATGAGACGGTGGTAAGTATGGAAAATCCATTCCATGTAGGACCGATCGTCCTCGTCTTCAATGGTTAAAATGATTGTTGGTACGATCAGCATTTTCTGCCGTCTCCTTGCGCTAGTATCTTGCCGGCAGGCAGCGCAGCTTGTTCCATGTCTGTCATGATGATGTCGAGCACATGCTGCCTGTCTTTTGAAAGATAGGAGAATCTTTGCATAAATCGCCTGAGCTGTTCATCCTGAGGTTCCTTGTTTTCCAAAATATGTACTGCTTTGGCTGTGTTCTCACGGCCAAGTAAATAATCGGTACTCACTTGGAAGTAGTCTGCCAGTGCCACCAGCTTTTCCAAATCTGGGTAGTGAACACCGTTTTCATAGTTGGAAATAGTCCCGGTAGAAACAGAGAGGACCTTTCCAAGTTGTTTTGGTGTCAGCCCCTTGTCCTGGCGCAGCTCTGCCAGTAATTCTCCAAAAGTTGCCATAATTTCACCTCCGTATGCAGAAACTATCATAAAAACGCAGGACAAGGAATTTTTATGCTTCATAGTATACCTTTTCTAAATGTTATCAGAGGAGAAAATTTAGTAAATCAATAATTCTTGGTTTAGTAAGTCTAAATTTTAGGATTCGTAGATTGACTTCAGATGAAGTAAACCTGTTTAATGGTATAATAAAGCTGAAAGTTTGTTGAATCGATATTGGACCGCCAAACAAGGGGGGCATAAATATGAAAGAACATCGTCGGCTTTTAGAGTCCTATCAGGAGCTCAGCTGGGCCCTGGCCATGGAGCAGGTCGCGATCCGCCAGGGAGAGCAGGCGCGGTTTTTGGAGGAGCAGCTTCAAAATGATCCCCAGGCTGCTGTGCCGCAGGAAATCATCGATCACGGGAAAAACACCATTCGGAAAAAGTTTGCGGCCGCGCCCATCAAGCGGGTCAAAGGGGCGTTGGCCAAGGCTTTGATAGCGGCGGTGATCTGTGCCCTGACCATCTCTGTGGCCTGTGCCTTCTCCCCGGAGTTCAAGGAGTTCCTCCTTCGGGCCTTTTATTCCGTGGCCGAGACCTTCACTTCCATCACCTTCCAGGATCCCCAGGGGGAAAATACGGCCGATTCTCAGGAGCCGATTAAGATGGAGTATTGTGGTCTGCGGTTTGAGTGGCTGCCAAAGGGCTATGAGTATGTGGATGGAGTGGTTACTTCTAATTTGCAGTGGGTAGATTTTGAAAACAATCAGCAGGATACGATCAGTGTTCGTGTTGCCGGTTCAGAAGATCAGACAGCCTATAACTACGACTATGAGCAGGACACGGTGACCTCAATTACTGTTGGAGACCATCAGGGACAGATCATAGAAAACGAAGATGGTATGGGATTGATCTGGGTGGATACCGGGAGGATGAAGTCCGTCTCCATCTACGCCTCTCACCTGTCCCAGGAGAAGCTTCTTCAGCTGGCAGAGAGCCTGCGGTATTAAATTTTAAAAATTTTGTTGCACTCTGTAAAACGCTGCGTCTCCTGTACAGGTAGTGAAAAAGGAGATGAACAGAGATGAGAGAACATGCTTGGGGCCGCCGCCTGTTTGCGCTGGCCCTGTCCCTGTGCCTGCTGGCGCCCGTTGCCCCACAGGCGCAGGCCCTGTCTGTGGGGAATGAGGAGGAGATCACCCCGTATTACATCGGGACCTTCACCGTAAGCGCCACGATTTCACCGTATATTGGAAATACAGTAGAGTGTTGGGGCCATGTGGACTGCTACCCCGGGTATACCGCCGACGCCGTCATGCGCCTTCAGTGGCTGGATGTGGACGGGGTGTGGATGAATTATATGAACTGGTACGCCGAGGGCAGGCATGCAGACTTCGATGTACGGTACTCTGTCCCCAGCGGCCGGCAATACCGGGTAAAGGTGGTGGCCGATATCTTTGATGATTCCACCGGAGAAGTGGTGGAAGTTGTAGGAGCGACCTCCGGTTCCTTTGTAGTATGACGGCCCGGCCGCGGCCCAATACACTACCTGCCGCGGCCCCGCCTCTGAACCTGAATCATGCAGATCCTTTGATGAAATCACCGGGATATGCCGGGAGGAGGGCGGCCGGAAAGCTGCCGACCTCCCGGTTCCCGCAGAAAAGGTAAGATCATATGTGAGCATTCCGATTGTCGATGTCTATGATGCCCTATATCGAATGGGTTTTAAAGGTGACAACACCGGTTTTTTCTATCTGGCCTATGCCGCCTATCTCTGTCTCAACAGTCCGCATCCGGAGCTGATGCTCAATGAGCAGCTGTACGCTATGGTGGGAAAGCGCTACCATGCCCGAGCCAAGCAGGTGCGCCGCAGGATCTTCCGCACCATCGATTGCGTCTGGAATACTTCACCTCAGCAAATGATAGATCTGACCGGTATGTCCCGGGACCACTGCCCCGGCGGTCTGGAGACGACCCGCCTGTTGATAGGCTGTGTATGGTTCAACCATAAAAAAACTGCAAATAGTCTTTGGCGTTTGAAAATTTAGACGAGCTCCACTTTGCTTCAAAACCGCACCTTTTGAAAAGGCGCGGTTTTTTATCGAATATGAGTACAGTGGTGTATGCAGTTTGGAGCGTGAAGGCACGGAGCAATGGGCCTTGCGTTCTTTGGAGAGATTTTCTTCCCTTTCTGCTGGGAGTAGGCATACTGTTCCTGAGTGCTCCGTTGGTTCCATCCGGTCCAAATCCTGTATGGGCCACGGTTTGGGCCGGAGAAAGGCATCGTGCAGAGAATAATCTGCATTCATTGTCCGGGCAAGTGAGGCAGATGACTTTGGTCATCTCCGCGCCGGACAGCTCCGCTGTGTGATGTCCGCATACTTCTCCAGTACTTCGTCCACGCTCTGTCGGAAATAGCGGTGAATGGGAGGACCAGATCTCTGTCAAAGGGCTACAGGGGATGGGCTGACAGGGGCTGAAACTGCGGATTATCCGCATTATCCTCCACCAGCTCACTGCCGGGGAGATACTGTAAAAATTCCTCGAAATTCAGCTCCTGGGCTGCTCATAGTAGGAGGTAAAGAAGGTGCTCACCGGGGTTGCCCCCACCATCTGATCTCCGGCCAGGAAACTGTCTGTCAGGTCTGCGCAATAGACCGGGATTTTATCATGCTTTTTTGTGAAGTTTTCTTCAAAATAGCGGTCTTATACAATCTTTGGGGAAAAGTGTGAGCAGTAAAATGCTGTAAAACCAAAATTTTTCGTGTATTATGGAGATCGATATGATATAATCAACAAAAAGCTGCGCCTTTTCCTGGGGCAGAGAGGGAAAAAAGACGAAGAGGCAGGGAGGAAATGGAAATGATCTATCTGGTGGACATCAAAGAGCAGGGAGCTCTGTTTGCCCCGCTGATGCCAGCTTCTGTGGCCGAACGGCTGGGGGAGAAGGGAATCTTCCTGGTGGGAGCGGTGGAGGATAAAAAGGCGGTAGGTGCCGCCGTGATGGAGCTGCTGGAAAAACAGGCGGAGCTGTGCTCCATTGTCGTCTCTCCCAAATACCGCCGCCGGGGGATCGGGCGGGCCCTGATGGAGCGGTGCGTCACCTTGCTCCAGTCCACCACTGTTCAGTCCTTTTACGCCTCTCTTGGCGGAAATCAAGGAGAATTAGCGGCATTTTTTACTGCCCTGCCCTGGTTTCGTCCTCGTCAGACCGCCGTCTGTTTTCAAGCGGAACTAGGAAAGCTTGGGGAGGTGAAGCTGCTGTCAGGTCCGGCTCCAAGGGTGCAGACGCTGGAAAGTGTGGACGGGCCGGTTTATCAGGCCTATCTACGGGAGACTTTCGTGGATGATCCCAAGCAGTGCCGGCGGCGGCAGATGGAACAGCGAATCAGTCAGGTGGTATTGGAGAATGGCCGGGTCGCTGCGTGTCTCCTCTTTTCTCGGCAGGAACAGGGGCTTGCAATCCAGTGGATGCAGAATAAAAGCAGCGATAAGCTGGCTCCGCTCTATCTGCTCCGGGCGGGCCTGGCGGCGGCATGCCGGTACTACTCACCCGAAACCAAGATCATATTTTGTGCCGACAGTCCCCAGGCGGTCCGCCTTGCTCTTCGTGTGCTGGAGGGCGTAGCCGAACAGTTTCCTGTCTATACCTGGGAGATCAGCGATTCTGAGCTGATGCTCTTTGAGGAGCAGTTCCTTCCAACAGACTAAGGGTGAATCATATTCCACAGATCACGGAAAAAGAGCATGGGAAAGGAGTTGAAAGCGATGCCGGACCATAAGCAAATGGACAAGGAAAAACGCAGAGTAATGACCATCAATGCACAGGAGCTGGCCCAGGCCTTTGCCCAGGAGCAGAGGTTGGAGGTCCAGGCGCCCCAGCTTCAGGAGGAAGAAGAGGAGTGGCAGCTTCAAGGGATTGACAACAATGTGGAGATCCTTCAGGCCCAGGCCACGGTGCAGGCCGGCGTCCAGGCGGCTGATGATGATATTCCTTTGCAGGAGGCTCCGGCCCCTGAACTGATGCGGGAACACCGAGGAAAGAAAGCGCGCAGACTTGCCTGCGAGGAAAAAAACCTCCGTACCAAAAGACGCTGGGAGAAACAGCACCCTGTGGGTGACCTGGGTGCGGTGGATCTGAAAAAGATGACAGGGATGGAGGAGCTCATCCACCATTCATATTACCTTGCCAACAGAGAGTTGTCATTTGCAGACCGGCTCAGTGAAAAAAATCTGACTGCCTGCTGGGAAACCCCTGATCCCATCGGATACGAGTGGCGGGCGCACTGCAAGAAGTATCAGAAAACATCCTTGAAATCTCCTTCCAAGAAGATGCAGCAGATGGTGGCAAGGGATGTGGAAAATTTATACGATAGCTATAAATTGGCGATTTATGTGGAAAAAAAGCTGGAAATTGCTCCCGAGATGGAAGCTTTTGCCCGGCGTGGTGATATAATGGGATTGGGCAATATGAAGCAGCTGATGGATGGACTGGGAAGCGATTTCTTTAAACAATTGAAAGAATATAAGCTTTTTTTGGAAGAGCAGTCGCGGGAGAAGGGAATGGACGCTGAGACGGCCGCCGCACTTCAAATGATCCAGAAAATCGACACGGATGACTCTGTAAGAACGGCCATGGCTGGGGAAGCGGAGGCCTTCAAATCCAGATTGGCTACAACCCATGAGATGATCAAAAATAACATGGGGACCTTTGTTCCCAGGGTAGTGATGGCAGATGGAAACCTCAAGGCTCTGAATCTGGCAATGAAGAGTGTCCAGCAGATGCCGGCTGGTAACTACCGCAGCCTGATGGAGCGGGAGATCAGCAGGCGGATAGACGAGGTGCAAACATATCGGGATGAAATCTGGAATGATACATTGCATCGTCCCGTGTCAACTGTACAATTTACGCCAGAGGAACGCCAGAAGAAACAGGTGGCAGTGGATCTGTGCAGCGGGGTCCTGAAGAAGATGGATAAGCTCTACGAGAGAAGTCAGATCCAGGACCGCTCAGCTCCGGGCGTGGAAATGCCGTTTTTCAATACCCTGATGGACGGAATTACCGAAGGCTTTCAGTTCAGAGATTTTATTTTAAAGTATATGGCCTGGAAAAAGACCGATATGGATAATGGCCTGGCAGAGGAACGGATTGCGCGCGCCGCGTGGCTGCAAAAACGAGCACAGGAGCAGTCCCAGAGCTGAAAACAGAACAGGGAGAGTCTGTATCTGGAAGAAGCGGCTGCTTGAGGACAGAATACGGTAGAAAAAGAATGTGCTGCGGAGCAGAAAGGCTCCGCGCACATTTTTTGTTTGTTTGTAAGCGAAAACCACCGGCACGGCCGGTGGCTATGATTTTGTCAAAAGCATGTTGCGTGGATATGTTTTCTCCAACAAAAAGTAGAGAGACAAATTTGACGCGATCCAAAAGCTATGTCAGTTCTATGTCACACGCAAATGTTCTCAGCTAAAGGGGCAGGGGAATATTTGAGAGTGTGAAGTATTACGGGGGCTGCTTGTCGGCAAGATTGCTAAATCAAACCGCTTTGGTTTGGATAAAACTCTGAATTATATTTTCCGAGGTTTTAAAATGCGCTCTTTCTTCCCATGCACATTTTCAAAACTTCCTGTCTGACATGAAACAGGATGAAGGGAGATGGTCCACATGAAAGAATCCAGTTACAAAAGCTGCGATGAGCTGCCGCTGTTTCTCGATTTTAAAATCGGGACCCCGGCTCGGCCATTTCTGCCCGCAGTGCGGGCAGTTTCAGGCCCTGTGGGGCAGGGTTGCAAAAGGTGAAATTTGCTCCTTCCGGGGTTGTGGTTCTCTGTCCCCTTGGTGCTACGAGATTTAAAACGGAGTTGGTGAGGGAGATGCCTCAATAATTGCGCCGCAAAACAAAATAAAAGGGATCGCAGAAAATAGTACGGTGTTTACAATGATAAGGCGAAGGGCAAATTGTCAAGGTTCTGATAACTCTGCTCGTTTGCCCTGGCTATTGTCTGCCAGTTAGGGTATTGTGTGTACCGCAAAGGAGGCGACACGCATGGCGAAAAAGCAAACCAATGGCGAAGGTAGTATTCGGAAGCGCAAGGACGGCCGCTGGAAGGGACGGTACACAGCGGGGCATGATCCCGAGACGGGGAAGGCCATCTACAAAAATGTGCTGGGTAAAACCCAGGAAGAGGTCAAGGAGAAGCTGAAAGCTGTCATTAAAGAGACACAGTTTCTGGACTTGACCAAAGTCGGAAAATACACGGTAGGGGAGCGGATGGAGGTATGGTTTGAGGACTACGCCAAAATAAAGGTCCGGCCCTCTGCCCACCAGACCTACCGGGGCTACATCGACAACCACATCAATCCCAACATCGGAGACATCCCGCTGGAAAAGCTGACCTCTCTGGACTTGCAGAAGTTTTACAAAAAGCTGTTGACCAAAGGCAGGGTAGATCGTTTGGAGGTCAAGGGACAGCCCAAGAGCCTCAGCGCCGACCCAGCGGAGGGATGTGCCCTGCCCAAAGTGAAATATAGAGAAATGAAAAGCCTGCCGGTGGAGCAGTTCCACTCATTCCTGCGGGAAGCCAGGGAGATCGGTGTATTCGAGCTCTACTACCTGGAACTGACCACCGGTTTGAGAAGGGAAGCTGCTGGGGTTAAAGAAGAGGTCGGCCGCGGCGGGGGCAGGGAAGAGGAGGCTGGAGTATATCTCTGGCTACAGAACCTCTGGATTTGGACTAAATTTTAATGGCAAAAATGGAAAAATTTAGTCCAAAGGGGTTTGGAACCCGAAAATGAAAAATAGAAAAAAGTTAAAAAAGCCGCTGAAATCATACGATTTCAGCGGCTTTTCGGTTAAGAGAGGAGACCTCGCCCGTCTGGCTGAGCGGGTATGTGCTGCGGTCCGAACGGGCCTTGTGTTCCTTTGAGAGATTTTCTTCCCTTTCTGCTGGGAGTGGGCATACTGTTCCTGAGTGCTCCGTTGGTTCCGTCTGGTCCGAATCCCATATGGGTCACGGTTTGGGTCGGAGGAAGTTAGTGTGAGAGTAGAACCTGCGTTCATTGCCCAGGCAAATGCGAGAGAATACGGAAGCCGTCCCCTGTCTCCTCCAGGGTCAGGGCATCTCCCGGCGTACCGTTGCCGCTGGACTGCTCCCACAGGGTGACGATGCCGCCCTCCCGCAGGCCATAAGTGGGGATGAACATCCCGGGGCCGTAGTCGCTGGTGAAGTTATACCAGGCGTCATACTCCTCCAGATAAAGGACAGTGTCCATTCCCACGCCGGACAAATCACGGGTGGTGATGCCCGCATACTTCTCCAGCACCTGGTCCACGGTCTGACGGGTGTAGCGGCGGATTGGAACCGGAACCAAGTCCCCGTCAAAGGGCCACAGCGGATGCGCCATCAGGGCCTGAAATTCCGGGGCATACGGATCGTCCTCCACCAGTTCTCCGCAGAAGAGGTAGCGCAGAAATTCCTCAAAATTCAGTTCCTCCGGCCGTTCGTAGTAGGAGGTGAAGAAGGCACTGACCGGGTTGACGCCCGATACCTGATCTCCGTTCATGATCTCCGGCCAGAAGGCTGAGCGGTACGCCTCCAGCTCATCCTCCGTCAAAAAATCCCCCACGCCGCTCAGGTGCTCCAAAAACTCCCCTCGATCCGCCGGACCTATGGTCACTTCTCCCTCCTGGGTACTCAGCAGCAGGGAACTGCGCCGCAGAAGGGCATTGACCTCGTCGGCAAAGGCGATGAGTTCCTCCGCCCGCTTCTCCGCCTGGCGGATCTCAAAGTCCAGGCTCCCCTCTTGGATAACAGTCGGCGCTCCGCCCTCCAGGGTAAAGAGTGTGTAGGTGTAGCTGGCAAAGCCGGTAGATGCATAGGGGTTATAGCGCAGCAGACTGGCCTGCCCCTGGCTGTCGGTATAGAGGTAAAGGGAATTCCAGCCTATGTGGTCCCTCCTTGCCCCCTCACGGTAAAGCTCGGTGCCGTCCTGCTTCTTTACCACCAACTCATAGTAATCTTCCGGCTGCTCCTCCAGCCAGATACCCTCATCCTCTCCGTCCCGGTCCAGGTCGGCGGAGGTGAGCAAGGTTCCGGATGCTTCGCCCTCCGAAAGGGTAAAGGTTACGCCGGACAGGTCCTCCGTGTCATACTTTGTCCGGTACCAGTCCATGGCCGCCTGGACGGGGTCCAGGAGGCTCGGGCGGTGTCCCTGGTCCACCTGAGCCTGGAGGTCGGCGTAGTATTCTGCCACCGGCACCTGGGTGGTGGGCAGTTCTCGATTCCAGACTCCATATTTGTTCTCAAAGCTCCCCTCTACGCACCAAATGCCGCCATCGCCTTGTTTGGCAGGCTGGGAGAGAAGGAGCGTGAGGGATACGCTGCCGTCAGCACTGCGGCACGCCACATATCGGTGTTCCCCCTCCCACAGGAAGGGGCGGTCCAGGTCGGCGCTTGCATCAAAAAGGGTGAGGCCGTTGCGGTCCGCAAAATCTGCCTGAATGTGGGTGATCTGACTGAGGATATATTCCCAACGCTGGTACTCCGGGCTGCTGGTGTCGATCTCGTCGCTGCCGGTATAAAACTGTACATCCGTAGGCACACCCATGCCGTAGTACCACTGGTTGTCCCGGGCGAAGATGACCTGCCCGGTGCCTCCGTCAGCAGCCAGATAAGTCTGCTCATATCCCACCTGGTCTTCCCGGAAGAGGTTGAAAAGAAAACCCGCGGGGTCGCCAAAGTCCTCCATGCCCGCCTCGTAGCTGGCACGGTGGTAGACATAGGGGAAACGGGGTTCCTGATGCTCGCCGCCGGGGAATTCCACCACAAGCTCCTCAGCAATGTCGGCGGGAATGGCCAGGATCAGCCCGTCTCCCAGCTCATAGAGGACGGCATCCTCCAGCAATGCGCTCTCCTTTGGCGCCCCGGTGAAGGTACACCCCACCGCCATGGCCGCGATGAGAATGACTGCAATCAGAGTATAAAACGCGGTTTTGGGCCGCTTGGCCAACAGGGCGATGCGCTCCTTGATGCCGCTGCCCGTCATGCTGGTGGCGGTGAGCAGGGGATTGCCATGACCCTGGCAGGTGACGGCCAGGAGGGTGCGGCCGTAGGCGGCCCGCTCCCCCTCGCCCAGGCTGCGGACAGTTGCCTCGTCACAGCAAAGCTCCCCGTCCCGCTGGGACAGTACGGCGGCCAGCCACACCAGGGGGTTGTACCAGTGGAGGGCGAGGCACACCCCCCGCAGGGCGGCCCAGAGATGGTCTTTATGGCGATAGTGGGTGAGCTCGTGGGCCAGACTGTGGCGCAGGACAATTTCATCTGCCACCGCTTCTTCTGTCAAATAGATGCAGGGGCGGAGCAGCCCCAAAAGGCAGGGGGTCTGGGCTACTCCCGTCACATACACCGGCAGGGGACAGTTCATCTCCAGAAGACTTCTGCTGCGGCAAAGCTTCCTCCCAAACCGCACATTCACCCACAAAAGCCACAAGCCAAGGCCAACGGATCCCGCTGCCCAGACGCCCAGCAGCACCGTACCAAGAGAGACGGGGGTGCCCGCCTCCGCTCGGACGGCGTCCATCTGTGCCTGGTTTTCCTCGTACTGCTCCTGCCACTGCTCCTGAGAGAGGGATGGATCGGGTTCCACCACGGATAATTGAGGGGGGGCGCCCCCCACATAGCCAAGCACCGGGTTGGGAAGCTGCGCCTGCGTGCCCTCCACTGCGTTGAGCACACTCATCGACGTGGATCCCAGGCTGACGGGCAAAAGCAGTCGCACCAGCACCAGAGCCCACAGGATATACTGAAGCCGCAGACTGATTTTGCCTGACAGCAAACGGCGCAAAACCAGTACTACCAAAATCAACACGCTGGAGGTAATGGTCCATTCAATCATGGTGGTTCTCCTCCTCCAATCCTTTCAACAGAACATAGAGCTCGTCCAGTTCCTCCTGAGACAGGGCCTGCTTCCTGGTCAGGGCGCTGACCATCAGACTTAAACTTCCCTGATACACCCGGTCAAGAAAATTCCTTGTCTCTCCCAGAGCGGCGTCCTCCCGTTTCAAAAGGGGAGAGAACAGCTTGGGACCTTTCTCTGCCGGAGCGCTCTCCAACGCTCCCTTGTGCTCCAGGCGGCTCAGGAGGGTGAGGGTGGTGCTTCGGCTCCAGCTACAGTGCTGCTCCATCCGCTGGATCACTTCCCGCCCTGTGAGCGTCCCTGCCGCCCACAGGCACTCCATCACGCTCCACTCCGCCTGGGTGAGGTTAATCCGCTTCTCTGCCATTTGATTTCCTCCCTTCTGTTTAGTTCTGTAAACATATTGTATCAGATGAGTCTACGAATATCAACAGATAAGCACTCGTGAAGGATGAGGTTTGGGTAAAAGAGACCCGTTTTAGCTGCAGTTGGAGCGCAAAATTATAGGTAGCAGGTAGATCAAAAACTAACACGCTATACAAAGAAAAAGGCAGCACCGGCGGAATACCCGCTGTTTGCCTCCCTGTAAGCTGTTGCGTAGCCGCTTGAAGGGCTGGGGAGAGTAGCTGCCCCAACAAGAGTTTTCAAGGCAAATTGGGGCCGGCAGCAGGAGATAAATGAGCTCTCGCCGAAGCCCCGCACGAGCGGGTTCGTTTGGTTCTTCTGAGAGCCGGACTTCTCAGAGCTGGAGGATCAGCGATTCTTTTTGCCGGTTCGGCGGAGGTCTGTGCCCTTCCAAGGTGGAAAAATAGAGATGGATACTTTGCTGGTGGAGCGGCTCCAGCCTTTCCTGCTATGGGAAACTTGAGGAGAAAAAAGTGGTTTTGTGATGTTTGATGGATGTGTAAATTTGAAGTATAAGTATGGGAATCGACATTTTGATGTAGAGGTACTCTATCAATACAGTAGGAAAGTATGAATGAGCGCCCTGCGGCTGCCGTAGGCTATAAAAGCCCAGTTCAGTACAAGACCGAACTGGGCTTTTAATATGGTGTTTTTTGTGTCTGCTTTTCTTTGACGAATGCATTCAACGGGTGGTTTTGATTGCTGCGCTTGTTCGCCGCGGTACGATTCCTTTACTTTTGAAGCAGGCGCCACAGGGTGGTGCGACTGATACCTAGCCGTTTGGCTGTTGCCGTCTGATTTCCGCCGCTTTCTTCCAAAACTCGAAGTGCTATATCTCGGCTGATTTCGCTCAATGTGCGGTTTAGGTCGAGAGGCGCGGATGCGTTTTCTGCTTGAGGTGAAAATGCTCCTGAATGTCGCTCTTTTTTCAGTACATGCTGTACATCTTCGGCTGTAATCACCTGACCGGCGGCAGTAACTGCAAGTTCACCCATGACCCTTCGGAACTGAGTGTAATTGTGAGGCCAACGAAAATTCTGGAGCAAAGAAAATGCATCTGGATCAACCCCTACCAGCTGTCGCGGCAGGTCCGCATTTAGGTGACTCAACGATAGACTGACTAATGTGGGAATTTTATCCGACATTTTTCTTAACGGCGGTAAAAACAATGATAAACAGCACAGCTTGTCCATAAACAGGGAACCCATGGCTGAGGTGTATTCTCCCGGGCGGCATACACAGGAAAAAATCACTCGATTCCGCCGGCACACATCCATGGCATCCAAAGCGGCTAACAACTGCTGGCACCGCTCGGGAGACAACGCATCAATGCTGGCGAAGTAAATGGTGGTGCCGTTGTCTGCTAATGGTGAGTTATGGTGTTCCAGAAGAAAAGACCAACTCTTTTCATTCAACAGACTGCAATTTACGGATACAAGGGGGTTATTTTGTAATGGCCCCCGCATGTAAAGAATACTGACTATGGATTCTTTTCCTGTCCCGTCTTCTCCTGTGACCATAACTGGGGCATTACTCCGGCTGATACGGTCAATATCGTCTTGAACATTGCTGATCATACCTGCAAAACTGAACACACTGTTGTAATAATCTGCCTCAGCCTCGGGCCGGGTCAAAAAGCGGATCCCCATTTGAGTGGGAGAGAGTGGCAAGCGCCGGGCTACAAAAAAGAAAGCAATGTAAGATAGACTCCCTGAAGTCACTCGTTGAGAGCGTATAGAATATAGCATACCGCCTAAATTTCTGGTGATACGCCGTTCATTTTCCGCCATTGAAGCAGGAATTTCCTTTCGTAACAGCTCCAACAAATCCGTGGATGGATTATCGAGCGTAGAGAGGAATAGATGGCCGTTGTCATCAAATACCAATGTCTGTCCAATTTGACCATGGAGCAGTTCGCGAAAAAACAGGTTTTCCTCTCGCAGTCGCGTCTGATTATGGCAAAGAACCAATGCCTGTTCGAATGCCTGACGGATGCTGTCAATTCCTGAGGTAATAAGATAAGAATTAAGCCCTAGCCGTTTTGCAGCTTCGTTGGAAACGGCATCACAAAGAATGGTTTCACAGTGGGTCTTTTTTAAACTGATCAATGCAGGTTCTACATCGTCTGCGCTGCCCACTGTCCGAATCTCAATATCATAGTTCATCAAGTTGCAAAGTAAGCGGGCGTTTTCGGTGATATTGTCGAAGGATACCATGGTGGCTTTCCGCTGTCCATCGGAGATTTTTGCCAGCTTCAGAACGCACAAAAGGTCGTACATGGATACTGGAATCTCTACCACAGGCAAGGGCAGATTCTGCTTAAGCATCTTAGCGGTACCACCTCGGGAGATGACCACATCATAGTTGCTGTAAAAGTTTTTTCTGGCTATCTCCAGGCCTTGTTCCAAATCCCCCACAAATAAAGTGAAATCAATTTGCGGGTATTCTTCTGCCAGAGAAGACATCAATGATCTCATACCCTCATAGGGTGCGATTCCAAGGACGCGATACCGTTCTCCCATTTGTGACTCTCCTTTCGATGCGTTTAATAATTAAACATATTGTATCAAACAAACAAAAATAAAGCAATATTTTTTGAGCGTGTTACAAAAATAAACAACCATACTGCCTAAAAATTATTGTCTTTACCAAGAAATACTTGTAAGATAGATGCATAAAAGAAAAAAACCTTAAATTTTATAAATATCCCATGTATTACCAGCTAAATGTGTTTCAAATATAAACGATTCTTGGGGAGGGGGTGTCATATGGTCAAATTATTGATTATTGCAGATGATTTTACCGGTGCACTGGACACTGGTGTCAAATTTGCTGCGAGAGGAGCCAAAACTAGAGTTGTAATGGATCCGGCATTTGATTTCAATCAAGCAGATGATCAGATACAGGTGCTGGTCATGGATGCAGAGACTCGACATTTGGAACCAACGGCAGCATATTCCATAGTTTATCAAGCCGTGACGAGAGCCCTTGCAGCGGGAGTTCACTGTATTTACAAGAAAACAGATTCTGCGCTGCGGGGCAATATAGGTGCAGAGTTAACAGCAATGTTGAATGCTTCCAATGAAGACCGGCTGCCCTTCATTCCCGCGTTCCCGAAAGCCGGACGCATCACACGCAATGGTATTCATCTGGTTGATGGCGTCCCAGTAGCGGAAAGTGTTTTTGGGCGAGATCCCTTTGAACCGGTCCGGCATTCTCAAGTTGCTGATATTCTGAAGGAACAATCATCTGTGCCGTGCGTGTATCGGATACCCGGAAAACCAGATAAGGACTTGCCTGGCATACAAGTTTTTGATGCTGCCAGTGATGAAGACCTTCTGAAGATTGGTCATCAGTTAGGCAATGGGTTGCGCCTTTGCGCTGGCTGTGCTGGATTTGCCGCCGTTTTGGCAGAGCTTCTGTCCTTAACAGGATGTGTCCCTCAAGTGCCCCCTTTGCACGGTCCCCTCTTTATAGCATGTGGAAGTGTGAACCCGGTCACCCGTCAGCAGTTGGATACGGCAGAACGGGCAGGATTTCCTCGCTTTCAACTTCTGCCGGAACAAAAGCTTTCACCTCCATGGCTGAAAAGTGATGCATGCCGGGCCGAGGTCAAGCGCTGGCTGGAGGTTGTCAACAGAGAAGGGTGTTGTATTTTGGACAGTAATGATCCCAAGGAAAGCGGTGATGCTGCCAGAAAATTTGCCATACAACAGGGCATCAACCTTCAACAAATGCGGGTTATTATCTCAAATGCGCTGGGACAATTAATAAAGCAACTACTGGATTTTGGTTTGCAGGCCACTATCACATGTACTGGCGGAGATACATTGCTTGCCTTGATGCGCTCAGTAGAGGTTACAGAGCTGGCGCCGGTGTGTGAATTATCTCCTGGTGTGGTACTGACTCGTTTTACATACCAGAGCAAAACCTATGACATTATCTCAAAATCTGGCGGGTTTGGCGAACCTGATTTGCTGTGTAAGCTTTTTAAACTTGTGAGTGGTGAAACGGCAAAAAAGGAGGGGGTCTTGTGCTCACAAAATATAACTTAAAAATTCCTCATTGTATTTATAGCGGGGAGGATGCGCTCGACAATATTTGCTGCATTTTGCAAGAAAATCAAGTAAAAAAATTAGCGATCTTTACCGATAAGGGTATCCGGAAAACTGGACTTCTGGATCTTCCTATGGCAAGAGTGGAGAAGGTGGGGGTAAGTGTTGTCGTTTTAGATGATTTGCCGGCAGAACCATCCTATGTACAAGCTCAAAAGCTGGTAGATCAGTGTAAAGACTGCGGTTCTGATTTTATCATGGCAGTGGGCGGCGGCAGTGTGATGGATACCGCAAAATTGGCGAGTGTGCTGATGACACGGAAATATGGTATCCAAGAATTACTGGATGCTCCGTTAATGGTGGAAAAATGTGTCAAGACCTTGATGATTCCCACCACTGCTGGCACAGGAGCCGAGGCAACTCCAAATGCCATCGTCGCAGTTCCGGAAAAACAGTTGAAAGTGGGAATTGTCAACCCGCAGATGATTGCAGACTATGTGATTCTGGATGCCGTCATGATTAAGCATCTGCCTGCCAAAATTGCGGCGGCTACCGGTGTGGATGCTTTGGCCCATGCCATTGAATGCTGGACCTCTAATAAAGCAAACCCGTTCAGTGATATTTTTGCCATACAGGCTTTGGATATGATTTTGCGTAATATTGAACAGGCTTGCACTGACCCGGAGGCTATGGCTGCCAAAAATCAAATGCAATTGGCCAGCTTTTATGCCGGGGTAGCTATTACCGCTTCTGGAACTACCGCTGTTCATGCACTTAGTTATCCGCTGGGCGGAAGGTATCATATCGCCCATGGTGTATCGAATGCCATGTTATTGGCTCCAGTGATGCGTTTTAATGAGCCTGCCTGTCGTGAACGATTGGCTGAAGCATATGACCGCTGTATTCAGGGCGGCGAGATTACTGTGCAACGAAAAAGCGCTGCAGTGATTGCCCGTCTGGAGCAAATTGTAAAAGGCCTGAATATACCTACGCATTTGGAGCAATTTGGCGTTCCTAAGGAGGAGTTGGATCTTCTGGTGGCTTCCGGCATGAATGTAACCAGGCTATTGGACAATAATATGCGGAAGGTCACGGCCGACGATGCACGACGCATCTATGAAGAAATTCTGTAGCGAGAATCGGGAGGAATATACCTATGAGTTCTGTTCCCATTAGAGGCATTATTACCCCTATTATTACTCCCATGTATCCAGAAAATGAGCTTGTCAATCTTTCCGAGTTGCGTCGGCAAATTGAAAGGCAGATCAGCGGCGGAGTCCACGGTATTTTTTCCTTTGGTACCAATGGAGAGGGATATATTCTGAGCCTGAAAGAAAAGGAGGAGGTGCTGGAAACCACCATTGACCAAGTGAAAGGGCGTGTTCCAGTGTACGCTGGGACCGGCTGTATTTCTACTAAAGACACTGTTTACATGAGCAGGCGAGCACAGGAGATGGGGGCGGATGTTCTGTCCATCATTACTCCAAGTTTTGCTGTGGCCAGTCAAAAAGAACTCTACGACCACTACTGTGAAGTGGGGCGCCATGTAGATATTCCGATTGTCCTCTACAACATACCATCTCGAACGGGAAACAAGCTCCTTCCGGAGACTGTGGCCCAACTAGCCAGGGATGTCGATGTGATTGTGGGAGTCAAAGATTCCAGCGGAGATTTGGACAATCTGAAGGCATACATTCGTCAAACGCGGGAACAGGAAAATGGATTTGCCGTCTTGGCAGGAAATGATAGCTTGATTCTTACTTGCCTGAAAGAAGGGGGGGCTGGTGGTATAGCGGGGCGGGCAAATCTCTACCCAAAGACGCTGGCTTCTATCTACAGCTATTTTATGGCCGGTAATTTAGATAAGGCGCAGGAATGCCAGGATGCGGTAGCTGCCTTACAGCGGGTGTTTCAATATGGCAATCCGAATACGATTATCAAAAAAGCTGTCAACTTGCTGGGATACCCTGTGGGCGAATGTCGAAGACCGTTCCATTACCTCTGTGAGGAAGGAATCGAGGAACTAAAGAAGATTCTGGAAGCAAACCAGGCGAGAGGCCTTTGCTGAATAGACGCCGCGCTGACTAGCAAAAGTCTGAAGTAAAAAGTCAAAAGGGAGGCGATTGAGACGAACAGACCTATTCTGGGCATTTCTATGGGAGACCCCTTTGGTAATGGACCAGAAATCACAGTAAAAGCTCTGGCGGACCGGGGCCTATATGACCGCTGTCGGCCGCTGGTGGTCGGCGATGCAAGCAGCATGAAGTATGCTGCAAAGGCGGCTGAGATTGTTTCTGGTATCCATTTGCAGATTCGTCCCATCCACTCTGTGGCTGAGGCGCAGTTCCAATACGGTACAATTGATGTGTACGATCTGGAGCTTATCAAAGTCAGTGATATGCCCGCACTGGCTGCCAATCCACAGCCCTTTGGAATGGGTGCCACTGCTTTGGGAGGAGAGGCCGCATTTCAATATGTCGTAACGGTGATCCAGCTGGCCATGAACGGTCAAGTGGATGCCACTATTACCAATGCCATAAGCAAGGAAGCTATCAATCTTGCCGGACATCACTACTCGGGACACACCGAAATATACGCCGACTACACCCACACTTCCAAGTACACTATGATGCTGGCCCACGAGGCGCTGCGGGTGGTCCATGTTTCCACACATGTTTCTCTAAGGGAGGCCTGTGACAGGGTCAAGAAGGAACGAGTGCTGGATGTCATCCGCATTGCAAACGAAGGCTGCCAGGCCATTGGAATACCAAAGCCTAAAATCGCAGTAGCAGGACTAAATCCCCACTCTGGAGAAAACGGAATGTTTGGTACGGAAGAAATGTTGGAAATTCAACCGGCAATTGATGCTGCCCTGGCCGAAGGAATCCTTATTCCGGATAAAAAGCCGACTCCACCGGACACTGTGTTTTCCAAGGCGTTGGGAGGCTGGTACGATATTGTAGTGGCCATGTATCATGACCAGGGGCATATTCCGCTGAAAGTGAAGGGCTTTGTCTATAACAAATCGGAAGGTCACTGGGATGCAGTGGCCGGTGTCAATATTACTTTGGGGTTACCAATCATTCGCTCCAGTGTAGATCACGGAACCGGTTTTGGGCACGCAGGAAATGGCCATGCCAACGAGCTGAGTCTCCTGAATGCCATAGACTACGGAATCCGCATGGCCAACGCCAGGCATATGGGCAATAAGTAAATTTCCATTTATTACATCTTTAAAGTGAATGGATTTGTTTGTATGATTTAGAAAGGAGAATCTATATGAAAAAAGTGCTTTCATTATTTATGGCGTGCGCGCTCGCATTGTCGCTGTTTGCCTGCGGAAACGGTCAGCAAGGGAATGAAACTTCCTCCGGATCGCACAGCGCCTCAGCATCTTCTGCAGGCGAAGCATCCACTTCCCAAGGAGAGGACTACCAGCTTACCGCCCCTGTTACTGTTAAAGCCTCCAGCCAGGAAGTGGGAACCGCATGCTATCAATATATTTCCGCAATGGCAAATGTTTGGACCGATGCCCTTCCTTCTGGTTCGCTGGTAGATATTTTGGTAACTTCCCCGGGAGCCTTGGGGGCGCCTTATATCCTCGCCAGCGGCGGCTGTGACCTCATCTTGAGTAATTCTGTCCCTGCCCACCTGGCCATTACATCAGGATATGAAGAATATCAGGCTGTAGATAATGTCGTGGCGCTGGCCGGCGGTATCGGGAAAGACTTTATGATTGTGGTCTTTACCCAGGACTTTGTGGATCGAACCGGCTATACTACGCTGGAAGATGTAATTGCGGATCAGTATCCGATCCGAATTGCTACCAAGTCCGCCGGTTCTAACGGGCTGCTTACCGCCGAGTGTGTTCTGGGATGCCTTGGAGTTACCTTTGACGCTCTTATCTCCTGGGGCGGCGAGTGGACGCCTACCAATGCAACTGGGTATGCGGATATGCTGAAAGACAATAAAGCGGACTGCATTATCTGCCATATTGGGGCAGGTCAGGCACAGATGACAGAACTGTGTATGACAACGGATATTTTCTTTCCTCAGTTGAACGAGGAAACGCTGGAAAAGATGTGCCAGGAGTATGGATTTGATTATATTACCATGGGAGCAGGCACATTTAATGGGCAGGATGCTGATATCGTAACGGTAGGTACACAGCAGGTCATTCTGGTGCGTGACGACATGGCGGACGAGGTAGCCTATACGCTTACAAAGGCGCTATGTGAAAACACGGATAAGCTGATTGCTGCTGTTGCCACTATGAAGGACTTTGACCCCACCGTTTCTTGGAAAGAATCCCTCTGTGGCGTTCCCGTTCATCCCGGTGCTTTGGCCTACTATGAACAGGCGGGCCTAACAGCCTAACATGAGGGATCGGCAGAGAATATAGACGCTGCGCTTTACTGGGTGAGTGGAGCAAACCTGTCTTCACTCACCCTTTTTACAAAGCTTTTTGTATATTAAATCATTGATTTCAGCAAATTTGGCTGTGGGTATTACAAGGAGGGGATCAAATTGCCCAAAAAACCCGAGCTCCATGTACGAACGCTGGCGTTATACGCTGTAAGCCTTTTGTTTCTTTTATTCCAGCTATATCAAGTCCTGTTCACCGGCATGCACCCCATGATTTCAACTCCGCTTCACCTTGTTTTTTCTCTGGCTGTTATTTTTTTGGATGCCCCTCTGGATAAACAGGGCAAAACACTGTGGAAAAAGCTGCTGGACATTTTGCTCTTGGTCCTTCTGGCTATCGATTTGTTCTACATTCTGTCTCAGACGGACCGACTGACTTCCAGGATTCAATATCTTTCTCCTGTCACTGCATTTGATATGGTGATCTGTGTCATTGTTTTGATTACAGTGTTGGAGGCGACCCGGAGAAAACTGGGACTGTTCCTGTTTGGCTTTATCCTCTTTTTTATTGCTTACGCATGGCTGGGAGAGTATTTTCCTGGAATTTTTCGGTATTCAGGTACCGACTTCCGTTATTTTACCGAGTGCCTTACCATGGGGACAGGAGGAATATACGGTTCTCCGCTATATACCTCCGTTAACAGCTTGTTTTACTTTGTTATTTTCGGTGTACTCTTTGCAGATTGCGGAGGGGGACAGCTGCTGATTGATATTGCAATGCGAGTGGCCAACAAGGGATATGGAGGACCCGCAAAAGCTGCTGTTATCTCTTCTGGGCTGATGGGAATGATCAGCGGCAGTGCATCAGCTAATGTGGTAACTACCGGATCTATTACCATACCTTTGATGAAACGGACGGGTTATTTACCACATGAGGCTGGCGCTGTGGAGGCTGCCGCATCTACCGGGGGACAAATTATGCCTCCTATTATGGGCGTTGGGGCATTTATGATGGCTGAGCTGCTGGGTATTTCCTATTTCTCTATTGCAAAAGCAGCTATCATTCCTGCCTTTGCCTATTTTTTCAGTATCTTTTGCATTGTGGGAGGAATTGCCAGAAAGCGTAATCTTCGGTCCTCCCAAGTGGATTTGAGTCAGCCGCTGGAGTATAGCTCCGAGGGCAGCGATATGGAAACAGATGCCATCTCTTCCAAACCTATTCTGGTACGCCTATATCTGCTGATTCCTATTGTAGTACTGGTTTACTACATTTGCACTGGTGCCTCCCTGATGCGAGCCGGAACCCGGGCCTCCATTATGGTCATCTTGTGTAATTTGTTAAACTACAGATTTAACCGGAGCTCCTATCTCGGTGCAAAGAAAATATGCAGACTTCTTCTTAAAGGAATTAAGCAAGCGGCAGATATCGCCCTTCCGACTGCTGCCTGTGGTATTGTGATTGGTTTGGTGGTACAGTCCGGACTTGCCACAAAAATTGCCCGGCTGATTTCTGTTCTGGGTGCGGACAATTTACTGATTGCCCTTATTATTACCATGATCGGCTGCATGATATTAGGGATGGCCCTGCCTGCTGCCGCTGCTTATTTGATTGCGAATATTTTGTTTGCATCTGTTCTGACTGGTCTGGGTATTTCCCCTTTGAGCGCTAACTTGTTTATTTTCTATTTTGGAATTTTTGCTCAGATCACTCCGCCTGTGTGCATTGCGTCCTATACTGCGGCGGGAATAGCAGAGGCAAATATGTGGAAGACTGGCTGGACCGCAGTAAGCTATGCCGCTGTTGCCCTATTTGTACCCTACATTTTTGTTTACAGTCCCTCTATCCTTTTCGTAGGGAGCGCACTGGAAATCGTCTACGGAACCTTTATTCTGCTGTATGGTGTCTGGATTTTGGCCATTGCCAGAACCGGCTATCTGCTGGGCAATTTGAAAATGTGGGAGCGGATTGTGTTTGGTGCAAGTGCGATTGCCATGATCATTCCTGAACCGATTACAGATTACATCGGACTTGGCGTAGGGACTGTTATGCTTGCCCTCATTTATTTTCGTACCAGATGGAAGGTAAAGACTTTGGACACATAGCCTCGAGTTAAAGAAAAGATTGGAGCATACGATGAAAATTACAAATGTTTCCTGCATTTTGGCCTCTTCCCCTGTCCCTGTCGAAAAACGCTATCGTACTGATTTGGGTTGGATGTCAAAATATGACAACACCTATGTCAAGGTAGAGACTGACGAAGGCATTACAGGTTATGGCGCTACATACGGCACACCCGAAATTGTGAAAGCTATCGTTGAGACGCAACTGTGCTATCTGCTTGTAGACGAAGATCCCACTTATATTGAGCGCCTTTGGCAAAAAATGTACTGTGGAGCTAGAGGAGAGCGGAGCATCCAGGCGGCATATTCTATGCCGGATTATCTGCGTGGAGGGCAGACAATGGCTGCAATCTCGGCCATTGATATTGCGCTGTGGGACATTTTGGGAAAATCAATGGGACAGCCGGTATATAAACTGCTTGGTGCCTGTCGGGACCGGGTGAAGGCGTACGCCAGCGGCGGTTGGGAAACCGCTGACAAGATTGGACAGGAAGTGCAGGAATATACGAAAAAAGGGTTCCGGGCTGTGAAAATCCGTGCGGAAGGAAAAGAAGGCTCTTTCCGCATTGAAAGTTCAATCCAGCGTGTCGCAGCGGTTCGGGCGGCAGTAGGGCCGGAGATTGATATTTTCGTTGACGCCCACGGTTCTCTTGACTTTTCCACTGCAGAGAGATATGCCCATGAGCTGGAAAAGTATCAGGTCGGATGGTTGGAAGAACCTATTACCCCAGAAGACTATGAAAGCTTGGCTCGACTGCGGGCCAAGACATCAGTCCCCATTGCCACCGGAGAAAGAGAAATCCTTCGGTTTGGATTTTTACATTTGGCGCAGCAAGGAATTGATGTTCTGCAGCCGGATTTAAGTTTGGCTGGCGGAATTACAGAGGGGCGGAGAATTGCCGCGGTTGCGGCTGCGTACCATACTAAAATTGCCACACACAACTGGGGGAACCCCCTGCTTGTGGCAGCCTCGCTGCATTTTGCGCTCTCTCAGCCCAATTACTATTTGTTTGAAGTAGGACAAAGCTCTAGTCCGCTAATGACCCAAGCGCTGAAGGAGCCGTTTGACATTCGGGACGGCTATATTTATCCCAATGATAAGCCGGGATTCGGTGTTGAGTTTCGGGAAGACTTTTTTGAGAACTACCCATTTGTTCCCGGTCCGGATTTTATCAGTTGAGACATGTACACAGGAAGGAAATGGTTTTCTATGAACTATCCCCCTCTCTTTGATCTGACGCCAAATGGAACCATTTATTCCAATCCTGTCATGGGGACCCTGGAGGCTCTGCTGCCTCCAGGGCCTTACAAAACCGCGCATGCACCAGCTTTGCTGGAGTTGACTGACGGTACATTGCTGTGCGCTTGGTTTGCGGGCTCTTATGAGGGAAGTCCCGATGTAGGAATTGTCTGTGCACGACTGGAAAAGGACGGCGCTCATTGGAGCGAGCCGGTGCCGATTTCTCGGGACCCGGAGCGTAGTGAACAGAATCCTTCTCTTTTTTTGACTGATGATCAGCAGATCTGGGCTATATATACTGCCCAAATGGGGAGGGCCTCTGGAAAAGATAATATGCAGTTTACCGCTGTGGTTCGGCGTCAGTGCAGTTGTGACGGAGGACATATCTGGGGAGCGTATGATGTGATGTTTCCTCAAGAGGGCACCTTCTGCCGTCAACCAATTCAGGTTCTGTCCAGCGGGCGTTGGATTTTTGGTACCTGGATTTGTTCTGACAGCCCATCAGGTCTAGCCGAAGATTTTTCTGCGATGCGTGTTTCTGATGATCTGGGAGCCACCTGGCGTCGGATTGATATTCCTGGCAGCCGCGGCCGTGTTCATCCCAATGTGCTGGAGCTGGGCTTTGGTCATCTGGTGGTGTTTATGCGAAGCAGGGAAGCGGATTTTATTTATCGCAGCGAATCTGTTGACAATGGAGATACCTGGTCTGTACCGGTCCCGACCTCTCTGCCAAACAACAATTCCAGTATCAGTGCGCTGCGGCTGAAAAGCGGGCGAGTCGCAATAGCTTATAATCCAACCTGTACCCCTGATCACCAACCAGGTCGTGCCTCATGGCCCGGTCTTCGCTGCCCGGTGGCTGTGGCATTATCTGAGGATGGTGGGATCAGCTTTCCTTTGATCCGTTACTTGGAAATGGGTGAAGGATATGTGGGCAGCGAGAATTCCACCAACAATCTTCAATATGAATATCCCTATCTAATGCAGGCGGGCAACGGGAAACTACATTTGGCCTATGCATACCGAAATCGAAAGTGTATCAAATGGATGACTTTCTCTGAATCAGATGTAGCTGGAGAAAAAAGGGAGACTGTAGGGCTTTATAATCCTACTGCTGCTAAGTTTGACTAACAAGAAAGTGCGGACAAAAACCAATCAGCGCCAATTTTTATAAACAGGGCGCGGATAGCGATGAAAGAATCCTTCAGATGGGGGCTGAATCTGTGGGAAAACTGTATGATATGGAACTCATCCCTGAAGTGCTTGGTTGAGCCACTTTATAGTACTGAGCCAGCCAAAAACTAACATTCAAGATAAAAAAACTCCGCCGACAGTGCCTCAGCTATTTGCCCCTGCGGGACGCTGTCGGAGGATAAATGGGCCTCGCCGGAGCCCAGGGCAACAGAAAATAAGTGAGTTTATTACTTGCGGCGAGGTGAGTGATATAGAGCTCGTAGCGGTGTGAACCGAAGGGACGATTTGAGTGCAAGAGAAAGAGCCGGGGTCGTGATTCCCTTTATCCTTAGTGCTGCAGGATTTGATCCGGGGTTACAGCAGATACCTCCCTCAAATTTGCGTCGCAAAACAAAGATAAAAGCCTTTCCCCCCAATATTACGCTGCTAACAGAGATATTGTCCTACAAACAATGAACGAATCTGAATTGTTACTGTTCTGATAACTCTTCCCGTTTGTCCTGGCTATTGTCTGCTGGTTAGGGTATTGTGTGTTGCTGATAGGAGCCCGCAGGCTCCATGCATGCGAGCAGCTGAGCGCAGCGAGGCGCTTGGCGAGTCGTAAAGGGAGACAACACACATGGCGAGCCAATGGCGAGGGCAGCATTCGAAAACACAAGGATGGCCGTTGGAATGGCCAATACACGGCGAGGCATGACCCGGAGGCCGGTAAGACCATCTACAAAAATTTGCTGACCAAAGGCAGAGTAGACCGCCAGGAGGCCAAGGGACAATCCAAGGGCCTCAGCGCCAAGACAGTGCGGAACATCCACCAAATTCTCTCCTCTGTCTTAAAGCTGGCCCGGGAGCAGCGGATCCTCCCCACCAACCCAGTGGAGGGCTGCGCCCTGTCCAAGGTGGAGCACCGAGAGATGAAGAACCTGCCAGTAGAGAACTCCGGTCTTTCCTGAGAGAGGCCAGAGAGAACGGGGTATTCGAGCTCTACTAGCTGAAACTGGCCACCGGATTGCGGTGTGGTGAACTTCTAGTCCTCAAGTGGGAGGACATTGATTTGGAGCGGGGCGACCTCCGGGTTAAACGGCAAGTGGCCAGAATTAACAGAGAGGTCACTGAGGCTCCCCTGGAAACCAAAAACGCCTACCGTACCCTGCCGCTGGCAGAGGATACGGTAAGCGTCCTGTTAGAGCAGAAGAAAAAAAGCGGGTGGCAGCCCGTGGGTATTCCCGTCGCCCAACGGCGGTCCCATCTCCCCGGACAGCGTACTGCACATGCTCCATCTCGTCGTCGCCGACTCCATATCCCTCGCCCCATCCCTTAGGAGACAGGGCTCACTCATTCCGTGGCTCCTCCTCTCCCTGCGCAACCCGCTGCGCTGGGCTTGCGCAGGGTTTTCGGAAAGCGGGTCTCCGGCATAGTGGGCCACTTCTCCGCCGGCTTCACCCTGGACACCTACGCCCATGTGACCAGCGCCGCTCAGAGACAAGCGGCACAGACCATGGGGAATATCCTCTCCGGCAGTCTCTGTCCCTCTCGGAAATGCTCCAGCCCTTTCCGCTGAAATTTCCCGTATGGGTCAGAATCTGGGTCAAAACAAGAGAGGAAAAATAAAACCATCAGAAAAGTGATAAAAAATGAAG
>CALWOR010000209.1 GCA_944383205.1 uncultured Oscillospiraceae bacterium | reverse complement strand
CCAGGTGCTGTGTGTAGACGGCGGCATGGCGGTTTGACCGCAGAAAGGATGCTAACTATGGAAAAAAGACGCGTTGTCATCACCGGCATCGGGGCGGTCACCCCGGTCGGCAATACCGCTTCCGACAGCTGGCAGGCCGTCAAGGACGGCGTGTGCGGCATTGCCCCCATCACCCTGTACGACCACAGCAATCAGAAGGTCTCTCTGGCCGCCGAGGTCAAGAACTTTGACCCCACTGTGGCCCTGGATAAGAAAGAGGCCAAGCGTATGGATCGCTTTACCCAGTTTGCCGTCACCGCCGCTGTAGAGGCCGTGGAGGACAGCGGACTGAACCTGGAGAATGAGAACACCGCCCGGTGCGGCGTGTCCGTCTCCAGCGGCATCGGCGGCATCGCCACCATTCAGTCTTCCTGTGAGGCGGGCAACGCCCGGGGCTTTGACAAGGTCTCTCCCTTCTTCATCCCCATGTCCATCACCAACCTGGCCGCCGGCCACATCGCCATCCGCCTGGGTCTGCACGGTATGTGTATCTGTCCCGTGGCCGCCTGTGCCGGCGGCAGCAACGCCGTGGGCGACGCTTTCCGCCACATCCGGGACGGCTATGCCGAGGTGATGCTCTCCGGCGGCGCCGAGGCCTCCATCACCCCCCTGGCCATTGGCGGCTTTACATCCATGAGTGCTTTGACCTGCGCCAGTGACCCCAAGCGGGCCTCCATCCCCTTTGACGCGGAGCGCAGCGGCTTTGTCATGGGCGAGGGTGCCGCCATTCTGGTGCTGGAAGAGCTGGGCCACGCCCAGGCCCGTGGTGCCAAGATCTACGGCGAGATCGTGGGCTATGGCGCTACCTGTGACGCCTATCACATCACCGCCCCCGATCCCCACGGAACCTGGAGTGCCGAGTGTATCCGCCAGGCCCTGGAGGATGCGGGCATGAGCCCCGATGAGGTGGACTATGTGAATGCCCACGGTACTTCCACCCCCCTCAATGACAGCGGCGAGACTGCCGCCCTCCATCAGGTCTTTGGGGATCACGCCAAGAATCTGATGGTCAGCTCCACCAAGTCCATGACCGGCCACCTGCTGGGGGCCAGCGGCGCGGTGGAGGCCATGTTCTCTGTGCTGGCCCTGAAGGACGGCTTTGTCCCTGCCACCATTAACTATCAGGTGCCCGACCCCGCCTGCGATCTGGATATCGTCCCCAATGAGGGCCGGAAGGCGGACATCAAGGTGTCCATCTCCGACTCCCTGGGCTTCGGCGGCCACAACACCTGCCTGGTCTTCAAGAAATGGGAGGGCTGAATATGGAACTGAATATTCAGCAGATCATGGATATCCTGCCCCACCGCCCCCCCTTCCTGCTGGTTGATAAGATCATCGACTGCGAGCCGGGAGTGAAGGCTACAGGCATCAAGTGTGTCACCATGAACGAGCCCTTCTTTGTGGGTCACTTCCCTGGCAAGCCTATCATGCCCGGGGTGCTCATTCTGGAGGCACTGGCCCAGACCGGGGCGGTGGCGGCCCTGTCCCTGCCTGAGAACAAGGGCAAGCTGGCCATTTTCGGCGGAGTGAAGAACGCCCGCTTTAAGCAGCCTGTGCTGCCCGGGGATGTACTGGAGCTGAGCTGTGAGCTGGTGGAGCAGCACGGCCCCATCGGCTATGGCAAGGCCGTGGCAAAGGTGGAGGGAAAAATCGCCGCTCGCTGCGAACTGACATTTGTCATTCAGTGATAGTTGCTTCCCACCTGTACATTTGCTATACTGACTTATCATGGAAGAAGTGGCAGGAGGAAGCACTATGCTGGACCAAGCCTTTAACGAAGTGTATACCAAGTTTAAACTCCATTTTTACCGGGCGGTTTTCTCCCGGTTTCAGGACCGGGAGGCCAGCCTGACTACTGTGGAAACTTTCTGCATGGAGATTATCAATGCCCTTGGCAATCCCACTATTGCGGAGTTTTCCAGTTTTGTTAATATCTCTCCGCCAAATGCCGCCTATAAGATCAACAGCCTGGTTCAAAAGGGCTATGTGAAGAAGGAGCAGTCTCCCGAGGACAAGCGGGAGTATCATTTGTCGGTAACCCAGAAGTACATCGACTATTATAATGTGAGCTACCGATATCTCTCCACGGTGATGGACAGGATCAAGGATCGGTTCCCCAAGGAGGATGTGGAAAAGCTGGAAGAGATGCTTACCATTATCTCCGATGAGCTGATGCCGGAATTGAATCAGACTTCGATCAAACATTAACTTTCTTTATGTGACGGAAAATTTTTCCGTCACATTTTTTATGGACGGGTTTGTGCAAAACCGCCCTTGTATCGACGGGGGGAATGTAGTATCCTGTAACAAACCCGTTGGGACCTTCCGGGGTACAGAGAGGAGGGAAGGCATTGTCCCAATTTTTAACCGCCATTCAAGAGGGGGCGTCTGCACTGCGCCAGCTGCCTCTGGATCATGCCCAGGCCTTTGCCTGGTATACATTGATTCTTCGTTTTTTATTTCCTATACTGGCCGTTGCCATGCTTACCAAGCTTATTCGTGGACTTATTCAAGCTGCACCCAGACCTGAGGTATGGGCCTACCTCTCCCTGCCCAATGGAGCAAGCCAGCCCCTGACCCACTGGGAGAATATCCTGGGCCGGGGAGAGAACTGTGATGTGGTACTCAATTACCCCGTGGTCTCCCGCCAGCACGCCGCCCTCATTCGAGAGGGGGAGGAGGAGTGGATGGTGTACGACCTGGGCTCCAAGAGCGGCATTACCGTCAATGGAGTGTCCGCAGGTACCTCCGGCGCCAAAGTGAAGCTGGGAGATGTGCTGGGGCTGGGAGGTGTGGAGACAGTACTGCTTCCCGTGCCAGATGAGGTGACGAAGAAGCGGCGCACCGCGGACTTGAAGCCCGTCTCCCCCTGGAGCTCTCTGCTGCTGCTCACCCTCTTTCAGGTCCTGACCGCGGCCCAGTTTCTCCTCAGCGTGGAGGAGGAGCATATGCTGCTGGTGCCAGCCTGTTTTCTGGCCCTGGCTGCGGTGATGTGGTGCTACTGCGCCATTATGCGCGCCCTGGGGCGTACGGGATTTGAGATGGAGACCATCGCCTTTTTCCTGTCCACTTTGTCCCTGTCCGTTACCGCCTCCTCCGCGCCGGGGTCGGTGGTCAAGCAGATGGCCGCCATTGTTTTGGGAATGGTGATTTTCCTGGTGCTGGGGATATTCCTCCGGGACCTGGAGCGGGTGAAAAAGATCCGCTGGCTCATGGCTGCCGGGGCGGTGGGCCTTTTGAGCCTGTCCTTGGTGCTGGGCCAGGTGAAATACGGCGCCGCCAACTGGATCAGCCTGTTTGGAATGTCCTTCCAGCCCTCGGAGCTGGCCAAGATCTGCTATATCTTTGCAGGGGCCGCTACTTTGGAACGGCTGTTTCGCAAGCGGAACCTGGGGCTGTTTATCCTGCTTACAGGGGCCTGCATGGGGTGTCTGGCTCTGATGAGCGATTTTGGTACCGCCGCCATCTTCTTTGTGACCTTTCTGGTCATCGCTTATCTGCGTTCGGGGGACTTTGCCACCCTGGCTCTCATTTGCGGAGGGGCAGTGTTTGGAGCCTTTACCCTGGTGAGCATCAAGCCCTATATCCTCAAGCGCTTTGCCGCCTGGGGCCATGTGTGGGAGCAGGCATCCGCCGGAGGTTATCAGCAGACCCGGACCATGTCCGCTGCCGCCTCGGGCGGGCTCATCGGCGTGGGTCCGGGGGAGGGGTGGCTTCACCGCATCCCGGCGGCGGATACCGATCTGGTGTTTGGTATGCTGTGTGAGGAGTGGGGCCTTATTATCGGAGTGCTGGCGGTATTGTGCATCGTGGCACTGGCGGTATTTGCTGTGCGGTGCTGCCGGGCGGGACGGTCCAGTTTTTATGCCATTGCCGCCTGCGCCGCCACCAGTCTTCTGGTTTTTCAGACCATTCTCAATGTAATGGGTTCAGTGGATATTCTGCCACTCACCGGCGTCACCTTCCCCTTTGTCTCAAACGGCGGGTCCTCTATGCTCGCCTCCTGGGGACTGATGGCTTTCCTCAAGGCCGCCGACACTCGCAGCAACGCCAGCTTTGCCATCCGGGCTCCCAGCCTTCATGGTCCACAGTGGCTGGGAAATCTGGGAAAGGGCGGCAGAAGTACGGGAAAGGAGGTACCTGGTGAAAAAGATTGAAAAGCGCACATTTGTCTGCCTGGCGCTCACCCTGGCCCTGGTGCTGGGGCTTGGGCTTTTCGTGGTGAAATTTTTCCTTTTCGGGGGGAGCTGGGCCTCCTTTGCAGCCAACCGGCATCTCTATAATTCCAACGGCTCTCTGGCTGTGGGCCGGGTGCTGGATCGGGACGGAGATGTGCTGTCCTGGGTGGACGAGAACGGGAACCGGAAGTATTACGCCAATGCCACGGTAAGGAAGGCCACTTTGCATGCGGTAGGGGACCTGTCCGGCTCCATCGGCACCAGTGCTCTGGTAGCCTTTGCCGACAAGCTGTCGGGTTATAATTTCCTCACCGGGGCGGATAACCCCTTCGGTCAGGGCAATGACCTCTACCTGACCCTGGACGCCAGACTCAATTACATCGCCTATGAGGCCTTGAAAGGGTACAAGGGAGCGGTGGGAGTCTATAACTATAAGACGGGGGAGATCCTGTGCATGATGTCCGCCCCCGCCTTCGACCCCGCTGACCCTCCAGAGATCCAGGAGGGGGACGAACGATATGAGGGAGTCTACCTCAACCGCTTCTTGTCCAGCACATTCATTCCCGGCTCCACATTCAAAACGATTACTCTTACCGCCGCCATAGAGAACATTCCGGACCTTTTTTCCCGCACCTTTACCTGCGACGGGGCCACCGTTGTGGAGGGGGAGACCATTACCTGTCCCTATGCCCACGGAGAAATGGATATTGCCGATGCCCTGGCCTGCTCCTGCAACGGCGTCTTTGCCCAGCTGGCCGTGGAACTGGGGGCGGAGACCATGAGCCGCTATGTGGAGAAGGCGGGGATGCTGGACAGCTATTCGGTGAGCGGGATCTCCACCGCCAAAGGGAGCTATGATCTGACCGGAGCCACCGGCGGCCAGCTGGGCTGGTCCGGAGTGGGCCAGTACAACGACCTGGTGAACCCTTGCGCCATGATGGTGTGGATGGGGGCCATCGGGAATGGGGGCAAAGCTGCCGTACCTTACCTGGTGCTGAAAACGGAGGGGGCACTGCCCCTTCCATCTCTGCCTCATTTTACCAGCCATACCGGGACCCTCATCAAAAAAGACACCGCTCAGCAGCTGGGGGATATGATGGCCAATAATGTTCTGGTAAACTATGGGGCCGACCGCTTCCCCAACATGGATGTGTGTGCCAAGTCGGGTACCGCCGAGGTGGGGGGCGGCAAACAGCCCAGCGCCTGGTTTGCCGGCTTTTTGCGCAATGAGGACGCCCCATACGCCTTCGCCGTGGTGGTGGAGGAGGGCGGAGATGGCTCTGTCTCTGCCGGCGGTGTGGCTGCCCAGGTGCTGGACGCCCTGGTGAACGGTTATTAAGTTTTATATCTGAGTATGGGAAAAGGCACCCGCACTGATCACAGTGCGGGTGCCTTTTGCCAATCCTTGAAATTTCGGAAGGGGTCAATTTCCCAGCATGATATTCAAAATTTCCACATCAGTGCTCTTCATGCCCACCCGGCCCATGCGGCCCACGGCGGCGATGGTGTCCTCAGGATTTTCCATAGTCATCCCCTCGCCCGGCTGGAATACATTTCCTGCCAGGCTCAGCTCCAGGGCCATGAGTGCGTTTTCCACCGCCAGGCCGATCTTGGCAGCGCAGCTGGCTTTGGCCCCATCACATACCATGCCGCCCAGGGTCTCGATGCTGTTGGTGATGGTGTCACAGAGGATCTGATAGATCCGTTCCGGCTCATTCTTCTGGTGCAGGCGCATATAGGCCACGCCGCAGGCAGCGCCGGTGGCGGCGCTGGTAGCGCCGCAGTAGGCACTGAGGCTGCCGATATATTTCTTTTGATGGACACTGAGGAGATTGCCCAGTACCAGGGCCCGAAGGAGAAGGTCCTTTTCCACATTCCAGGCCCTACCATAGATCACGATGGGCATGGTAACGGTGATACCCTGGTTTCCACTTCCGCTGTTGATAACCACAGGCAGGGAACATCCGCTCATCCGGGCATCGCTGCCGGCGGCGGCGGCGGCACGGGCCTGGAGCCGGACCTTGTTGAGTCCGCCGGCATTTTCCGCGTTCTCCATAAGGATACGGCCGGTCTCCACCCCGTACTTACCTTTCAGCCCCTCGTCGGAGATGGCAGTGTTGTAATCGATTTGCTGCTGGAGCAGCTCCCGTACATCTTCCAGACGGACCGCATCGGCAAATTCCAGAATATTGGCCACGCTCATGAGCATCCGGTCGGCGCCCTCCGGCTTTTTCTGACAGTTCGGATCGGGCCGCCGGTCCAGCAGGACTTGTCCGTCCTTTTCCATGTGGGTGATATTGTTGTGGTGCTCCTGGATCTCAATGGAGGCAGTGTGGCCTTCGCCTTCCAGTTCCACTACGATATAGAGGTTGTCCACCCCCTCCACCAGCTCACAGGCGCAAAAGCCATCCTTTACCAGCTGACGGGTCTTTTCAATGTCCTCAGGGGTAACGGTCTCCAGAACGGCAAGTTCACGGTCCGGGTCGCCGCCGACGATGCCCAATGTGGCGGCCACATCCATGCCCCGCATGCCGCCGGAGTTGGGGACGATAACGCCCTTTACATTTTTGATGATGTTGCCGCTGCACTTGACCACACAGGTCTGGGGCTGGGCGTCCAGCAGCTGGCGGGCCTTGGCGCTTGCATAGGCGATGGCGATAGGCTCAGTACAGCCCAGCGCCACCAGCAGCTCCTCCTGAAGAATCCGGAGATGATTTTCATAAAGTGTCTGTTCCATATTGATTCTGCTCCTATCTGGTGTAATCTTTCTCTACAGGCTTGCCAATCACAAGTAAAACTATTAAAATAAAATAAAATACACAATTAAATGATTGGAGGTGAGTCCGTGTTTAGTCTGACCAGCCTGGAGTATTTTGCCGTAGCTGCCGAAGAACTCAATTTTACCCGAGCCGCCAGGCGCCTGTTTATTTCTCAGCAGGCGCTGAGCAACCACATTTTGAAACTGGAAGAATACTATGGGGTAAGGCTGTTTGACCGGGGAAACCCTATGACCCTCACCGAGGCGGGCAAAGCGCTCCAACGCCACGCCAAAGGGATTTTGAATTCTGTAGAGGACTCGGCCCGTGAGGTTCAAGACATCAAAAATTTTAAGCAGGGTGAACTGACGGTGGGGATCCCTGTGACTCGGGGAACGATTATGCTGCCTCCGCTGCTTTCCGCCTTTCATAAGATGTTTCCACAAATACGCCTGCGCCTAGTAGAGGGGACCATCAGCGGAAATATTGCAGATGCTCTTTATGACGGCACGGCGGACCTGTGTATCGGCTATCAGCCGGAAGATACCGCAGAATTGGCGGTAACGCCGCTGTTTGAGGAAAAATTTGTGATTTTGGTCCCAAACCGCCTGATCAAGGAATATCTATCACCGGGACAGCAGAGAACCCTCGGCCGGGGGGCATTGCCCATTGAGCGGTTTTCCGCCCTGCCCTTTGTGGCACAGAGTCCGGAAACCATGAATGGACAGGTGTTTCAGACGCTGTGCCGCAGTGCGGGTATACGCCCCAATGTGGTGGTCTATACCGAAAACCTCATTACAGAGGCCTCGCTATGTATGGAAGAAATGGGAGCCTGTGTACTGCCCTACACTTTTGTAGCACCCAATCAGCGGCTGAACGGCAGAGGAAATACCACTTTGTTCAGTCAGGAAGGGCTCAGCCGGCTTTCTGTCTATCCACTGGATTGCAGCAGCTGCGGTACCTTCCAAATCTCAGTGTGCCGGTTAAAGGGCAAACTGCTTACTCGGGCGGGACGAGAATTTATCAATCTGGCCCGGGAGATCTATCGGGAGGTCAATGCCGATCAAATACCGCCTCAATTTCATTTCGAGTCTCTCCGATAAAGGACAGCATATCGTCGTCCAGGGGATAGCGGATGACGCACCCGGGTGTCAGGATCAGGTTTCGTCCGCCCATCAGCTTAAAGCACTGGTAAATCTGATTTTGGATGGCGCCCCGGTTGCGTTGGGTGATGTCGGTACGGCTCAGGCCTCCCATCAGGCACTTGCCTGTCAGAGCATGGGCCTCATCCAGAGCCGGGAGGGTTTCCCAAGCGTGCCAGTTAAATACCTGCACGGGGTAATCCTTCAAAATATGGAACATGATATTGTTTCCGTGGCAGTGAATGGTGTTCATCCAGCCCTTTTCGGCTGCCTTCAGTACCCGCAGGTCATAGGGCTTGCCGTATTCCAAGTACTGCTGCTCTGTGCATTTGTCATAAGTGCTCATCTGCGAGGCCAGAAAAATCCCATCCGCTCCCAGCTCTATGGCTGCGGCGACCAGCTGGACGGTGGTTTCAGTGATCACTTCCAGGGCTGTTTTGATTTCCTCTCCGTGGCCCCCTTCAATGTAGGACATCAGCTTTCCACCACTTATTTTATCCGCAATGGTGATCGGTGTAAAGGCCGTAAATACGACAGGGACTTCTTCGCCCTTTAATTTTTCCAATACCAGCTGGAGATGACGCAGCTCCCGCGCGTTGCTGCCTTGGGTACAGGGGCAGACTTTGAGCTTTTTCCAATCTTCGGCACAGGCAACGGGGGTGGACACTACTTTGGCCACACCACCTTTGACGATTTCAGAATAGTCTACCGTACACCCGAAATCCTCGATGGCGTACATCCCGTTGTTCATGGTCTTGATAAAGTCGAAATCATACTTTTTATAAAATTCATAGGTTTTTTGGGAGATGGCTTCCGGATCCAGATCGGTGCCCGGCATATGGCTCCAGAAGGAATAGGGAATTTTATCCGGCTTTTCACCCCGGATGACAGCTTGAATGCGCTCCTTTTTTGTCATGGAAAGACAACTCCTTTTCCTGCCCAATGGTGTTTGATTCATACTGCGGCCCGTCTCCAGAGAGACGGGCCGCGAGATTTTGTCAGCCTTGTTTGATGATGATCTTGTCCCGGGGAGAATTGGTCAGAAATTCAAAACCATTTTCAGTGATGAGCACAGTGTCACTGTTGCGCACTGCGCCCAGTTCTGCGCTCATCAGACCGGGTTCCACGGTGAGGATCATGCCCGGGGCCAGCGGGGCCTTGTTTCCCTTGGTGACCGAAGGAAACTCGTGAGTAGACAGCCCCATACCATGTCCGCAGCGGCCGGGCAAAATACTGCCGAAGCCAGCGTCTTCATATTCCTTCATGGCTGCAAAGTACAGATCCTCAAAGATAGCACCGGGGCGGAGCATTTTGAAGATGTTGTCCCGGGCACGGAGCATGGCGTCATAGGCCCGGGTGCGCTCCTCATTGACATGGCCTACGATGACAGTCCGCTCATTTTCCACATTGTAGCCGCCGATGCGGGCCCAGCTCATGGGCATAGTCAGATCTCCCGGCATGGGCACATAGCCGGTGGGACAGTCGCAACCATAATTCAGCCGCTCGTTGGACATACACCAGACCACAAAGGTATCGATGTCGGCTGTTTCCGAGTTGGAGAATCCGGAGACCTCGTACTTCTGATACTTCTCATGCCAGCGCTGACGCATGGCATACTGTCCTTCGGTGGCGGCCTGGGCCTCGCTGGCGCCGGCTTCAAGGGCTTCGATTGCACGGATGACGCCCAGATCCACGATCTCACCGGAGATTCGGCACATATTGATCTCGTGGGGGTCTTTGATGAGACGCTGATTCACAGCATCCTGAGCAATGTCCAGGAACTGTTTGATGTTCAGCTTGTTTCGCAGCTGGGACAGGAAATTCATGCTGGCATAGTCGCCCTCTACGCCTACTGTGAGTTCCTGGTCTCCCAAAAGCTCTTTTAAGGCGTCGACAGCATCCAGTGCCACCACCTGAGTGGCGCCCCACTTGCCATAGCACAGTACCTTGTCCACCGCACCCTCGTTGACAGCGTGATCGTGGCGGATGGCATGGACCAGGAGAAAAGCGTCGTCCCGGGTAAGGATAAAGTATGGAACATGGCTGATGATGATGGGATTGAAGTTGCTGAAGTAAAAGATATTTTCGGGACGGGTCATAATGACCGCATCAATGCCTCTGCGCTCCATGGTGGCGTGCATGGCGGCGATGCGTTGCTTCACATAGCCCCGGAGCTCTGAACTGGAGCGCTTTTCATCTGTTATGTTCATGGATTGTTCCTTCTGAAATACAAATGGTTCAGTTTGATTTACTCCCTTTCAGGTCAAGTGTTGCTGGCATATATGGCCGAGCAAATTCAAATAAAACGAGTATCAAAACTGTCGGATTTACTTAGATACTAAATGAAATGGAATTCAAATTTTTGGCATAGCAGTCAGCAATACTTATCTTGAAAAGGACATTGATAATTACAATTTTGAGTACCCTAGGTGCTCGCATGGATTACCTGGAGTGGAAAAAATCTCTCTGTCTTCAAGAATAACAATGCTACAAGAGACTGTCATGGTTGGGGATTTAGTGTTAGGGTGTCGACAGATGGAATTTAAGGGAGAATGTTGATGGTCAGACATTATTTTAAAAAGATCTTGAAACCTCAGCTTTTTACAATGCTCTGTCAATGCTTGGATACGGTCATATCTCGCATAAGTGGAGGGATATTCTTGTGGAGATAAGTTAAAATTAATATAATTACCAAGACAATAATGATTTGTTCGGAACAGAATGCCTGTATTATCCACCCATTGCACTTGATGGTCATTGGATGTGGTTTCTACTACGGCGGCAGTGGTTTCATCGGCAACGATAATATTTAAGCCATTCATTCGTGGGTATTTGTTTAGAAAATCTATGGTTTCGGATACAGTTCGGCAAGAACGCAATATATGGTGTAGGTTGATAAAAATATGTTCAGAGCTAAATGCGGCTGGTGACAGGGCATTTTTTTCTGTTACGGTGATATTGGACGGAACACCAGTAGCTGTGCCGGTAGAAGTAATAGCCAGACCAGCTTGGTTGATTCCAATAGCAGGATATGTGATAATTCCGGCGCCACCTACCTCGGTGATGCAGGAACCGTCCGGATAGTGATATTCAACCATTACTTGATGGACTGTCATATCCATATCTCTGTTTTTAATTAGATATGTTTTTCCATCGACAGTGGCTGGGCCTTTAGCCAGGAGCATGCTGCACTCTTGTGAGAAATTGTTTTTGATAAAATAAGTGGGAATATTAATTAAGACAATGTCTTTCAAGGGCAGCTGTGATCCGACTGCAATGCCGGTTATTTCTTCCCATTGTTCGGGCTGACTCTTTTTAAGAAAGTCTGCATTTCGATCAGTATATTCCTGATATAAATTCAGATCTATTTTGGAAGACTGTAAAAACGCTTGAATATAAGTGATATTTTCTTGAATTAGTGATGCAAATGCCTTACCATGTTGTACGCCTTGTTCAAATGGAGAACCGGAAACGATGATTTTGCGTTGATTCATTTGAAACATCTCCATAACATTTTAAATAAGCTTATAGGTAAAGTCCGACCCCGGGCCCAAAAGGCAACTGTAAGAAGAACCAGATTAAGAAGAGCAAGGTCATTACAATACCAGAAGCAAAACAATATGGTGTCATGTTGGCAAACAGAGCGCCAAATCTCAGTCGCTTATCATATTTTTGCCCCAGAGCTAGAAGCATCCCAAAGTAGGCGAAAGTCGGTGTAATGGGATTGGTACAAGCATCGCCAATTCGGTAAGCCATTTGAACAACCGCGGGATTATAGCCGAGCATCATAAACATTGGGACAAAAATGGGAGCAATTACAGCGTATTTAGTGGGAGCACCACCGACAGGAATATTAAGAATTGCAATGAAAAGAATAAACAATACCAAAACGAGCCAAATTGGAAGTCCAGAGGCTTTGAGGACTTCAGCGCCTTTTACGGCAAGAATGAGGCCTAAATTAGACCAATCAAAGTAACACATAAATTGTGCCATGAAAAAGAACATTGCAATATAGCCGCCCATGGTGCTCATTGCGGTTGCCAGGCCTTCGGCCAGGTCGGCGAAGCTTTTAAATTTTTTGGTTTTAAAACCAAATACAGCCCCTGGAATGGCAAACAAAAGGGCGATGAGAATGGACATTCCTTGCATGAGAGGAGCAGAAGAAGCCGTGGCAGAGCCAGTTACCGGGTCTCTCAGTACGCCAATCACAGTCAGAATGATAATAACAAGGAGATAACCCACGAAAGCGAGTCCTGCACTTTTCAGAGCCTTTGTTTCCACTTCGTTTACAGGAATATCAGGTTCTATGGCACCTTCTACAGCGTAAGATGAGTCATATTTCCCCATACGGGGTTCAACAATTTTAATTGTGACCCAGAGTGCGGTAGGAACCAAAAGAACTGCACAAGCGGAAGAGAAGAACCAGTTACAAGAGGCGGACAAAAGATAACTGTCATCTAAAAGATCAATCGCAGCTTGGGTATATCCAAGGTTCATAATGTCCATAGAAGTTATCAAGATGTTGGCACAAAATGCACTGGCTGTAGTGGCATATGCGGCAAACATACCTGCAAGGGGATTGCGTCCCATGCTGAGCCAGATCATGGCACCGAGAGGAGGAAGAACAACCCACCCTACTCCGCCGGCACAATCGGCCAAAACACAACAAATAAAGAAAATGGCCATAACTTTCAGGTCGGAACCTTTTGATTTTTCAACTGTTCCTTTTAATGCGACTCGAAATAGGCCAGATTGCTCGCAAAGGCTGACCCCCATCATACAGACCAGAACCATACCAAGCGCGCTGAGACTGGTAAAATTGGTTTGGGCTGTTGTCAGCATCTTAATGAAACCTTCTATTGATAAAAGGTTATATGCCTGAATGACTTCGCCGGTAGTGGGATTGATGGCAGAGATGCCAAGTACGGAGAAAAGACACGATAATATAATAGTAATTCCCATCAGCCATACAAACAGTAGTGTGGGGTGGGGAATTTTATTGCCGACATACTCCACTGCTTTGAGAAAGCGTTCAAATAATGATGTTTTTTCTTTGAAAGCGGTTCCCATAATTGTCCTCCCTATTTTTTGATCAAAGAACCTTTCTGCAAATTTTTGTCCTCCTGATTAGTATGAACCTCCTTTGTAAACTTTAGTTCCTCTTAATGATGTGCACAATCATAACTGTGGGGGTGGAGAAATTATATCGTGCAAGCAAAAGGATTTCCAACAGTATATTTAAAAATATCACAACTGATCAGTTGTGATAAAAAAGCAAGGGAGAATATATATGATAGACTGCTATTTGAAGGGAATAGGTTTCAATTTCTATATTATCCGGATGGAAAATTCTTTATCAGAAGCATTTATTTTTGAATATGAAAAAATAGGATATAAATAGAGTAGAATTAAGTTTATATGAGCGAAATATTTTTCGGATTGAACAATATGTTAGTGATGGGTAAAATGTGACTTAACTCCGCTGCTATCATACTTTTATGGTAAGCTGTATTTTTCCAACAAAATAATAAAAGTTATAATGTAAACTTTTTGACAAAACTAACACTTGATTTTTTCTATTTAATGCGCTATTTTATTGCTATAAAATTTGTTCCGGGAAATTCCTTGGAACAAATGATGAGAAATGCAATGTGAGGCAATGGCGTCCACAAAGGGCACCATTGCCTCTTTTTTGCATTTCATTCCATAAGGGAAAGGACTGGGATCCTATGAGCGTCAACATCTCTGAAATTTTCGGTACCAATGTGTTCAGCGTCTCGGTCATGCGGGAGCGGCTGCCCAAGAAGGTCTATAACGAAGTGGTGGAAGTGATGAACCACGGAGGCAACATCTCCATGACTACCGCCGACATCGTGGCCAATGCCATGAAGGACTGGGCGGTGGAAAAGGGGGCCACCCACTACACCCACTGGTTCCAGCCTCTCACCGGTGTGACGGCGGAGAAGCACGACTCCTTTCTCACCGCGCCCCAGGACAGCAAGACCCTGCTGCAGCTTACGGGGAAACAGCTTATCATGGGCGAGCCAGATGCCTCCTCCTTCCCCTCCGGCGGTTTGCGTGCTACCCACTACGCCCGGGGCTACACCGCCTGGGATATGACCTCCCCCGCCTTCGTAAAGGAAATGTCCTGCGGCACCATTCTGTGCATCCCCACCATCTTTGTCTCCTACAACGGGGAGGCCCTGGACAAGAAGACCCCCCTTCTCCGGTCCATGGAGGCCATCAATATCCAGGCCCTGCGTGTGCTGAGGTTGTTCGGCAATGCCCAGGCTGAGAAAGTCACTCCGTCGGTAGGTCCGGAACAGGAGTACTTCCTGGTAGATCGGGAGAAATACCTGAAGCGCCGGGATCTCATTTATACAGGCCGTACCCTCTTTGGAGCCCCTGCCCCCAAGGGACAGGAATTGGACGACCAATATTTCGGAGTCATTCGGGAGCGAGTGGGAGCTTTCATGGCCGACCTCAACGAGGAGCTGTGGAAGCTGGGCATTCCCGCCACCACCCAGCACAACGAGGTGGCCCCCGCCCAGCACGAGCTGGCCCCAATTTATACCGCGTGCAACCTGGCAGTGGATCAGAACCAGCTGACCATGGAGACCATGAAGCGGGTGGCCACCCGCCACGGCCTGGTATGCCTGCTCCATGAAAAGCCCTACGCCGGCGTCAACGGCTCGGGCAAGCACAACAACTGGTCCATTTCCACCGATACTGGAGAGAACCTTCTGGATCCTGGGGATACCCCAAATGAGAACCTGCAGTTCCTGTTGGTGCTCTCCTGTATCCTGAGAGCGGTGGATCGGCACGCGGAGCTTCTGCGCTGTTCCGCCTCCTGTGTGGGCAACGAACACCGACTGGGAGCCCAGGAGGCCCCGCCCGCCATCATCTCTATCTTTCTGGGCAACCAGCTGGAGAATGTGGTGGAGCAGATCGTCTCCAACGCCGACTCCATCCAGGTGCTGGCTGCGGGCAAGCTGGATTCCGGTGTAGCATCTGTCCCTGTGATCAAAAAGGATGCCACCGACCGCAACCGCACTTCACCCTTTGCGTTTACCGGAAACAAGTTTGAGTTTCGTATGGTGGGCTCGTCGGACACCATTGCCGATGCCAACATCACCCTCAACGCGATTGTGGCGGAATCTCTGTGTGACGCCGCCGATATTTTGGAAAAGGCCGAGGACTTCAATGCCGCCTGCACCAAGCTTATCCACGACTGGATGACCCGGCACCATAGGATCATCTTCAACGGAAACGGCTACTCCGACCAGTGGGTGGCTGAGGCGGCCCGCCGTGGTCTGCCCAACCTGCACTCCCTTGTGGACGCCGTGCCGTACCTGGTGGCCGACAAGACCGTGGAGCTCTACGGGAAATTTGGTATCTACACCAAGTCTGAGCTGGAGGCCCGGGCGGAGATCATGTACGAGACCTATGCCAAGGTACTGCGCATCGAGGCGAAAACCATGATCCACATGGCGGCCAAACACTATATTCCTGCGGCGATTACCTATGCCACCCGTTTGGGCCAGTCTATTTCCGCTGTGGCTGGAGCCTGCCCTGAAGCTGATCTCAGCGTGCAGAAGGAGCTGCTTGTAAAGGTCAGCGCACAGCTTTCCATGGCCAATGGGGCACTGGAGGCGCTCAAGGTCCTCTCTGGCCGGGTGGATGCCATGGACGACATGGCGGAGATGGCCCGCGCCTATCACGATCAGATCGTACCCGCCATGAAAGCCCTGCGCGTCCCCGTGGACGAACTGGAACTGCTGGTGGACAAGGACATCTGGCCGGTTCCCACCTATGGAGACCTGATGTTCGAGGTCTGAATTTATGTTTCCCATTATGATCCCATAATCAAGCCCCCCGGACCTTCGGGTCCGGGGGGCTTGATTATGGAAAAGGAGAACGGACTCCGTCATTTTAAAGGCTCCAAATGGCGGAGTCCGTTAGGAGGAAAGCTTAGGTTAAGATTTCCACATAGCCCTCGTCAGCATTAACAGATACAGTATCTCCGTCTTTAACCTGTTGATAGAAAGCAGGATCTACCTTGTCCACCATAGGAAGCTCCATGATTATGGCACCGGCTACCAGCACAGGGTCGGGGTCCTGAATAATCAGGGCGGCAGGCATGTTGTGGAAGCGATCCAGATGGTATAGGCCATCCTGTTGGACCACAGAACTGCCTTTCCCGCCGGGGAAAAGCAGGATCTTCTGTGCAATGCTGCGTCCCTCCAGTTCGTGATTTTTTTCTTCCATCACGCCGTCCTCGGGACGGACCTGGTAGAACATAATACGGTCCTTGGTGATAATAGCTTCAGCTTGGGCCTTGCCCTCAGAAATTTTATGACAGGAAAATCGTTTGGCCATGTTATTTCACCTCTCCAGTCAAAGCGGCCTCGATACAGGTGTCCAGGTCGCGAATCATAAAGTTGATGCCTCTGCGGCGAGGATAGTAGGCGCACTTGGGAGATTCGGTAATGCCCACCTTTCCCTTTAAGTAATGCCAGCAGGGCTGGTCGGGGCAGGAATCGGAGATCAATTCTGCGCCTGCGGCAGCCAGAATATCATAGGCACCCATACGCCTGGCCATCTCGGCGGCATCACTGGAAACTAGAATATACATAGGGATGGCCAGCCGCTTCCCCTGGATGTGTTTGGCGATGTAAAGCGTTTCCTTTAAAGTAAAATGGGGACACCCAAACATGGCAAAGTCTACCTTGCCATTGTTGGACTTATCGCTGAAACGCTCTTCAAAGTCTTTCAGGTCTTGATCGGTAATCACTACTTCACGCTGTGGCTTTTTTCCGCCGAAGGCCGTTTCCAGAGTGGGGGCTTCTGGGGTAAATCCGACAATATGGTACATACCGTAGGCACCGGAGGTGTTCAATTGAGCACCCAGGTTGCGCAGAGCTTCAGAGCTGATGTGAGCGGGAAGACCGGTAAAGACAGGAATACCCTCTCCAATTTTATCGCCCATCATGCCCAGCAGATGATACTCATAGTCGCTCTTCATGTTTGCCTCGACATGAACCAAGATATTACCCTTCCGATTTTCATCCAGGAGCAGGCCATACTCAGGAACATAGCCGGTAATGGCGGCGCACAGTGCACTGTTAGCGCTTTCACGATTGGAGCGGGCACCCCACACAGAATTTACATAGGGAGTGGCGCTGGATTCAGAAAAAGCACAGATTTCGCCAAAATTGGGAACATTGGAGGCAATATAGGGGGTGCAATTGTAAGACAGGACTGCCCCCAGTCCGCGATAGGCAGCGTCAGTGCGGCGCATATGCTCTGCGTCCTCTTCGTTTACCGGATGGGCACAGGCGCCAGTGAAATGGCCGATACAGAAGCCAGGATTGACAGTGGGCGGGACACGGCACTTGGCACCGGCATTTAGCATTTTTTCGGCAAACCACAGATCGCCCGCCTGATTGCTCAGGGCTACATGGGCTCGGGTAATAGGGACCATTCGGGGAGCATCAAAGCACTCGCCAATGCCTACTTGGATTTTCATGGCGTAGGCGGCGCCTTCCCCATACTTGCCGTCCAGCATAGCTTGCTGTTCATCATTGAGAATCATATCCTGCTTCCTTCCTTTCATATTTAGACAGTTTAGTGTTCCAGGCTTGTATCCAAAATGTATTTAAGAAGCGCTGAGAGAGAAGGAACTGTTTTAAACTATGCCTTCCCTAACAACTCAAGCCTGGGGTCGGCGTCTACTACATCCAGCAGGTCTTCAGACACTTGGATTTCTTCCATGTGAAGGGTGTCGCGGATTTTGACAATCTTTAAATACTGTGGATCGTTTCCTCGAAGCACCTTGATTGCCACGCGGACGGCCTCTTCTTCATTTTCGGCCACTAGAGGAATCTTGCAGTCATCCAGGCAACCCAGAGCAATGTCGTTGGCATACATAGCCTCCATATCTAGCTGCTGGAATACTTTGCGTGTGGTAATGTCAAAAATACCAATGCCTACTGCATTCCCGTGGGTAGCTTCACTTAGGTCCAGCAATACCATGCGGTTGATTTTAGGAACAGGGAGAACAAACTGATTTAGCAACAGACTCTTTCCTAAAATATTGGGATCAAACCCGTTGCCTGAGATGTCTTTCCCTATTCGCTCCACTACCAATACATCAATGTCGGGAATCATAAGCAACGGCATGTTTTTTTTACATACCTCAATGAGCTCAGATTCACGCTCCAACATGCGTTCGGCAGGTACGGCCTCTACCAAAAGTGTTTGATCATAGGCATTTTCCATGATGGCTATGCCAAAACCAACCTTGGCTTTAGAAAGGATCAAATTGGTAGCTTCCTTCAGAGTGTCGCCGAAATAGCTGAAATCAGCCTGGTGGATGGCGGTACAGCCTCTGTGATGCCCCAGTCCAATAACAAGCATCTTACACATACCACTCTGGATATTATCCACAAAGTCAGTGTGCAGCTTAACACGATTGATGGGGATAATTAAATCAGCCTGTTCCAAGCAAGTCTTGTCAAAATAGACTTGAATCCCTCGGCTGGTTTGCCCCAGCAGTACCACATCGTTGCTGGCGACGACAGGGATGCCCATAGCTTCTTCAGTGATACCGTAGGTATGCAGGACTTCTAACTGCCCCTGTACCGTTCCGCCGCCGTGACTGCCCATGGCACCCATGATGAAGGGATCGGCGCCTAGTTTTTTCAATTCCTCTACCACCGTTTTGACAATGCGGGAGAGATTACGGATTCCGCGGCTGCCTACGCCCAATGCGACCTTCATGCCGGGTTTCACTCTGGAGCGGATTTCGTCTTTTGCAAATTCCGCTCGGACGGTTCCTTCCACATCTGCTAGGCAGTCCCTATGGAAATGTTGCCTGACGCGGTACATTTGGGGAAGCGGACGCTTGGCGTCTTCTTCTAACAGTAATGGCATAACAGTTCTCCTTTAATGGATCAAGTGCCAGCAGACTTCATGAGATTAAGCACACCCATAGTGAAAGGCTCACAGAAGGTGACCAGCATGAGTACGATCAGCAGTGCGACGATAAAGCGCAGGGTGGGCTTGATCATCCGGCTCATAGGTTCTTTACTGATAGCGGAAGCAACGAACAAATCGATGCCGTAAGGAGGTGTCACAAAGCCAATGGCCAGGTTCATGGTCAGCATGATACCGAAGGTAATGGGAGACATACCCAAATTCTCCACAATAGGCAGAAGAATGGGGGAGAGAATGATGGTTGCGGGAATATTATCAATAAGGCAGCCCACACACAGCAGCAGGAAGTTGATGAGAAGAAGCAAAATGATCTTGCTGTCGGTAATGCTGAGCATAGCCTCAGCAATACGGGTGGGAATGCGTTCCATAGTCAGATAAGCGGCGAAAGCCATGGAGAAGCCCACCATGAAGGTGGTCATACCATTCACATTGATGCTGTCATACAGTGCCTGATAGAGATCTTTCAGACGAAACTCTCGATAGACAAACACGCTGACAATGACACAGTAAACTACAGCCACTACTGCAGACTCAGTAGGGGTAAAGATGCCGGAGTAGATGCCGCCCAGAATGATCACAGGGGTGAGCAGAGCCCAAAAAGCGTCCTTGAAAGAAACCCAGACTTCTCGTAAAGTGGGACGCTTGCTGGCCTTTTGATAACCCTCTTTTTTGGAGACAATCACGCAGACTACCATTAGAGCAATACCCATGGCGATGCCGGGAAGAACACCGGCGATAAACAGGTCGCTGATGGATTCACCCACTACCACGGCGTAAATAACAAAAGGAATACTGGGGGGGATGATAACACCGATGGTACCGGCAGAGGCTGCCAAAGAAGCGCTGAAGGCTTTATCGTAGCCTCGTTTGGTCATTTCTGGAATCATAAAGCCGCCGATGGCAGAGGTGGTAGCAACTGCAGAACCGGAAATAGCGGCAAAAATCATACAAGCAAGTGTAGTGACGATTCCTAAGCCGCCGGTGATCCAGCCAAGCAAGGTATCGCAGAAGTTTACGATCCGCTTGGCCACACCGCCGCTGCTCATCAGATTGCCAGCCAACATAAAGAATGGGATAGCCATCAGAGGGAAGGAGTCAACACCTGTGATGCAGTTTTGAGTAATCAAAGCCAAAGGTGTGTTGGAGAACAGTACCAAAGTTACCAGAGTTGCGATACCGATGGCGTAACCGATGGGTACGGTAAGTGCAATCAAAACAATGAAGGTACCAAACAATGTGATAATGTCCATTAAGTGTTCTCCTCCTCCCCGGCGGGTTGACTGCTGAACAGCTTGCGCACATCTGCTACAATGCTGCCAATCAGGCGTAAAGCCACGATCAGCTGGCTGAAGGGCAAAGAGCTGTATACAATCCACATAGGCAGACGCAGCGCTACTGATTTGTTGCCTCGGGCCATCATGGACATGACCAAATCGTAGCCATATTTGACTAAGAAAATGCAAAATACAAGCAAAATAATACTGGAAATCAACTCCAGAATGAGTTTGCCTTTTCCGTGGACCTTATTCATAAGCATATCCATGCGAATGTGCTCTTTTGTCTTCATGGAGACACTGGTACCCAGCCAGATCATCCAAATAAAAATATAGCGGGCCAGCTCCTCGCTCCAGGTGATAGAGTTATTGAACACATACCGAAAGATGACCTGAACAAAGATAAGAAGGGTGGAAAATGCCAGTGCTAGCACAAGAGCATATGCTTCCAGCGTATCATAAATCTTGGTTATTTTTTTCATATTAAAACCCCTTGAATTAAAACAGGGTGGGTGTCCTTATTGTTTGGGACACCCACCCCAGGAATCAGCCAGCACTGGAATCCCGCCCGGATCATACGGTGGCCTGTCCATGGCAAAGAAACATTCTTTGCATGTATATTCTAAATGGTACGGTTTTCCCGTTGGTTGATACCGAATCTTTTTGTAGGAACAGATGAAGTTTCTTACCGATACTCGGCCACGGCGTCCATAACATCCTGACCGAAGGTCTCGGCAGCGTTGTCATACATGGGGGCGACAGCGTCTACAAAGGTGGCTTTCTGTTCATCAGTGATATAGGTGACTTCCATACCCTCATCGGCCAACTTCTGGATGTATTCGTCGTTCTCGGAAACCTCCAGCTCTCTCTGGTAATCCACCAGGTAGGTCTGGACACCTTCATCTACAATTGCTTTAGCCTGTTCATCCAGGTTGTTGTAGAAATCGCTGTTAATAATGATCGTACAGAAATCATAAATATGCTCGGTAGTGCTCAGATACTTTTGAACTTCCTGGAACTTAGATTCATAAATCAGGGAAGCGGGGTTCTCTTCGCCGTCAACAGTACCCTGCTGCAGGGCGGTAAATAACTCGGAGAAGCTCATGGGAGTGGCGTTGGCGCCCATAAGATCGAACATGGTTACAAACATCTCGTTGGACATACAGCGCATCTTCAGACCACTCAGATCAGAGACGGTCTCAATGGCGTGCTTGCTGTTGGTCATGTTGCGGATGCCATTGAAGTTGTAGCCCAGATTGGTCAAACCAACATTGGCGTCCAACAACTTCTGTTTAAGAAGATCACCCAGACCGCTGTCTACAGCGGCAAAAGCATCTTCGGTACTGGTGAACAGATAGGGCATAGCCAGAATACCAAACGCAGGAACATAGACATTCATAACGCTGGCGGAGGGAACAACCATGGTAAGAGTTCCAAGAGCGACAGATTCCAGCATGGCTTCGTCGCCGCCCAGAACACTGTTGGGATGAAGTTCAACTGCGATAGCGCCGCCGGACTGCTCTTCTACAAATTTTTCGAATTCCAGACAGGCGCGATGCAGGGAGTGGGTCTCAGAACAAATATGTCCCAGGGAAATGGTGTAGCTTCCGCCTGTATAGCCGCTTTCTCCGCTGCTGTTGGAGGAATTGCTGTTGGAGGCAGCGCTGCTGGTGGTAGAGGTTTGTCCTCCGCCGCAGGCAACCAGGCTTGTAGCCAAGGCAAGGGTCAAAAGTACGCTCAAGACTCGCTTCATTTCATGTTTCTCCTTTCGTTATTTGATGTTCCCCAATGTTCATTAACTTTGAAATACCGATTTTATAAAATGGTGATTATTCCATTGTCGGCATCCAAAGATAACTTCATTCCGGTCTGCACTTCTTCAAAAAAAGCGGGATCAACTCGATGAACCATGGGCATCTCCATAGCTGCCACAGCGGCCACCAGGACGGTATCTGCCTCCTGAACGACGATGGCGGCGGGAGCGTTGTCACGCATCATCAGCTTATAGAGCCCATCCAATTGGACAACAGAGCTGCCCTTCCCAGAAGGCATGATCAAGATCTTGCCTACAACGGTTTTTCCCAGAGCATCATGGTTTCGTTCCTTGACAATACCCGTTTCTGGTTCTACCAAATAAAAACAGATGGCATCTTTGGAAACCAGAGCTTCCGCACACTCAACCTTGCCTTTGGTGATTTGGCTGCAGGAAAATACCTTGCTCATTTCAATACCTCCCCGATAATGGCTGCTTCTACCGCTTCCTCAATGGGGCGGATAATAAATTCAATATCTCGAATTTCGTTATAGTAAGCGCACTTGGGAGAGTCCGTTACGCCTACGCCGTGATAATAGGGCTGCCAGCAGGGAGGAACATCGATACAAGTGTCAGAGACAATATGACCGCCAGCCCGCTGAATGATAGCGTTGTAACCCATTCTGACAGCCAGTTCCTTGGTCAAAGAACTGACCAGCAGCCAGACAGGAACCTTGAATTTCCGCCCCTCGCAGATTCTGGCGATGGTAGCGACTTGGTGAATAGTAATATGCGGGCAGCCGAACATGGCAAAGTCGATTTTTTTGGGCCCGCGGCACAAGCGTTCACGGGTTTCTGCCAGATCTTTTTCGGTAATGGTAATGGTATGCTTGATTTTCTTACTTCCAACAGCGGCTTCTAGAGTGGGCGCTTCTGGAGTAATCCCCTCGATGTGATACATAGATACACAGCCGGAAGTGTTAAGCTGTGCACCAAAATTCATAAAGCCCTCGGGAGAGGGGCGCTTTTTAATACCACGGAAAATAGGAATCTCAAGGCCCTTGTATTTTTCAGGGTAGCACCATCCCAAAATTTGATAGTCAAAATCAGTTTCAATATTTGCTTGGACATCCACCAGAATTTCGGCCTTTCGATTCTCATCCAAAAGCAGACCATAGCGGGGGACCATTCCGGTTACAGCTGCGCAAAGAGCGCTGTTGGAACCCTCACGGTTGGTGCGTGCACCGATTACGGAGTTTACATACGGAGTGGCACTGGACTCAGAAAAAGCAATGACTTCGCCATAGGCAGGGACATTCTGCTGGAGATAGGGAGTACAGTTAAAGGTGAGCTGAGCACCTAATTTCCGATAAGCTTCGTTGGTAGCAGAAACAATGTTCTTACCAGCCTCGGGAATTTCAAACAGATGCTCATTCAGATACTTCAGATTGATACTGGGATTGACAGTGGGCGGAATAATGCATTTTGCACCCTTGGAAAGGAGCTTTTCCGCAAACCACAAGTCTGCATCTTGTGCGCTCAAGGCCACATGGGTTCGTGTAATGGGCACAAAACAATCGGCATCAAAAGCATTTCCAATGGCCACCTGGATTCCAAGGGCATATGCCATGCCTTCTCCATATTTCCCGGCAAGGATGTCCTGCTCATATTCTGTAAGCTTCACAATCACACCTCATCTCTGTAATAATCCAATTAGTGTTTGTTCGACGACTTGTACTGAACTGCTGCGGCAAATCAATGGGGTTTAAGTTGTATGTCAAGTTGTATACAACCTATGAGCGAATTATAGCAACACGCAGCACTTTTGTCAATTAGCACACTTTTGGGTGAAAATGTTAGCGTATTATTGACGAATATGCTTTAATGAGTTTTTTTGTTCTGTGATTGTAAATTTTATTGTTTATTTTATAACTTTAAAAAACCAAAAGTAACCGGACTTTTCATTTGAAAATTTTAATTTTTGGTAAGTTTTGATAAAAGAATTTTGTAAACATCAGTAAAATAAAACTACTTAGAAAATAGCAGGATATGTAGTTGATTTTTCCTGAAAAAGGGGTCATAATATATAAAATATATAGACTAAGAATCAGCAAATTCCAGTTCACTTCAAGGGACCATTTTGTGCCAGAATGGTGAAGCCGCATTTCGAAAGTTGTATACAAGCAACCGCGGCGGTTTAATAGCATATTTAATGTAATTTTAAGAGGAGTGCATACTATGGAACAGAGCCGAAAAAAGAAAAGCCGTTCCAATACGCTGACATATACTGCATATCAGAAATTGAAAGAAGATATTTGTAATGGAGTGATCCGCTCTGGAAGCTTGCTCAGTGAAGCTCAGGTTGCAGCCCAATTGGGGATCAGTCGAACACCGGTACGCGAAGCATTGGTTGCGCTGGAAAGTGAAGGCCTAGTAGAAATCAAACGAGGAATCGGAGCTCAGGTTAAACCGCTGTCTTTTAGTGATGTGATTCATATATATGACCTGAGAAAGGTTCTGGAACCTTTGGCGGCTCAGACGGCGATTCTCCATATTACTGAACAGGACTTAAAAGAGTGTCGTCAGAAATTTTATGATTTACTGAAATATAAAGACGAACCATTTCAAGTGCAGGTAAATAAGTATGTAGAAGCAGATTGGGATTTTCACATGCTCCTTGTAGAACGGTGTGAGAATACTTTTATTGCTCCGATTATGAATCTGATGCAGCCTACAATCCGAAGATTGCAGGTGATTTCTTACAGGCCTGAGAATTACTCTGTACAGGAGGCTATTGACCAGCATATTCAGCTAATCGAGGCGATAGAGGAGAGAGATGTGGAAAAGCTTTGTCAGCAGCTGCGTAACCATCTGAGTTGGTCTTTGGCTGGATTTTTAAATCCAACTGCGATCTTATAAGTACGGAGAGGTTTAAATAGGAAAGGAACTTCGTTTGTCATTACAGGCAAACGAAGTCCTTTATGGGCTAGTAATGACTAGTGTGAAATTATCTCAGGATAGGAATATAGGGGGGATTTCTCCGGTTTGCTCTTGCATATGGCAGGTAAAACAGATATAATATTTGGGCCAAATGCGAAAAATGCTTACAGAAAGAGGAATTGCCGTGAAATTAGGTATCGTGGGTCTGCCCAATGTGGGAAAGAGCACCCTGTTTAACGCCATCACCAACGCCGGCGCTGAAAGCGCCAACTATCCCTTCTGTACTATTGATCCAAATGTGGGGATGGTGGCGGTGCCTGACTACCGCCTGGATAAGCTCAGCGAGATGTACCACCCCAAGAAGACCACCCCTGCGGTCATCGAATTTGTAGATATTGCTGGTTTGGTAAAAGGTGCTTCCCGGGGCGAAGGCCTGGGCAACAAGTTTTTGGGCAACATCCGCATGACCGATGCCATTGTCCATGTGGTGCGCTGTTTTGACGATGACAATGTGATCCATGTGGAAGGCTCCACCGATCCCGTCCGGGACATGGACACCATTGACCTGGAGCTGGTCATGGCTGACCTGGAGATGGTGGAGCGACGGATCGACAAGGCCAAAAAGGCCGCCAAGGGAGACAAAAAGTTCCTTCAGGAGGTGGCCGATTTTGAGGGGCTGCGGGACTGGCTCAACGACGGGAAGTCTGCCCGCTCCTATGAGGGGGCAGATATCGCCGGGGAGTACCCCGACTGTGAGCTGCTTTCCCTGAAGCCTGTGATTTATGCCGCCAATCTGGATGAGGCGGGCTTCTCCGATCCCCAGTCTGTCCCTTACTATAAGCAGGTGGAGGAGCGGGCCCAGGCTGAGGGGGCCCAGGTCATCCCCGTGTGTGCCAAGCTGGAGGCGGAGATCGCCGAACTGGACGGGGACGAGAAAAAGATGTTCCTGGATGATCTGGGTGTGTCCGAGTCCGGCCTGGACCGGCTGGTAAAAGCCAGCTATACTCTGCTTGGTCTGATCTCCTACCTTACCTCCGGCGAGGACGAGTGCCGGGCCTGGACCATCAAGAAAGGGACCAAGGCTCCTCAGGCCGCCGGCAAGATCCACTCCGACTTTGAGCGGGGCTTTATCCGGGCTGAGGTGGTGTCCTATGAGGACCTGATGGCCTGCGGTACCATGGCCGGGGCCCGTGAGAAGGGACTTATCCGCTCTGAGGGCAAGGACTATGTGGTGCAGGACGGGGACATTATCCTTTTCCGGTTCAATGTGTAAGAAGGTGACAGCTTGAACATCTATCTGGACCTCTTCCTGACCTTCGCCAAAATGGGAGTATGTACCTTTGGCGGAGGCTACGCCATGCTCCCTATCCTCCAGCGGGAGGTAGTGGAGAAAAAGGGCTGGGCCACCGACGAGGAACTTACCGATTACTATGCGGTGGGTCAATGTACCCCGGGTATCATCGCGGTGAATACCGCCACCTTTATTGGATTCAAATATAAGGGAATTCCAGGAGGGATTCTGGCTACCCTGGGAGTAGTTTTCCCCTCTGTTGTGATCATCACTGCCATCGCCGCCTTTATTTCTAATTTTGCCCAGTATCCTCTGGCGCGGCATGCACTGGTTGGGATCAACGCCGCTGTGGTGGCTCTCATTGCAAGCAGTGTGGTGAAGCTGGGTAAATCTTCGTTGAAAAATGCGGCTTCCCTCGTGATTTTTCTGGCCGTTCTGGTACTGGGGTTCTGGGTGGGAATTTCCCCTGTGATCCTGATTGTGGCGGCAGGTGTTGTAGGCTATGTGCTCTACGGACTGATGAAGCTTCCGAAGGGAGGCAAGAAGCAATGAATCTGCTGCTGCTGTTTTATGAATTTGCCAAGGTAGGACTGTTTGCGGTGGGCGGCGGTCTGGCCACCATCCCTTTTCTGCAGGATATGGGAAGCCGTACCGGCTGGTTTACCGATGCTCAGCTGACCACCATGATCGCTGTTTCGGAATCCACGCCTGGCCCCATGGGCGTCAATATGGCCACCTATGTGGGCTATGAGATCAGTGGGATCCCCGGCGCGGTGATAGCGACTCTGGGTCTGATTTTCCCGTCCATTGTAGTTATCATTATTATTGCTGGTTTTTTGCAGAAGTTCCGCCAGTCCAAAACGGTGGATGCGATTTTCTGTGGTCTGCGTCCCGCATCCACCGCTTTGATTGCCTCTGCCGGACTGAGTGTGGCGGCCAGTGTGCTGATGTTTCATCAAAGCGGTCATGAGATTGCACCGGGACAGGCTGTGCCCGTGATACAGCTGTTCCACTGGCCGGTGGTCATTTTGGCTGCGGCGATTTTTGTTGCCGCTAAATGGGGACCGCTGAAAAAGCTTCATCCTGTGGTGTTTATTGCCTTTGCCGCAGTGATGGGCATCGTCTTCCAATTTTAAAAAAGAGCGCCTGCTCGCAAACAGCGAACAGGCGCTCTTTTTTTGTGTTTGTAATTTAATATCGGCGGACTACCGCAACAACCTTGCCGATGATCTCCGCATAGCTGCCGTCAATGGGCTCATAATCGGGATTTTCCGGCAGGAGCCACACATGGCCGTCCCGGTACTGGTAGGTTTTAACGGTGGCCTCATCCTCAAAGAGAGCCACCACGATCTCTCCGTTGTGGGCCTCCTGCTGTCGGTGGACCACGACCAAGTCGCCGGGGAGAATACCCGCATTGAGCATGGACTCCCCCCGTACCCGCAGGGCAAAATGTTCTCCGGACAGGCCCTGGGTGTCAAAGGTGAGATAGTCCTCGATACACTCCTGAGCCAGTATAGGGGAGCCGGCGGCCACGCTGCCCACCACAGGGATCTGGTTGGCGTGGGGGTCCTCCTCCTCTACCACCGGCCCCAGGGAGACACCGGGCAGGGAGATGGCCCGGGTCTTTCCCTCAGCCTTGACAATGACGCCGGCCTCCTCCAGCCCTTTCATGTGGAAGTGGACGGTAGAGGGGGACTTCAGCCCCATGGCTGAGCCGATCTCCCGTACCGAGGGGGGATACCCATGCTGAGCGGTGAAGTCCAGAATGAAGTCGTAGATCTGCTGCTGTTTTCGGGTCAGATTGGCCATAGGAGCAGCTCCTTTCCACAAGAGAGGGGGTAATGAACTAATTGGACCATTGAAATTGTACCATATCTTGCGGCAGATGTCAAACAAATGTTCCAAGCCGGCAATGTGTCAGGAGTTTAAACCGTGGGAGCGGTCTCCTCTCCGTTCGTCTGAGTAGAGGTGCTGCCCCGGTCAAAGGGGCGGGTTCCATCTGTGGGAGGCTCACCGGAGAACTGTCCCTTGCCGGCGCCCATGGCCCCGTGTCCGCCGCCCATCTGGCCGGGATTTTCCTCCGAGCCGTCGTTGGTGGTCACATCGCCGCCGTTGTTGGTATAGGTACCGTCACAGTCCAGGGCGGTGTCGCCGTTTCCGTTGCAGGTGAGGTCCAGTGTACCGCCGTTGATGGTGAGGCTGCCGTTGGAGTCCACGCAGTCGCCGCCGGAGATGATGGTAAAGGTACCGCCGTTGATGGTGATAAAGCTGTCCGAATCAGAGGCGAAGGAGTCCTGGGGCCGACCACCGAAGCCGCCAAAGCCTGAGCTGTCCGTTCCGCCGGCGGCGTTGAGACCGTCGTCATGGGAGGTGATGCTGAAAGAACCGGCCTCAATGGTGATGGACAGCCCTTCAATGCCTTCATAGCAGTAGGTGATAAGAAAGGTACCGTCTTCGATGGTCAGAGCTGCGTCGCAGTGGATGGCATCGTCTCCGCTACTCAAGTTAAAGTCTCCTGCGGCGATGGATAGGTCGCCGCCGGCGTGGACACAGTCGTCGGCGGTGTCCATGGTGAAGGTGCCGCCGTGGATGGTAAAGCTGCTCTCTCCTTTGATACCCTTCTGACTGACAGAGTTTTCAGCAGCGGTGGAATCGGAAACAGCGGCGGAATCTTCCGGCGGCTGATAGGAAAAGTCTTCCTGGGGATCCGGAGCCATACCGAAGGCACCGCTGCCCCGTTCGCCCATAGGGCCAAATTCCTCTCCGGAGGTCATTTCTACGCTGGCGCTGCCTGCCCCGGTATAGAGATCAAAGGTACCGCCGTCGATTTGCAGGGCTCCATTCGCGCTGACAGCGTCCCCTTGGGCGTGAATGGTAAAGGATCCGTCGGCGATGTACAGGGTGCCCAGAGTTTCATCGTCGGAGTTCTCCGCGTGGATCCCGTCCTTCCCCGAGGTAATATTGAACTGACCGTCGGCAATGGCGATGCTGTCCTTGCCGGACAGACCGTGACTGGCGGCGGTGATGGTGTAGCTGCCTCCGGTGATCAACAGATCGTCCTTGGACACCACACCGTGACCGGCCTGGGCATTGATGGTCAGGCTGCCGGAGCCGTTGAGGGTCAGGTCTGTTTTGGAAAAGATGACTGCGTCGATGTTATTTTCATCAATGGCCACATATGCTATCTCTGAACGGGGATGAAAAGGCTGTGCGGCAGCTGGTGTCCATCCTGCTGGATAACGCCCTGAAATATACCCCGGAGGGAGGCGAAATCTCCCTGAAGCTGGAAAAGCAGAGCCGGGCGGTGGCCCTGACGGTGAGCAACACCACGGCCCGGCCTATGGAGCGGGAGCGGCTGGAGCACCTGTTTGACCGCTTTTACCGGGTGGACCAGTCCCGCAGTACCCATACCGGCGGATATGGACTTGGCCTGTCCATTGCGAAGGGGATCGCAGAGACCCATAAGGGAAGAATAAAGGCGGAAAGTCCCGATGGCACCACATTGACCATACAGGCTGTCCTGGGAGGCTGAGAAGTCCGGGGCAGGAAAGGAGCGGAATATGATCCTGAAAGGTACTTTTCTCCATACCCCTGCTCTGGGGAAGATGGAAGTCTATGAGCGGGCCTGGCTGGTCACGGAAGGGGAAACGATCGTAGGCCTTTACCGGACCCTACCTCCCCGGTATCAGGGAATGGAGGTGACCGACTGGGGGGACTGCCTCATCATCCCCGCCTTCTGTGACCTGCACATCCACGCCCCGCAGATCGTGAACCGGGGGATCGGCTATGATGAACAGCTTCTGCCCTGGCTGGAACGGTATACCTTTCCCACTGAGGCGCGGTTTTCCCAGCAAGACTTTGCCCGGCGGGTGTGGAAGGCCTTCCTCAATCGGCTGTGGGAGCGGGGGACAATGCGCTTTGCCGCCTTTGCCACGGTTCATAAGCAGGCGGTCTGGCAGCTGATGGAGTTGAGCGAGGCCTCGGGCCTGCGGGGACTTGTGGGCAAGGTGAACATGGACCGCAACGCCCCGGACAGCCTGCGGGAGGACACAGACGCCTCTCTGGCCGATACGGAGGAACTGATCTGCCGCAGCCGGGCAGAGCTGAAGAAAACCGGGTTTATCCTGACGCCCCGCTTTGTCCCCTCCACCACCTCGCGGCTTATGGATGGGCTGGGACAGCTGGCGGAGCGCTATCAGCTGCCGGTACAGTCGCACCTGTCGGAGAACCGAAGTGAGGTGAAGTGGGTGGCTGGCCTTCACCCGGATATCCCTACCTATACTCAGGTATATGATACCTTTGGCCTGCTTTCCAAAGGCAGGACGATCATGGCCCACGCCATCCATCTGACGCAGGAGGAAACAGACCTGCTGGAGGAGAAAGAGGTGACACTGGCCCACTGTGCCCTGTCCAATATGAACCTGTCCAGCGGGGTCATGCCCCTGCGTCGGTACCTGAAACAGGGCCTTCGGTGCTGTGTGGCCAGCGATGCGGCGGGGGGAAATACCGCAGACATGGCCAAAACCATCACCGCCTCGGTTCAGCTCTCCAAGCTCAATTGGCTCAGTCATCCTGAACAGACTCCCCTCTCCCTGGGGGAAGCCTTCTATCTGGCTACCCGGGGAGGAAGCGCCTTCTTCGGAGATGTGGGGGCATTTTTGCCGGGATTCCAGTTTGACGCCCTGGTCCTGCGCCCGTCTGAGCTGGATGCACTGGTGGAACGCACACCGTTTGAGCGGCTGGAGCAGTTCCTCTACGACGGCGATGACCGGGACATCGCTGCACGCTACTGTGCCGGAACGCTGCTTTCCAGGCCTTTTGGGGAAGAAGAACGGTAACTGCTCGGGGAGGATAGGGAAAGACAATAAGAATCTTTCGAAAAGAAAAGCCAGACGGATCATTCCGATCCATCTGGCTTTTTGGGCTGTGTGGACAGAAGGTCACGATCATGAGCTGTGGACCCTTTTGTTGCGGTAGAGATTTTTATCCGCAGCGGTTTTTAATTCCATGATCTCTCGGAATGTAATCGGCTTTCCAGCTTCAAAGCTGCGGACCTCCCAGCCATAGGAGACATTGACCGGAAAATCGTTGTGGTTGCTGGTTTGGAGCAGCGTATGGAATTGCTGGAATTTTTGGGAGACATCTGTAAAAGGAGCCAGGATCACACAAAATTCGTCCCCGCCGATCCGGTAGCATTCGCCGATGGTGCCGAAGACCTGGTAGATGCAGCGGGCAACCAGAGAAATCACCAGATCTCCCATGTGATGGCCATAAGTATCATTGATGAACTTCATACGGTCAATGTCAAAAAGGATTATGCCCACTGTGGCAGGGGGATGAGAGATAAGGTCCTGCAGCCGAAGCTCATAGGCATTGCGGTTTGACAGCTTGGTCATGCTGTCCTCTGTGGCCAGCTGGCGGTAAACTTCAATGTATTTTTTCTCATTCCACATTCGGCCGAATTTGATAATAGTATCCATAATCATGCAGAAAATCAGCGCAAGCAAAGCCCATATGTACAATACGCCGCTGTTGGTAGAGGGAAGAAGGCCGGCATGGTATAGCAGGATGGAGGCGGCAGCGGCAGCAAATACCAAGAGCATGCCCCAGAATGTGCAGACGAGGCGCTTTTGCTGGGGCTGCTTCTGCTGCTGTATGAACTCCTTGATAAATATGATAAGAAAGAGGATGATGATCAGGTGGACGCTGACGGCAGTGGAACGGATCGCGACGATGCCCAGAAGGTGGAGCAGCATCCAAAGTCCGGCGTTACCCACAGCAATCCAGATCAGAGCACGGACGAAACGGTTCTTTGTCTCCAGCATCAGCTGGAAATAGAACAGCAGCGGGACAGGCAGAAGATAGAAAATAAAATAACTGAAGAAATATGTCAGGGCAAAGTTGCCGCCGAACAAGGTGGTGATTTTAGAGTCCAAAAGGATCCATGTGCCGGACATGAAAATAAAAATGTCCAGTGCCAGCACAGGAGAGATCCCTGCAATCTTCCGAACTGCCATAAAAAGGATGACGAAGCTCAGCAGTACAACAAACAGTGTGCAGCACAGCCACACAAAGATGGTTGGGAGATGGATGCGGTGCAGATACATACCAATGGCCGCCGGATGGTCCTGGAAAATGGGGAAGAGTTCCCAGGGGGAATTTGTATCGTATCTGATCAGCTCGATCCGGAGGGTGGAAGCACCTTGATAGGTATCGGAGGAAATAAAATGCCACATGCTGCTCAAAGCGTGCTCCCGTCCCTGAGCTGCTTCATAGATCAGCATCTGATCAGCCCAAATGCGAATGGACTGGTAGCGTGTCTGTACAGCCAGAACATCACCTGGATTTCGACTCAGGTCAGAGACGGAATGAACCAGATACAAGGTATCGCCGGGCACATCTACAGGACAGGGAAATTGTGACAGTGTATGCAGACTGCCGCTGTCCTCGTAGGACCAGCCTGAACTTATCTCCTTGATTTCGGAACGGGGGATCCCCGCCAGCGGGGTGGCGTAGTGCAGACCTGCTGCCAGCGTCAAAAGTGCTACAGCGGCAATGGCGGAGAAAAACATGACCCGTTTACAAAGTGAACCCAATATTGTAAAAGTTATCATGTATTTGACCTCGTCAATTGCAGTTATGGTAAAAAAGAGACGCGGATATATATAGTAAAATGCTACACATAAAGGCGTCTTTTTATCTGTTTCTGTTATAATACTGGAAATAAAGGTCGCTGTCAAGAAAATGGTGCCGCTTCAGCGCATTGAATGAAAAAACGAATGATTGATTGGGGTGTTCAGGCCTCTGCCGGAACTCAAGTAGAAAAGTGACCCCTTGGTACGCCTTCCTGT
>CALWOR010000208.1 GCA_944383205.1 uncultured Oscillospiraceae bacterium | reverse complement strand
GGCTTCCGGTGCGGCTTTTTAGGCATGCTCCACATGGAGATCATCCAGGAGCGGCTGGAGAGGGAATTCGATTTGGACCTGGTCACCACACTACCCTCCGTAATATATGAGGTGACAAAAACCGACGGTACTGTGGTTCGAGTGGATAACCCCCACAATTACCCCGACCCCGGCTCCATCGCCGAGGCTCGGGAGCCCTACGCCAAGGTGTCCATTATCTCTCCCCCGGACTATGTGGGCAATATCATGCCCATGTGTCAGGAGCGCCGGGGCATTTTCAAAGATATGCAGTATCTGGACACCAACCTAGTGGAACTGCATTACTCCATGCCCATCGGCGAGATTATCTACGACTTCTTCGACGCCCTGAAGGCCCGGACCAAGGGCTACGCCTCTCTGGACTATGAGCTGGAGGGCTATGAAAAGAGCGATCTGGTGAAGGTGGACCTGCTCCTCAACGGGGACCAGGTGGACGCTCTGAGCTTCATTGTCCACCGGGAAAAGGCCTATCCCCGGGCCCGGCGGATCTGCGAGAAGCTGAAGGAGAACATCCCCCGCCAGCTTTTCGAGGTGCCTGTCCAGGCGGCCATTGGCGGCAAAATCATCGCTCGGGAGACGGTAAAGGCCATGCGCAAGGATGTGCTGGCCAAGTGCTACGGCGGCGATATTACCCGGAAAAAGAAGCTGTTGGAAAAGCAAAAGGAAGGCAAAAAGAAAATGCGCACTTTGGGCACTGTCCAACTGCCCACCGAGGCTTTCATGGCCGTTCTCAAGCTGGACGAGGAGTAAGGATATTTTCTTTTGCCTTCCTTGGGGCCCCGCACAGCGGGGCGGCGCTTGCGCCGTAAATTCGGAGCGCAGCGGAGAATTTGCTTCGGCGGAATTCATTTCCGCCCGAGCATTAAAAAAAATTGGGAACCCACACGGATGGGTCCGTGTGGGAACAGGCAAAAAGAAAATGCGCACTTTGGGCACTGTCCAACTGCCCACCGAGGCTTTCATGGCCGTTCTCAAGCTGGACGAGGAATAATATCTCAAAGGGCGGCCTGGTCGGGCCGCCCTTTTCCAATCATATCTCCCTTCCTTTCTCCATAAGATGGAAGCAGGACAAGGGGGGATTGTATGGCTGCTCGTGAAGAGGTCAAAAACGGATATTTTGGTCAGGGGACCCGCCTGGTCGTCACAGTCTCCCTGGCCCTCGCCGCCGTGCTGTTCTTTCTGCCTCTGCTGGTCATCGGGGGCACTCCTCTTCGAGAGGAAAACGACGCCGAAGGAGGGGAGAATGAGGCCACCCTCCCCATCGACCGGGCCATCACCACCTCCGCCGCCCGGGACAAAGGGCGGGCTGTGCGGCTGAAAACCGATGACGGCCAGGTAGTGGAGCTGACCATGGCTGACTACCTCTGGGGCGTAGTAGCGGCGGAGATGCCCGCCTCCTTTGAAGAGGAGGCTCTGAAGGCTCAGGCCTGCGCCGCCCGGACCTACACCGTCTCCCGGCAGAACAATCCCTCCGACAAGCACCCTGACGCAGACATCTGCTCCGACAGCACCTGCTGTCAGGCCTATATCGACCGCTCCGACGCGGAAGCCCGCTGGGGGCTGAATGCCGGAGTATACAGCGAAAAAATTGAACAGGCAGTGGCAGAAACCGACGCACTTGGTATTCTCTATGAGGGCCAGCCCATCCAGGCTCTGTTCTTTTCCTCCGCCGCAGGTAAAACCGTGGATGCAGTAGAAGTATGGGGCAATTCCGTGGACTATCTGAAAAGTGTGGACAGCCCCGAAGGGGATGAGGTCCCCAACTACCACACCCAGGCAGTTTTTTCCGCCGATGAGGTCAAAGCCCTGACCCTGGCCGCCTATCCGGGCGCCGACTTGTCCGGAGATCCCTCTGCCTGGTTCGGCACAGCCAGCCGGAACGAAGGGGGCGGCGTCATTTCTATTCCGCTGGGTGGGGTCACCCTCACCGGGAGCCAGGTCCGCTCCCTGTTTTCCCTCCGCTCCGCCACTTTTACTGTTTCCTATGGAGAGGGCGGCTTCACTTTTGATGTCACAGGCTATGGCCACGGAGTGGGCATGAGCCAGTACGGCGCCAATTCCATGGCCGCCTCGGGCAGCACCTTTGAGGAGATCCTCACCTGGTACTATACCGGCGCCCAGGTAGCAGCCCTGTGGTAAATGCTGTTTCAGCGGGAACTGCTCCCTCCTCCGTAGAGGGGGAGTTCCCGCATTTTTTTAGATCCTGATTTTCAGATATGCTATCTTTAGTTCAGAGAACGCAGGAACACCGATAAAAAATGAGAGGACGGAACCACACGGGGAAATTGGAAGTTTTCTGAAAAACCTGGGACAGGAACGGGGAATAAATCTTGACATCAAAGCTGGTTGCCTTTACAATGTAAGCAGGACAAATATGAAAAACTTTGGGGATGTTTTTCAGTTGTCGCAAGGGTAAAGGGGCAGTCCTCGCTCCGCGCTCTTGCGGCTTTTATCTGCAATTTTCGCGGCTGTCCGCCGCAGCAACTTAATTTTTTGGAGGTGTAACAGACCAAAATGGAATTTTTGCCCTATATCATCGAGGCGGTCATCTGTATCGCCCTTGCCGGTGTAGTAGGTGCTCTGTTCGGTTGGAATCGGCGCAAGGCCACTGCGGAGCGAGAGATCGGCTCTGCGGAGGACGAAGCCACCCGTATTGTCAACGAGGCTTATAAAAGCGCGGAAAGCAAAAAGCGCGAAGTGCTGCTGGAGGCCAAGGAAGAGATCCTGAAGGCCAAAAACGACTATGAGCGCGAAGAGAAGGAGCGCCGGGCCGACCTGCAGAAGCAGGAGCGGCGTCTGCAGCAAAAGGAAGAAAACCTGGACCGCAAAACCGAGAACATCGAAAAGAAGGAAGAGCAGCTCTCCGCCAAGCTCACCAAGCTGGACGCCAGTCAGGCTCAGGTGGACGAGCTGAAGCAGAAGCAGACCGAAGAGCTGGAGCGTATCTCCGGCTTCACCGCCGCTGAGGCCAAGAACTACCTGCTGAAACAGCTGGAGGAAGATGTCACCCACGAGTCGGCCATGAAGATCAAAGAGATCGAGGCCCGTTTCAAGGACGAGGCCGATACCAAGGCCCGTGAGATTATCTCCCTGGCCATTCAGCGCTGTGCCGCTGACCATGTGTCCGAAGCCACCGTCAGCGTGGTTCCTCTGCCCAACGACGAGATGAAGGGCCGGATCATCGGCCGGGAGGGCCGAAACATCCGTACCCTCGAAACCCTGACCGGTGTGGATCTCATCATTGACGATACCCCCGAGGCCATCACCGTCTCCTGCTTTGACCCTGTCCGCCGGGAAATCGCCCGGCTGGCTCTGGAAAAGCTCATTCTGGACGGCCGCATCCACCCCGCCCGCATTGAAGAGATGGTGGAGAAGGCCAAGCGCGAAGTGGATTCCGTTATCAAGTCCGAGGGCGAGCGCGCCATCTTTGAGACCAATGTCCACGGCCTCCACCCCGAGCTGGTCAAGCTCCTGGGCCGGATGCGCTACCGCACCAGCTACGGCCAGAATGTGCTCAACCATTCCATCGAGGTGGCTCATGTGGCCGGCCTGCTGGCCGCCGAGATCGGCGCCAATGTGGCCGAGGCCAAACGGGCCGGTCTGCTCCACGACCTGGGCAAGTCCATCGACCACGAGGTGGAGGGCTCTCATGTCCAGATCGGCGTAGAGCTGGCCCGAAAGTACCGTGAGAGCGAGAATGTCATTCATGCCATTCAGGCCCACCACAACGATGTGGAGCCCAAGACCGTGGTAGCCTGCCTGGTTCAGGCCGCCGACGCCATCTCCGCCGCCCGCCCCGGCGCCCGGCGCGAGAATCTGGAGAATTATATCAAGCGGCTGGAGACCCTGGAAGAGATCACCTCCTCCTTCAACGGTGTGGAGAAGTCTTTTGCCATCCAGGCCGGCCGCGAGGTCCGCATCATGATCAAGCCCGAGGTCATCAGCGAGGATCAGATGGTCCTGCTGGCCCGGGAGATCGCCAAGAAGATCGAGGACGAGCTGGAGTACCCCGGCCAGATCAAGGTCCACCTGCTTCGGGAGACCAAGGCCATCGAGTACGCCAAGTAAATATAATTTCGCAAAAAATTGGGACGCCCCCCAGCGTCCCGATTTTTTATTTTCCATTCTGCTCCTGCATGATGGCGATGTTCTTCACGATCAGCTCCCGCTGCTCCCGGGAGAGGGTACGAAAGCGCCTGACCATGTCCTGCTCTCCCTCGGACAGCTCCATAGGCGGCTGGGGCAGGTCGGTAAGGCCATACAGATAATCGGTGGAGACCTGGAAATACTCCGCAAATTCCTTGACGCACCAGGCCGGCATTCGATATTTTCCCGTCATATATGTGCTCATAGTAGATTCTGACACATGGAACCGCTCAGCCAATTTCTTTTGCGTCGTATCGTTGTCCTCAATCAGATCTTTAATTCTTCTCCTTAACTCCATACTGGCTCACCTCTAAAGCCAGTATGCTTGATTCCTTAATTTTTTTACTAAAGATTCGGTTTTTTAGAATTTTTATTTTTATAACCAAAATTCGACAAATTTCTCTTATCAAATATGATATCTTCATGTCGAAATAAAAAGAGCGCTGCCAAAAGGCGGCGCCCCTTAGGGAACGGTGGTGAATTACTTGTGATCCACGCTGTACATGTGCTCGATCAGCTCCAGCACCTTGTTGGAGTAGCCGATCTCGTTGTCGTACCAGGAAACGACCTTCACGAAGGTGTCGGTCAGAGCGATGCCGGCGTCGGCGTCGAAGATAGAGGTGCGGGTGTCGCCCAGGAAGTCGGAGGACACGACGGCCTCGTCAGTGTAACCCAGAACGCCCTTCAGCTCGCCCTCAGAGGCGGCCTTCATGGCGGCGCAGATCTCCTCGTACTTGGCGGGCTTGGCCAGGTTGA
>CALWOR010000207.1 GCA_944383205.1 uncultured Oscillospiraceae bacterium | reverse complement strand
CGATACTCCTACCATGTCTATGACCTTGTTGAAATGGAAACTCCCATCCAGGCATATCTCCCCGGCGGTGCACAGGCAAACTACTTGGACAGCCGTGGTCAGATCAACACCTACTACACCTACCTTAAAGCCCTTACCAACTATCACTCTGTTCCGGTCGTCATCTCGGAGTATGGTGTCTCCACCGGCCGGGGCATGGCACAGAAGGACTACAATACCGGCCGCAATCAGGGTCGGATGTCTGAGCAGGATCAGGGCAACGCTATCGTGGAATGTTACGAGGATATCATGGCCGCCGGCTGTGCCGGAAGCTGCGTATTCACCTGGCAGGACGAGTGGTTCAAGCGGACATGGAACACTATGCACGCTGTAGATCTGCTCAACACACCATATTGGAGCGACTATCAAACCAATGAGCAGTATTTTGGCCTGCTCTCTTTCGATCCCGGTGAGGAGAAAAGCGTCAGTTATGTAGACGGAGACCTGTCCGAGTGGACACCAGATGATCTTGTTCTGGAAAATGATGATTTCACTGTTTCTATGAAGTATGATGAAAAGTTTATCTACTTTCTGATTCATAAAGACGGCTTTGACCCTGAAGCCGACACTCTCTACCTCCCAATTGACACTACCCCTAAAACCGGAAGCACCTATTGTCAAAATTACGATCTTTCCTTTGAACGCGCCAGCGATTTTCTTCTGGTGATAGACGGTGTAGATAACAGCCGTCTTTTGGTTCAGGAGCGCTATGAAGTGCTGCGGGCCATGTTTCTCCACGAAACCGACGATCTGGACGCATATCTGGATCCGGTGGATCCGGACACTCCAGTTTTCAAACCTATCCACCTGATGCTCCAAACCGCCACACCCCTGCTCACCGGAAACTGGGAAGCCTCAGCGGAGACTTATGAGACCGGCCTTCTTACATACGGCAATGCCAATCCGGCAGACGAAACATTTAACTCCCTTGCAGATTTTATTTTCTCTGGAGAATATGTGGAAGTAAAGCTGCCCTGGCAGCTGCTCAACTTCGCCAACCCTTCTGAAATGATGATCCATGATGACTATTATGAGCACTATGGTGTGGAATACATCCATATTGACGAGCTGTACATCGGCATTACCGACAACCAGAACAAACAATTTCGCATCCCCATGTCTTCCTTCCCTCTGAAGGGCTGGGGGCAGCATGTCACCTATCACGAGCGGCTGAAGGAGTCCTACTATATTTTACAGGACTACTGGGCTTCACTCCAATAATACCCAATTTCCCTAGAAAGAAGGTCGAGCGCTATGGGAATTGAATATATGCTCTATTTCTACGGCGCAGTGTGCCTCAGTATGATCATGTTCAATGTGGCGTACGCTGTTTTTCTCCGGCGCAGCGAGCCCCGCATGAAGCGGCGCACCCAGGCATTGAGTCTTCTGACAGACCGTCAGTTGAAGCGCCTGGAGCTGGGAAAGCCGGTTGAGGAGCGCTATCTGCGATACTTACAGCGAAAGCTTCGACATGTCAAAAATCTGATTGCCTTTGATCATGTGCTCCGCGCCCTGTCCTCACGGTACAGCGTCCCCGGTGTCCAGTCCTACTTCGCACAGCTTCAGCCCTGCATTTTGTCCTTGTCACTGGTATATCGGAAGCGGGAAAATACACAGGCAGCTTACTTCACTTACTTTCTCTCCCGCTATATGATTCACAAGCACATGCCTCTGCAAAGTCTGCAGGAAGTGCTGCTGGAGTATATGGCAAAAGACAATCTGTACTGTCAGGTCAACGCCCTACAGGCCCTGTACACATTCGGCAGCGCGGAGTACATCCTCAACGCTTTGAAAATACAAGACCGGGGCTCAGTCTTTCTTCACGAAAAAATTTTGACCGAGGGACTTTTGTCCTTCACCGGAGATCACGATTGTTTGATTGAACTGCTCTGGCAGGAGTTACATTCCTTTTCTCCCCGCACTCAGTTGGCCATCCTGAATTATATCCGTTTTCGAACCGGTTCCTATGCAGAGGAAATGTTCGCCCTGATGGAGGACTCCAAACAGGACAAGGAGGTCCGCCTCGCTGCCATTCGATATTTCGGCCGCTATCATTACCAGCCGGCGTTGGAGCCTCTGTTGGCCTTTGCCCAAAACGAAGACCCTGTCCAATGGGAATACGCTACTGTCAGTGTCTCTTCCCTGTCCCGCTATGAGGGGCATCAGGTTATTGAGGCGCTGAAAAAAGCGCTTCACAGTTCCAATTGGTATGTGCGCTATGCCGCAGCAGTGAGCTTGGAGAGTCAGCATGTAAACTACGAAGATCTGATCGATATTGTAGCCGGGAATGACCGCTATGCCCGGGAAATGATGACCTACCGCCTGGAGTCACGGCGGTTGCAGAAAGCGGAGGTATAACTGGTCATGGCAGATGCATTTAAATTATTCTTTAATTATGTAGGAATTTTCTTTATTCTGTATATGATCGGCTATGCCAGCTTTCTTTTCCTCACAGTGGCAGTAGGTTCCTCCACACTTTATCAGCTCAAACGCCGCAATACACTGAAAAACGAACTTCTTCAGGACTATTATGTACCGGTGACCATTGTCGTTCCTGCCTATAATGAGGAGGTCACCATCGCATCCACTATCAACTCTCTGCTCAGTCTGAAATATCGTCTCTATGAAATCGTTATCGTCGATGACGGGTCTACCGATCATACGGCTCAAATTCTACGGGATACCTTTCATCTGTATCAGATTTCCCGTCCCATCCACCGCATGATTCCCTGCCAGCCGGAGCGGGCCGTCTTTGAGACCCAGGAGTTTAAGGTTCCCATAACTTTAATCTGCAAGGCCAACGGAGGAAAGGCCGATGCATTGAATATGGGCATCAACGCCTCAAAATTCCCCTATTTTGTCTGTATGGATGCCGACTCGGTACTTCAGTATGATTCTCTGGAAAAAATCGTGCGTCCCGTGCTGGAAGATGGCACTGTGGTAGCGGTAGGCGGCGCTGTCCGTCCCTGCAACGGCACCGAAATCCAAAATGGCCATGTGATCTCCTATCATATGCCAAAACAGATCATTCCCTGTATGCAGGTGTTGGAATATGACCGCTCTTTTCTGGCTGCCCGAATTTTGTTTGACCGCTTCAATGGCAGTATCATTATTTCCGGAGCCTTTGGCCTGTTTAAAAAAAGCGTCGTGATCGATGCAGGGGGCTACGATCCCACCACCATGGGAGAGGACATGGAGCTGGTCGTCAAACTCCATGTGTTCTGCCGGGAACACGCAATTCCTTATCGAATCCGTTATGCCACCGATGCTATCTGCTGGACTCAGGCTCCCGAAACGCTGAAAGACCTGTGCAAACAACGCCGTCGCTGGCACATCGGCCTGTACGAATCCATGAGCCGTCACCGCCGGATTTTGGCCAATCCCAAATATGGTCTCGTAGGATTTATTTCTTATATATATTTTTTGATTTATGAACTTTTTTCGCCTTATATTGAGATTTTCGGTGTTTTTACCGTTGCCTTGGCTTTTGCTGTTGATCTGATCAATGTCCCATTTATGGCCTTATTCTTTTTGATCTATGTGGTCTATTCCACAATCCTGTCCCTTACGGCCTTTTTTGCCCGTATCCACACCATAGACCTAAAACTATCTGTCTCCGATATTTTCAAAGCCATCGCTCTATGTGCGCTTGAATTATCCTGCCTTCGTTTTATTCTTGCTTGGGTTCGGGCCACTTCGCTGATTGGCTATCGAAAAAAGAAACAGTCCTGGGGCAGTATCCAGCGGAAAAAAATCAATTTTGAATGATTTGGGGTGCCAATATGAAACTTGAAGAATTGAAAACCGGCTTTTGGGGCTACAAAAAATTCAGCGTCTACCAATACATCACCGCTCTGGAAGAACAATTTTCTGCCAAGCTTTTAGAAAAGGATGAGGAACACCGGCAGCTGCTGGAGCAGGAGCGGCAGCGGGTCCGTCAATTGGAAGAAGAGCTCAGCACGCTGAGACAGCAGTATGAAGCGCAAAAAAATGACCAGCTGATGATTGCCAACACTTTGATGGAAGCCCAGCGATACGCCGAGCTGCTCAAAGCTCAGACAGATGAACAGGCACAAATCGCCAAACAGCAATTGGCAGAGGCCGTTGCTCAGCGGGATCAGGATTTACAGCGGTATGACGCCCGGCTGCAACAGCTCCGGGACCTGTTTCGATCCATGCTGCAGGAGATGGATGCTTCCTCTGCTCAGCTCGTGCTGGAGCTGGAACATGTAAAGTCAGAGGTTCCGGATCAGAATATGTCTCTCTTCCACCGCAAGCCGGAACTGGTCGTCTGATATTGGAGAGATTGGTGTGGACGATAATATTTTGGTCTATGTGGCCGGCAATCCCAGCGCATATCCGCTGGAATATTACGACCCTTCTTCCGGGACTTATCAAGGTGTCATTCCCCGGCTTCTCGCCCAGTTTTCTGCCCAGAGTCCCTACGAGCTTGTCTACTATTCCCCTGGAGAAGCGGATCAGCGAGAACAGCTGGGCAAAAATCTTCAGGTAGACCTTCTGTCTGGGTATATCGGCGATGAGGAACTCCCCTCAGAATACGAATCAATCCCTCTGTTTCAAGTCACGCTTCAGGGAAAAGAGGTTTCCTATTGTCTCTGCGCCACTCAGGTAGCATCAGACCAGCTAAAAACTGATCTTCAGGGGTTTCTCTCCACAGTTTCCCAGCAGGCCATTACCGGGCTGGTAGTGGAAAGTACATCCTCTGCCGCTTCTTCTGGCTTTTTCCCTCTGGCAACCGCCGGTCTGGCATTGACGGCTGTTCTTCTGACTACTGCCCTGCTCCTTGTAATACGGCATTTTCGAAAGCGGCTTCGACGCCTTCAGCAGGAATTGGAGGGGGATGAAGCTACCGGCCTTCGCAACTTTGACTACCTGCTCCGCTACTACAAACAGATCATCAACGATCAAAATCGTATCCTTTACAGTCTCCTCTACTTCTATGTCGATACGGACCACCTTCATCGCCTGACCAGCGGACTGGAAACCAGTGAATTCCTCCGCTACTGCGCACTGGTCCTGCAGGAGCATACCACCGACACCGACATTCTGGCTAAAGTGACCGACAACGGTTTTGCTCTTTTAAAACTGTCCGGCAGCCCGGAACAGTTAAAGCCCTGGATCACAGGTGTACTGCATAAACTCCGCTCCTATCCGCAGACCTATTCAAAGCCCTTCGATGTCCGTATTGCGGTGGGAATCTACCCTTTGAAGATGGGAGATCGGGACCTGAACGAAATGCTTTTTAATGCCAGTCAGGAGGCACAAACAGCCCTAAGGGGACAGACGGACTGCTCCGTCTTCTCCGATGAATCATTAAAACGCATTCAAATGGAGCAAAACCTCCGTGCTACAGTAGACAAGGCCATGGAGAGCCGCGAATTTCAGCTTTACATTCAATTTTATGTGGATGCCCGAACCCATCAGGTCGTAGGGGGCGAGGCCCTGTCCCGCTGGCTCCATCCAGAACATGGTCTTCTTTCTCCCAATGTCTTTGTCCCTGTTTTAGAGCGGGAAGGGCTGATTTACAAACTGGACTTTCACTGTCTGCGCAGTTCCTGCCAATTTCTTCAGGAACTCTTCGACCGCGGTATCCAGAATTTTTTCCTTTCCTGCAATTTTTCCAGAGAGACTTTTTCCGCCGCCGATTTTGCAGAGCAGTGCAGGAAGATCATTGATGACTATTGTTTCCCTCGCGAACTTCTGATCTTTGAACTGACAGAAAGTGTATCGTGTCAAAATCTCTCTTCCATTCGATCCAACATGACAGCGCTGAAAAAATATGGAGTCCGTATTGCTCTGGACGATTTTGGAGAGGGGTTCACCTC
>CALWOR010000206.1 GCA_944383205.1 uncultured Oscillospiraceae bacterium | reverse complement strand
AGAAAAAACTTCAGGAAAACAAAAGAGAACGCAAAAAAGCGGCACTTTTCGATCTGAAAAGTGCCGCTGGTAGCATTTTGGTAGCCAAAAGGGGAAATGAACTTCTGGAGAAACCTTGAAATTGCAAGCGGTCCGGGGGAATTTTCGGTAGCATTTTGGTAGCCATGGCAATGGATGAAGTGTGGATGAACAAAGCTATCATAGAGGCGCTTCCGGTAATACATGGTACTGATAGGGAATCTGCAAACTGTCCAGATAGTCCTTAAGCAGGCAATGCGGCCTGGAAAACTCAAAGTCACGGGCGATGATATGTTCGGGAGTTTCTGAAGTATTTTGACAGAGGGTGGAGAGAAATTTTTCTGCGGCGTTGCACTCCAGAATGTAGTGGTATTCCCGGCCGGAGGCGGTAAAGCGGTAGCCATTGTCACGCAATGGGGTGACTCCGGTGATCCACAGACATTCACCCCGGACTTCGATGAGAAGATAGGAGAGAAGCTCGCCGGCATAGGCGGCTCCTCCTCTTGCATAGAGAGCCGTCAGCAGCGGATGCGGTTGCAGATTCACAGGACACTCCTTTCCTTGTCTGGATGTCGAGGCTGGACTTCGGCATCGGACAGCTGGCTTTTTCGGGTAACAGCGCAGTGCTCGCAGGTTCCTGCGTCAGGTAAATCGGTGCGCTCAAAGAGCTGGGAATACAAGGGATGTTCTTTGAGCTCATAGCGCTTTACTTCCTGGGGAGATCTGCCCCGTTCGAACAGCCATGCTTTACCCAGGGGCATGCTGAGAATGGTGGAAACGGATTTGTTGGCTTTGGCGCTGATGAATTGAGCGGTGTCCAAGCTCTGACCGCCAAGATAGAGCAGGTGATCACAGTTGTCTATAATGGTCATTGCCTTGCTGCGGCCATAGAGTCCGTCCAGCTGAGTGATGCTCTGAAGCACGATACTGACGCTGAGCTCACGACTGCGGATGATGGAGATGGTCTGATCGAAATTGGGGATGTTCAGGTTTGCAAAGTCGTCCAAATAGAGCCGTACGGGAATCTGAAGACGATCATCCGGGCGGCTGTCTGCTTCTGCAATCAGCATTTGGAGCGCCTGAGTATAGAATAAGGAGGTCAGGGAAGCCAAGGAGAAATCGTTGTCGCTGACTTTAAGAAACACAGCGGTAGGCGTGCGGGAGATAGCGGCAAAGTCGATCTGCTGTGGATTTTCAAACAGTGCCCTGGGGCCGCTGAAATTGAAATTGGAAAGCTTTTGGGATAAAATTCCCAAAATAGAGCCGTAGGTCTTATCGGCCTTGTGAACGGTCTGAAGAGATTTCCAGCGCATAGCGGCGAAGCTGTCGGGATCAATGGTACAAAGTTCCGACATCAGTCCGTCCAGGACGCCTGTCTCTGCTTCGGCAAAAAGCTTGGCCACGCTGGAAAGATTGTGCTCACGGCGGGGCAGACATTCCAGAGTATAGCCAATCAGAGTCTCGACCAAATTTCGTGCTGACAGGTCCCAGAAGGGCTCGAAGCGGTCTTCAAGGGGGACCAGGCCGGCGGCGACAGTAAGAATGTCCTGCTCGCAATATTGTCCGCGTTCTTTGTCCCAGCGGACGAAGCGGAGCGGGTTATAGCCCCAGGGGGAATGGAGCAGATCGCTGAAGTTAAGCTCTATGACTCGGAAGCCGCGGCGCTGCAAAAGCGCGCCGATCTGTTTTCTCAGCACCCCTTTGGTGTCGGTGACGATGAAGGACTCCTGAGAACTCATCAGGTTGGGAAGGACATATCCCCGGGTCTTTCCGCCCCCGGTGGGGCCAAGGATCAGATCATTGTTGGAAATTCCGGTTTCCCAGGTGTTGTTGCTGATGGAAATGCCATTAGCCAGAATGCGGTGTCCGGTGTTTTTCATGGAATACTCCTTTCTATTTTACTGATAATGGTGTCTGCAAGGCCGAACTGTACAGCCTCGTCTGCTTCGAAAAAGGTATCTTTGGCGGTGGATCGATAGATCTGCTGGAGGGATTTGCCGGTGTGCTGGGCCAGAATGCCGCACAGGGTCCGGCGCATGCGCATCAAGCGCGAACTCTTGCTTTGAACGGCCAGAGCACTGCCTGAGATACCGCCGCAGGTCAGCGGGTCGTGGACCATGATTTCACCGTGGGGGAGGATCTCACGCCGATTCCCTGCGGCAAAGAGGATAGCTGCCATGCTGGCTGCCATACCGATGCATACAGTCCGGATTTTGCAGGGGACTGCCTGCATCACATCATAAATGGCAAGCCCGGCGCTGACAGAGCCCCCGGGGCTGTCAATATATAAGGTGATTTCTTGGTCCGGGGCTTCTGCGGCCAGATGCAGGATCTGGCTGATGATAGCGTCTGAAGTCTGGTCGGTGATCTCGCCGGTGAGCCAGATTTCCCGACGCTGCAGCATCAGGTCTGCAATGGGAACACAGCGCAGACCTTCGCTGGTTTCAAAAATAACATTGGGAGGATAAATTGTCATAAGTTTTATGTCCTTTCTTTTCGTTCCAGAGCAGCAAAAGGCTCTACCAGCAGGTAGAAGAGTAACCTGTTTCTGCCGATAAGCGGCAGGGTATCGGCGGTCCTGACCAGATCACGGATACGCTTCAAATCGCTGTTTTTGCTGCCGTAAGGGGCAATATATGACATGTAGATGGTGCGGTATCGACTTTCCTGCCCCAGCATTTCGCCGATAGAGGCAAAGAAGTCGAAATCGCACAGACCTGCGGCCAGTGGCGATCGTCCCCAATTTGGCGCAAAGCGTTTTATCCGCTCCT
>CALWOR010000205.1 GCA_944383205.1 uncultured Oscillospiraceae bacterium | reverse complement strand
CGCTTCAGCTTGGTGGTCTTGCCGTGGCCGTTGAGCAGGTGACGCTTCTTGGTCATGGCGCGCTTGACCTTGCCGGTTTTGGTGAGAGAGAAGCGCTTCTTAGCGCCGCTGTGAGTCTTGATCTTGATCTTCGGCATAACAGTGAACTCCTTTACTTACTTTTTGGCATCCTTGGCAGGCTTGGGGGAAAGGAAGATGGACATGTGCCGACCCTCAAGCTTGGGGGATTTATCCATGACTGCCTGTTCGCCGCATTCCTCGGCAAACTTCAGCAGCAGATCCTGGCCGATGTTGGTGTGGGCCATCTCGCGGCCCCGGAACCGGACGGTGACCTTGCACCGGTTGCCCTCAGACAGGAACTTCTGGGCATTTCTCAGCTTCACATTGAAGTCGTTGACATCAATGCTGGGAGACATGCGGATCTCCTTGATCTCCACCACGCGCTGATTCTTGCGGGCTTCCTTCTCGCGCTTGGTCTGTTCGAACCGAAACTTGCCGTAATCCATCAGCTTGCAGACCGGGGGAACGGCGTTGGGCGAGATCTTGACCAGATCCAGATTGTGTTCTTCCGCCAGGCGAAGGGCCTCCTGAGAGGACATGATGCCCAGCTGTTCGCCGGACTCGGAAATCAGTCTGACTTCTTTGTCGCGAATCTCCTCGTTGGTTTGATGACCTGTGTTAGCGATGGGAAAGCACCTCCAGACAATAAAAAATGTGGGCTGCCGGTCAGGCCCCCACATCACAACAAAATAGCGCCGAATATTCGGCGGAATTGTTACCTGTTAACCCTTTGGCTCTGGCCTGGGGTGAGGACGGGGAACCGTACCTGCTTGCTTGTGCGTTGGTATTATAGCACCGGGGTATCCCTCTGTCAAGGAAAAAATCCCGCTTTTCAGCGGTTTTTTTCAGGAACACGGGACGGCGGAGAGAGGGCTCTTGCCAAAATACTTTACATAACAGTTATACATAACGGACGCGGTAAAATGTTCTCCACATTTTCCACACAGTTTTCCACAGCACGAGTGTGGAAAACTGTCGAAAAAGGAGGAAAACACCAAAGAACAAAGAAAACTGTTTGAAATTGGTAAAAGAAATTCAAAAAACAAAGGTGACATAATGTGGATAACTTGCGGGGCCCCGGCGACAACGCCGCCTAGCCCAGAGAGATATCCCGGGTGGCGTAAGCGTTTCGTCGTCGCGGGCTGCGTATCACTCCCATTTGCGGGGCGCGTATGGTCGTTCGCTCCGCCGCTCCTCCTCTTCCCGCCGAACCCGCTGACGCTGGGCTTCGGCGGGATATGGGACTTAGCCTAAGGAGATATCCCGGGTGGCGTAAGCGTTTAGGTCCAGGCCGGCCAAATGTCCGGCCTTCCACTCGTAATACCCCTGACAGCCGATCATGGCGGCGTTGTCGCCGCAGTAGCGCAGCTCTGGGAGGTAGAGCTTGTCCCCGGTTTTGGCGCAGGCCCGCTGGAGATCGCTTCGGATACGGCTGTTGGCAGCCACCCCACCGGCCACAGCCAGTTTGCCGTAGCCCCTGGCCTTCAGAGCGGCCATGGCCCGGGGGACCAGGGAGTCGCTGACCGCCTTGCCGAAGCTGGCGGCAAAGTCGGGCAGGTCCAGTTCCTCTCCCTTCTGCTGGGCGTTGTGGATGAGGTTGAGGCTGGCCGTCTTCAAGCCGGAGAAGGACATGTCCAGCTCCGCCCCGGCCACATGGGCCACGGGGAGCTCATAGCGGCTGTCGCCTCCTCCCTGGGCCAGCTTGTCCATGGGAGCGCCCCCGGGATAGCCGATGCCCAGCACCCGGGCCACCTTGTCAAAGCACTCCCCGGCAGCGTCGTCCCGGGTGCCGCCCATGATTTCCATGTCTGTGTAGGACTTCACATCCACAATGGCGGTGGTCCCTCCGGAGATGCACAGGCATACAACGGGGGGCTCCAGATCCGGATGAGTGATGTAGTTGGCGGCGATGTGCCCACGCACATGGTGGACGGGGATGAGGGGGAGGCCCAGAGACATGGCGGCCCCTTTGGCAAAGTTCACCCCTACCAGGACCGCTCCGATGAGGCCGGGGGCGTAGGTGACGGCGATGGCGTCCAGGTCCTCCCGGCCAAGTCCGGCGTCGGCCAGGGCCTGGTCGGCCAGGCCGTACACCGCCTCGATGTGCTTCCGGGAGGCGATCTCCGGGACCACGCCCCCGTAGATGGTGTGCATTTCGATCTGGGAGGATACACAGCTGGACAGCACCGTCCGCCCGTCCTTCACCACGGCCGCGGCGGTATCGTCGCAGGAGGATTCGATGGCGAGAATGTTCATGGCACCTGCTCCTTATTCTGATTCTGGGGGAACTCCCGGGTCATGATGACCGCGTCCTCCCTGGGCCGCTGATAGTAGCCCGGGCGGATGCCCGCGCGCTGAAAGCCGTACTTCTCATAAAGGCCGATGGCGGGGTCGTTGGAGGCACGGACCTCCAGGGTGAGAAAGGCCAGGTTGACGGCTCCAAACCGGCAGTACACATCCAGCAG
>CALWOR010000204.1 GCA_944383205.1 uncultured Oscillospiraceae bacterium | reverse complement strand
GGGAGCCCAGAGGCATGGCGATGCCCTCGGAGATGAAGTCCATAAAGTCCAGCCAGGAGGCGCCCAGATTCATCCCCGTCTCCTGGAAGGGGATCCACAGGCCGTTGGAGCCAAGGCCGACGGCGGCCACCAGAGCGGCCTCCACCATAACGATCAGGCAGATGATGAGCACTACCATGCTGCGGTTGGCCTTTTTGCCCCGGCCGGCCTGGTGGTCCAGGGTAAAGGTGACCAGCACCTCAATAAGGGCGATGGCGGAGGTAATGGCCGCCAGGGTGACGAACATATAGAAGAGGATACCGAACAGGGGACCCAGGGCGCCCATGGAGTTGAACACATCCTGCAAAGTGATGAACAGCAGCTTGGGGCCGGACAGCTCGGCGTTCTTGCCCCCCAGGGCGAAGGCGGCGGGGAGCACGGCCAGGCCGGCCATGAGGGCCACACAGGTGTCGGAGACGATGATAATGAGGGAGTTCTTTACCAGACTCTCCTCCTTCCGCAGGTAGGAGCCGTAGGTCACCGTGATACCCATGGCCAGGGACAGGGAGAAGAACACCTGACCGCCGGCGGCGGAGAGGACGGAGAGGAAGCCCTTGGGGGCCTGGAAGGCGGTAAAGTTGGGGGAGAACATGAACTTCAGCCCCTCGACGGCCCCGGGAAGTGTCACTGCACGGATGATAACAATAACTAACATGATAGCCAGAGCGGGCATACCCACCTTGTTGAACTTCTCAATGCCGTCCTTGATGCCCCCGCGAATGATGAGAAAGCAGGCGGCGATGAACAGGAAGGTGAACAGGATGGCCATGGGCTGGTTGGTGAGCATATCGGCAAAGGACTCGGCCCCCGATACCCCGGACAGCTGGAACAGCCCCACCAGCTCGGCAAAGTTGAGGCACACATACTGCACACAGTAGGCCCCCAGCACGGTATAAAAGCTTAAAATCAGGAAGGGGGAGAGCATTGCCAAAAATCCGATGAAGGCGCCGAATTTGCCACCCACCGTCTGGTAGCTCACCAGTACGCTCTTGCCCACCTTCCGGCCGATGGACAGCTCGGTGAGCATAATGGGAAAGCCGATGAGCACAGCCATAATGAGATAGACCACCAGGAAGGCAAAGCCCCCGTTCATCCCCATCTTATAAGGGAAGGCCCAGATATTGCCAAGGCCCACGGCAGCGCCAACAGTAGCCATAAGAAAGCCCAGGTTGCTGCCCCAGTGGCCTCTGTGATGATGTTCCATAGTATCCTCCTCTTACCAAAACCATTTGTTCTAATTTCTGAAAAAGAGACATCGATAGTCATTTTAGCAGAGAATTTCTCCCCGGTCAACCAAAAGCGCCCATTTTCGTGCATGATCAAAGATTATGAAAAAAGAAAAGAGAGAAGACAAAAAGCCCTTTGCAGCCATTGCCTTTTTGGGGGAAACCGGTATAATAGTTTTGAAAAAAACCGGGGCGGATATGTGTTTGCCCTGAGATAAAGTGAGGAATCGACCATGGATTACGCAAAGGAAAGCCTTCGTCTCCACGGACAGTGGAAGGGAAAGATCGAGGTGGTGGCCACCGTCCCCGCCGGCAACCGTGAGGAGCTCTCCCTGGCCTACACCCCCGGAGTGGCCCAGCCCTGCCTGGAGATCCAGAAGGACCCGGAGAAAAGCTATGAACTCACCCGCCGCCACAACCTGGTGGCCGTCATCACCGACGGCACCGCCGTGCTGGGTCTGGGGGATATCGGCCCCGAGGCGGGCATGCCCGTGATGGAGGGCAAGTGCGTGCTCTTCAAGCGCTTTGCCGATGTGGACGCCTTCCCCCTGTGCGTGAAGACCCGCGATGTGGACGAGTTTGTCCAGACCGTCTACAACATCTCCGGCTCCTTTGGAGGCATCAACCTGGAGGATATCGCCGCCCCCCGGTGCTTTGAGATCGAGCGCCGTTTAAAGGAGATGTGCGACATTCCCGTCTTCCACGACGACCAGCACGGCACCGCCATCATCGCCCTGGCCGGTTTGACCAACGCCCTGAAGGTGGTGGGCAAGAAGAAGGAGGAGGTGCGGGTGGTCTTCTCCGGGGCGGGCTCCGCCGCCATCTCCATCACCAAGCTGCTGCTGGAGGCGGGCTTCAAGGACATCACCCTGTGCGACAAGTTCGGGGCCCTCTACGAGGGCAACCCGGAGATGAACTGGGCCCAGCAGGAGATCGCCAAGCGCACCAATCTGGAAAAGCGCAGGGGCACCCTGGCCGACATGCTGGCGGGGGCCGATGTATTTATCGGTGTGTCCGCCCCCAACCTGGTGACCACCGAGATGGTCAGGACCATGAACAAGGACGCCATCGTCTTTGCCTGCGCCAACCCCACCCCCGAGATCTTCCCCGAGGACGCCAAGGCGGGAGGGGCCCGGGTGGTCTCCACCGGCCGCAGCGACTACCCAAACCAGATCAACAATGTCCTGGCCTTCCCCGGCATCTTCCGGGGGGCCCTGGATGTGCGCGCCAGGGACATCAACGAGGAGATGAAGATGGCCGCCGCCATGGCTCTGGCCGGCA
>CALWOR010000203.1 GCA_944383205.1 uncultured Oscillospiraceae bacterium | reverse complement strand
AGGAGGAGGTGGCCCAGGCCCTGTTCGTCTCCCGACAGTCTGTCTCCAAATGGGAGACGGACAAGGCGGAGCCGGGGATCAAGGCACTGAAAGGATTGGGGCGGCTTTACGGGGTGACGCTGGATGAGTTGGCGGGGACCGTAGAGGAATATGGTCCGAATGGGGGGACCTGCCAGGAAGGCCGGGAGTTCCTTCAAATGACACTGATCGTTCGTATCCTTGCCCTGCTGGTTGGTATGTTTTTCGTGGATGAGGGGCTTTTGCTCTATGCCTGGGACCTGCCCTTCCTCTTTGCCGGGGAGCGATTTCCCAACCGGTTTATATGGGGCGGAGCAGTGACGCTGGGTGGGGCAAGCTTACTGGTTCAGCTGATCGCCACCGTCAAGACCTTTTGGAGGTGGTATGATTATGGTGTTGGAATGTCCTTTGGCTTGCTTTTCGCCACCACGGGGATGGCGTTGGCGCTGAGCCTGCTGCTGCATAGAAAGACACGAGAGTATTTCCATGTAAATGGGAAATAGAGGAGGAAAAGGGGATCATATGACCATCATCGGCATCACCGGCCCCACCGGGGCGGGGAAAACCACCGCCCTCAACGAGGTGAAGGCCCTGGGGGGAGCGGTCATCGACTGCGACGCCGTGTACCACCAGCTGCTGAAAAGCGATAAGGCTTTACGGGATAAGCTGGAGGAGGCGTTTGGCCCCCTCCGGAGTGAGGACGGGGCCATCGACCGGAAAAAGCTGGGGAGCATGGTCTTTGGCTCCCCCGAAAAGCTCCAGAGGCTTAACGCCATCGCCCAGACCGCCACGGTGGAGAAGACAAAGCAGTTGCTGGAGGAGCACCGGCGGGCCGGGCGGCCTCTGGCGGCGGTGGACGCCATCGCCCTGCTGGAGAGCGGTCTGAAGGAGCTGTGCGGGGCCACCATCGCCGTCATCGCTCCGCCGGAGATCCGGGTGCGCCGGATCATGACCCGGGAGGGGATTTCCCAGGACTACGCCTGGTCCCGGGTGAGGGCCCAGAAGGGGGACGACTACTTCACCGGGGGCTGCGACTATACCCTTGTGAACAACTGCCCCACCCAGGAGGAATTTTCCGCCCGGGCCAGGGAGCTGCTGCATAAAATATTGGAAGGATAACAACATATCCCAAAGGAGGTTTTTCAAATGGACGAAATGAAGGAATTGAGCCGGGGCGAGGCCCTGCGGAAGGCCCTGGTCTATGACCGGAAGAACGGCTATGACCGGCTGGCGGACGGGGAGCTGGAGGCCATGGAGGCCTACTGCACCGGCTATAAGCAGTTTTTGGACGCCGGCAAGACCGAGCGGGAGTGTGTGGACCGGACCATCGCCCTGGCGGAGGCCGCCGGCTTCCGGCCTCTGGTCCGGGGTCAGCAGCTGAAGGCGGGGGACAAGGTCTACCGGGTGAACCGGGGCAAGGCCATCACCCTGGCGGTCATCGGCAAGGAGAGCCTGGACAAAGGCGTGAACATCGGCGCCGCCCACATCGACTCCCCCCGCCTGGATCTGAAGCAGAACCCCCTCTATGAGGCCGACGAGCTGGCCTTTTTGAAGACCCACTACTACGGCGGCCTGCGCAAGTACCAGTGGGTGACCATCCCCCTGGAGCTCCACGGTGTGGTGGTGCTGAAAAACGGCCAGACCATCCGGGTGTCCATCGGCAACGGAGAGGGGGACCCCATTTTCACCATCGACGACCTGCTGCCCCACCTGGGGGTGGAGCAGTCCAAAAAGCCCCTGGGGGAGGCCATCCCCGCTGAGAGCCTGAACATCCTGGTGGGCAGCCGCCCCCTCAGTGACGACGAGGGCAAGGACCGGGTGAAGCTCCAGGCCCTGGAGCTTTTGAACCGGAAGTACGGCATCGTGGAGGAGGACTTCATCTCCGCGGAGCTGTCTGCCGTCCCCGCCTTCAACGCCCGGGACATCGGCTTTGACCGCTCCCTCATCGGCTCCTACGGCCACGACGACCGGGTGTGCGCCTACGCCTGCCTGGCCGCCATTCTTCAGGTGGAGCACCCCGCCCACACCGCCGTGTGTATGCTGGCCGACAAGGAGGAGATCGGCTCCGAGGGGGTCACCGGCATGAAGTGCGCCGCCTTCGACACCTTCATGACCGACCTGTGCGAGAGCCAGGGGGTACAGCTGCGGGTGTGCTATGAGAACTCCTTCTGCCTCTCTGCCGATGTGACCGCCGCCTACGACCCCAACTTCGCCGATGTGTACGAGAAGCGCAACAGCGCCTTTGTGAACTACGGCATGGGCCTGTGCAAGTACACCGGGGCCCGGGGCAAGTCCGGGGCCTCCGACGCCTCCGCCGAGGTGGTGGCCCGGGCCCGCCGGGTGCTGGACGGGGCCAATGTGGTCTGGCAGATGGCGGAGCTGGGCAAGGTGGACGCCGGCGGCGGCGGCACCGTGGCCGTCTATATGGCCGAGCGGGACATCGACACCCTGGACGCCGGGGTGCCCGTGCTCAGCATGCACGCCCCCTTTGAGACGGTGGGCAAGCTGGACTGCTATATGACCTTTAAGGGCATGAAGGCTATTTTTGAATCAACCAAGTGATGTTATCACTTGGTTGAGTTGGGCTGCACACCGGACGGGCCTCGATTT
>CALWOR010000202.1 GCA_944383205.1 uncultured Oscillospiraceae bacterium | reverse complement strand
CCTGGGGTATCTGTTCCAGCTCTACGATTGGCTGGGCCAGTGGGTGCGCCTCCCCTTCTCCTTCCGGGACCTGATCGTCCCCCGGGTGGAGGAGGTTGGGAACCGAAGCCTTCCCACATATATTTCCGATGGTATGGATGGGGCCCCCTCGGTGATGCTGCCCGGAGGTGGGGAGGTCCAGATCCCGCCTGATCTCATGGAAAAACTCCTGCCGGTGATCGGCGTGGTGTGGATGGGTGTCCTGATAGCCGCCATGGTCTGGTATTACAGAGAGGATAGACGGCTGCGGCGGCTGGGCCAGCAGGGGGAGAAAATGGACCGGGAAACTATGGCCCAATACGGCATCACCCAGGAAAATGTGGTGGTGCGCCTGTGCGAGGGCCTGCCCGCCAGCTTTGTCCGCTTTGGCCATGACACCGGCTGGGGGGACGGGGCGCGCTTTGTCATCTGCCTGCAGAAGGAGCTGCCACAGGAGCGGATGCGCCTGGTCCTGCTCCATGAAATGAAGCATATCAAGCTCCACCACGCCTGGTACAAGTCCATTATTGTGGGGGGGCTGACCGCCTTTTACTGGTGGAACCCCATCATGTGGCTGGCCTATCGGCTTACCTGCCGGGACATGGAGTTGGCCTGCGACCAGGCGGTGCTGGAGGAGCTGGAGCCTGAGGAGCGCCGGGACTACGCCCGTACCCTGGTGGAGCTGGGGTCGGGACGGCATTTGTGGGGCAGTGTGACCTCCTTTGGAGAGTGCGACGCCGCACTGCGGGTGCGCCGGGCGGCGGAGTGGAAGCCGGAAAAGCAGGCGGCCTGGATCGCTTCCGCAGTCCTGACCTTGGTTTTGGTGGCCTTTTTCTACTGCGGCGGCCCTGTCTACGACTACCAGGATGAGCTGCAGGGCGCGGAGGCGGCCTATGCGCTATCCCGGTGGCCGGAGTATCTGGAGGAGGGGGCCTGGGTAGCCCAGGTGGCCCGGCAGCTGGAGAAACCGGATTGGCAGCCCCGGGAGGTGTGGAGCAAAGCCTCGGAACGGCTGGTGGTGCTGGACGAAGGGGGACAGTGGTATGCGCTCTCCTTTGTAGGCTGGTCGGGAGAGGCGTACCGGTGGATCAACATTACCCCGATGAGACAGGCCTTTCTGGACGGCTACACCCGGATCGCCTGAGTGAGGGCGTCTGCCCCAAAGGGAAAGAGCGAGGAGGGAATGGCTGTGACAATTTTTGCGTGGTTTTTCATTTTATGCGTCAATTGCGGCCTGATGGTGGGGATGGTCATGGGGGCGCTCCTCCTGCTGCGGCCCATCACCCTTCGGCTGCTCACGCCCGGACAGCGGACCTTCCTGTGGGGGGCGGGGTGGATCATGGGCTTTATGCCCACCTGGGTACAGATCTACTCCATGATCCCGCTGGCCTTTCCCACCTTGCCTGACCTGGCGGTATCCCGGGCGGAGAATGGTTTTCCCCTGTTCCTGCCGATTATCCGGGAGGCGGGGGACTGTCATCTGGCCCTGCCCGGCGGTCTGGCGGTACCGATTTCCGTCTCTGACGCCGCCATTACGGTAATGGGGGTGCTGAGCCTTCTCTATCTGGCGGGGATCCTGGTGGCTGCAATGGGAGCCGATATGCGGGTGCGGCGGCTGGCCCGGTCCGGAGAGGAGATGGACAAGGCGCAGTATGACAGCCTTGGGGTGAAAAAAGACTATGATATTATCGTCCGCCTGTGCCCCGATCTGCCCACCAGCTTTGTGGTCCGGGGCCTGGGAAAACACGAGATCGTCCTTCAACAGGAGCTGAGCCGGGAGCAGATGCGTCTGGTTTTCCTCCACGAGTGGGAGCATGTGAACTGCCACGACCCCTGGCTCCAGGGGATCATGACCACCGCCCTGTCCTTCTATTTCTGGAACCCCATTCTCTGGGCGGCCTACTATTTCACCCGGCGGGATATGGAGCTGGCCTGTGACCGGCGGGTGCTCCGCCGCCTGGGGGAGGAGGAGCGGCGGGCCTACGCCCGCACCCTGGTGGACCTGGCCAGCGACAAGCCCGTGTTCGGAGGCATCACCACCTTTGGAGAGTGCGACGCCGCCCTGCGGGTGAAAGCGGTGACTCAGTGGGAGCCGGAGGATGAGGATGAGGAGCCGGGCCCCAAAAGGATTTTTGGCTGGATGGTGGTCATCGCCCTCATCGTCGTCCTGATGCTGGGCAGCCCCCGGGACAGGGTGCTGCCCCAGGATGTGTGGATGGACCTGGACCGGACCGGGGCCTGGACCGCCATGGAACAGGAACTGTCCCGGGAGGAAGCTGTCCCGGTCCCGGGCGCTCCGGTGTGGCTGGAGCAGGACGGGACCCTTCTCACCTTTTACTTTCAGGACAGCGCCGGAGGCTGGTGGACGGCCGAAACCTATGACAGCAGTTTGCACAGGGGGATGGCGCCCCGCCTGAGCCGGAATAGAGGAACCCCCGATCTGAGCGGATGCGTGCAGGGGACATGGAACGGAGTATAAAGAAAGACTTCCCCGGAAGCTTGTGGCTTCCGGGAAAGTCTGCTTGTCGAAAAAGCCCTCCTGCAAGGAGTTCCGGCGCCCGCAGGCGACGGAATAAATTTTAATCCGTCATTTCCGGCGACATGTGCGTCGGAAATGACACTTCTCACGCAAGATGGGC
>CALWOR010000201.1 GCA_944383205.1 uncultured Oscillospiraceae bacterium | reverse complement strand
GGGGGGGGGGGGGGGGGCCGGGCGTACAATTATACGCCGGACACGGATTGGTCGGTGTTTTTCCCTCTTTCTTTGGTCAGTTTCACAGTAAAAGTTTACAATTTGGTCTTTTTTCTGGCTTCTGAGTGTGATATACTCTATCGAGATTATCTAAAATGTATCACTATGTCCTGATTTTGATGCAAATTTACAACCGAGAGGTGTTTTCGTAATGAGCCTGTTTACCAAGATCTTCGGCACCTCCTCCCAGCGGGAGCTGAAATCCATCTACCCCATTGCCGACAAGGTGGACGCCCTGGAGGAGGAGTACAAGGCCCTTACCGACCAGCAGCTCCAGGCCAAGACCCCTGAGCTGAAGGCCCGCCTTGCCAAGGGCGAGACACTGGACGACATCCTGCCCGAGGCCTTCGCCGCCTGCCGTGAGGCCGCCTGGCGCGTGCTGGGTATGCGCCCCTACCGGGTCCAGGTGGTGGGCGGCATCGTCCTGCACCAGGGCCGCATCGCCGAAATGAAGACCGGCGAAGGCAAGACGCTGGTGGCCACCCTCCCCGCATATCTGAATGCTCTGGCGGGCAAGGGCGTGCATGTGATCACCGTCAACGACTACCTGGCCAAGCGTGACAGCGAGTGGATGGGTAAGGTCTACCGTTTCATGGGCCTTACCGTGGGTCTGGTCATCCACGGCGTGGTGGGCGAGGCCAAAAAGGCTGCCTATCAGGCGGACATCACTTACGGTACCAATAATGAATTCGGCTTTGACTACCTCCGGGACAACATGGCCATCTACGCCCAGGAGCTGGTCCAGCGGGGCCACGCCTTCGCCATCGTGGACGAGGTGGACTCCATCCTCATCGACGAGGCCCGCACCCCCCTCATCATCTCCGGCCAGGGTGAAAAGTCCACCCAGCTCTACACCGTGGTGGACCAGTTCGTCTCCCGGCTGAAGTGCCAGCGCATCGCCAAGGTGGATGACAAGGAGGAGGAAGACACCTCCATCGACGCGGACTACATCGTGGATGAGAAGGCCCGCACCGCCACCCTCACCGCCCGGGGCATCCAGAAGGCCGAGCAGTTCTTCCAGGTGGAGAACCTGGCAGACATGGAGAACACCACCCTCTCCCATCACATCAACCAGGCCATCAAGGCCCGTGGCGTCATGAAGCGGGACATCGACTATGTAGTCAAGGACGGCCAGGTCATCATCGTGGACGAGTTCACTGGCCGTCTCATGTTCGGCCGCCGGTATAACGAGGGTCTCCACCAGGCCATCGAGGCCAAGGAGCATGTGGAGGTGGCCAACGAATCCAAGACCCTGGCCACCATCACCTTCCAGAACTACTTCCGCCTCTACGACAAGCTCTCCGGCATGACGGGCACCGCCATGACCGAGTCCGAGGAGTTCGGCACCATCTATGAACTGGATATCGTGGAGATCCCCACCAACAAGCCTCTGGCCCGTATCGACGACCCAGATGTGGTCTATAAGAACACTGCCGGCAAGCTCCGGGCCATCGTCAACCAGATCGAAACCTGCCACCAGAAGGGTCAGCCTGTACTGGTGGGCACCGTATCCATTGAAAAGTCCGAGGAGCTCTCTGAGATCCTCAAGCGCCGGGGCATCAAGCACAATGTCCTTAACGCCAAGAACCACGAGAAGGAGGCCGAGATCGTAGCCCAGGCGGGCAAGTTCGGCGCCGTCACCGTGGCCACCAACATGGCCGGCCGTGGTACCGACATCATGCTGGGCGGCAACGCGGAGTTTCTGGCCAAAGCCGATCTGCGGAAAGCGGGTATGAGTGACGAGCTCATCGCTGAGGCCACCGGCTTTGCCGAGACCGACAACCAGGAGATCCTGGAGGCCCGGAAGCAGTTCTCCCAGGCCGAGGCCAAGTACAAGGACGAGATCCGCGCCGAGGCCGACAAGGTCCGTGAGGTGGGCGGCCTGTTCATTCTGGGCACTGAGCGCCACGAGTCCCGCCGCATCGATAACCAGCTCCGGGGCCGTGCCGGCCGTCAGGGCGATCCCGGCGAGACCCGGTTCTTCCTGTCCCTGGAGGACGACATCATGCGCCTGTTCGGCTCTGAGCGGGTGATGAACATGATGGAGAAACTGGGTGTTGATGAGGACACCCCCATCGACGCCAAGATGCTCTCCGGCGCCATTGAGAACGCCCAGAAGCAGGTGGAGTCCCGGAACTTCCAGACCCGTAAGAATGTGCTCCAGTACGACGATGTGATGAACACCCAGCGTGAGATCATCTACAAGCAGCGCCGCCAGGTGCTGGATGGAGAGGATCTTCAGGCCTCCATTCAGAACATGCTCCGTTCCATGATCGAAAGCGCCATTCAGGGCCACATCGGCGAGCAGAAGCACATGGACGCCGAGAGCTTCCAGGAGGCTGTTTCCCACTTCCGCACCATGTTCCTCCCCGCCGGGGAGCTGATGCTCACCGACGAGGAGCTGTCCCAGTATGATGCCGAGGGCCTCATCCAGCTGGTGCTGGACAAGGCCACTGCGGTCTATCAGGCCAAAGAGAAGGAGTTCGGCTCCCCCATCATGCGGGAGCTGGAGCGGGTCATCATGCTCCGGGTAGTGGATGAGTACTGGATGGATCACATTGATGCCATGACCGACCTGCGCCAGGGCATCGGCCTTC
>CALWOR010000200.1 GCA_944383205.1 uncultured Oscillospiraceae bacterium | reverse complement strand
GCCCCCTATCGTCCTCATGGACGAGTCCTTCTCCGCCCTGGACCCCATGACCCGCCGCTCCCTGCAGCAGGAGGTGCGCAACCTTCAGCAGAAGCTGCACAAGACCATCGTCTTTGTCACCCATGACATGGAGGAGGCTCTGGATCTGGCCGATGTGATCGTCTTTATGGATCACGGTAAAATCGTACAGATGGCTCCCCCGGAGGAGATGCTGGCCCATCCGGCCTCCGGGCAGATTCAGGACTTTTTGGGCAAATTCATCCAGACCAACTCCCCCAACGACCTGACCGCCGCCGACTTTATGCGCACCGGCGTCTATACTGTCTCCGCCAACCGGGGCATCAACGAGTGCGTCAGCAAGATGCAGCGCCGCAATGTGGACACCCTGCTGGTGGTGGACGACCAGGGCAAGTACCAGGGCACCGTCTCCATCGCGGACATCCGCCTCACCGGCCATGTGGTCAAGACCATCCAGCCCCTGGTCCGCTGCAACACCCCCACCGTCCACGTCCAGGACGATGCCAAGGGCTGCTTTGACCAGCTCATCTCCAGCGGCGCCCCCTATCTCGTGGTTCTGGGAGAGGAAGATCAGGTGGCCGGCATCATCACCAAGACCAGCATGGCCTCCGCCATGGCGGAACAGCTTTGGGGGTGAGACAGGGTGACATATCACGACTTGCCAAAAGCGCTTTTGGAGCACCTGGGCTTTACCTTCGTCTCGGTAGCGGTAGGCTTCGTGCTGGGCGTCCTGCTGGGCATTCTGCTCTCCCGCCTGCCCAAGAACCTGTCCAAGCTGATTTTGCCCATCCTCTCCATCTTCAACACCATCCCCGGCGTGGTCTTTGTGGGCCTGCTGTTTCTGGCGCTGGGGATGCAGCCCCTCACGGTGCTCATCGCCCTGTCCATCTACGCCACCTTCCCGGTGCTGAAAAATACCTACGCCGGCCTCTCCTCCGTGGAGGAGCAGTACATTGAGGCGGCCAAGGGCTGCGGCATGAGCCCCATGCAGTGCCTCATCCGGGTGGAGCTCCCCCTGGCCCTGCCCACCATCATCGGCGGGCTGCGCATGTCCACCGTGTACACGGTGAGCTGGGCGGTGCTGGCCGCCATGATCGGGCAAGGGGGCCTGGGCACCTTCATCTACGCCGGCGTCAACTCCAACGACAACCGGCTCATCCTTCTGGGTGCGGTTCCCGCCGCCATTCTGGCCTTTGTGCTGGGCTCCCTGGTGGACGCCCTCCAGCGCCGGGCGGTTCCCCGGGGCATGCGGAAAGGAGGCAGTGACCAGTGACCTTCCAGATCGTCTTTGAGCACCTGTCCATGGTCATCGTGGCCCTGCTCTTCGCCCTCATCGCCGGCGTCCCCCTGGGCGTCTTTTCCTACTTCTATCCCCGGGCGGGCAAATTCATCCTCCGGGTGGTAGACCTTATCCAGACCACCCCCGCCCTGGCTCTGCTGGGCATCATCATGGTGTTTCTGGGGGCGGGCAAGCCCACCGTCATCGTGGGCCTGGCCCTCTATTCCCTGCTGCCCATCGTGCGCAACACGGTGCTGGGCCTCAACCAGGTGCCCGCCGCCCTGAAGGAGGCGGCCACCGGCATGGGCATGACCCGGATGTACCAGCTGCTGCGGGTGGAGATCCCCCTGGCCGCCCCCATCATCTTCACCGGCGTGCGCATCGCCGCCGTCAATGCCATCGGCACGGCGGTCTTTGCCGCCCTGGTGGGCGGCGGAGGTCTGGGCAACCTCATCAATACCGGCATCCGCCAGAACGATATGAAAGCCATCCTCAGCGGCACCGGCGTGCTCATGGCCATGGCTCTCATCCTGGACCTGCTGATGGCCCTGGCGGAACAGCGGATGAACCGCCGCAGGGCCAGCGCCCCCTCCCGGGCCCAGAAGCTGCTCTCCCGGACCGTGGCCGCGGCGGTGGCTCTGGCCTGCGTGGGCCTTACCGTGTGGACCTTCCTGCCCCAGCAGGAGGACGGCCTGGTCCTCTATGAGGGGCAGTTCTCCGAGGTGCAGCTGGTCAACAGCATGATCAAACAGCTGGTGGAGGACCGCTATGACCTGACGGTCACCATCAAGGACCAGATGGCGGCGGTAAACAACTTCCGGGCCATGGTGGGCCAGGACCACAGCTGCGACCTGATGTACACCTGGGACGGCACCCTGCTGACCACCATCCTGGGGCTGGACACCACCGACATCCCGGAGGGGCAGACCCTCTACGACTTTGTGGACGAGAAGATGCAGACCGAGTACGACGCCCGGCTTATGGGAAAGATCGGCGTGAACAACACCTACGCCATCGGCGTCACCCAGCAGGTGATGGACACCTACCACCCCTCCACCATCAGCGACCTGGTGCCCATCGCGGGGGAGCTGCGCTTCGGCGCGGAGCCCGACTTCTTCACCAGCGCGGGCAGTATGAAGTATGACCCCTTTGTCCAGTTCTACGGCCTCAACTTCGCCAAGGCCACCCCGGTGGACATCATGCTCAAGTACACCGCCGTGGAGCAGGGCTCTTACGACGTGATCATCGTCTACGCCACCGACGGTCTGAACATCCGGGCCGGCCTCACCGTACTGGAGGACGACCAGCACTTCTTCCCCGACTACTACGGCACCATCCTGGTGCGCAACGACGTGTTCGAGCGCTTTGCGGAGCAGGCCCC
>CALWOR010000199.1 GCA_944383205.1 uncultured Oscillospiraceae bacterium | reverse complement strand
CACACGGACAGCACCGCCAAAAAGATGGCCAGACAGTAGGCCGAGGCGGTGAACAGATAGAGGAAGGTGTACCCCACACAGGGGAACAGGGCCATCACCGCCCCCGTGAGAGCGCAGAGGGCCCGGCTTCTCAGCCCCAGCACATCCACCGCCAGGGCGGCGGCCAGGGAGAGGAACAGGACCGAGAGAAACCCGATGAGGGCGGGCATCTGGGTAAAGTCGTTGAGGGCGGAGGCGAAGTGGAGAAACCACCGCCCGGACACGGTCATCTGCTGGGGGTCAAAGACCCGGCTCAGGCCGTCGGAGTTGGGGATCAGGTTGGTGAAGGCGTACAGGTGGCCCAGATACCCGGCCAGAAAGCAGCCGAAAAAGGCGGCCCGCCGGTGTGGACCGATGCTCTGCCACAGCTTGCGGCTCAGTTCATCCATGGACATAGGGTCCCTCCTGGAGAAAATGATAACAATACAGCATACATTATAGGCTTCCCCGGGGGATTTTGCAAGGGGAAAAGGGAGGCTTGCAAAAGGATCAACCCCCTGTTATAATAGGTTTTACAAACCAAAGGAGGGAGACCCATGATGATTTCCACCAGGGGCCGGTACGCCCTGCGGGTGATGATCGAGCTGGCCCGGCGGGAGGGCGAGGGCTATGTGGCCCTGAAGGATGTGGCCCGCCGCCAGGACATCTCGGAAAAATATCTGGAGGCCATTATGAAAAAGCTGGTGGGCGAGGGTCTGGTCTCCGGCGTGAGGGGGAAGGGGGGCGGCTACCGCCTGGCCAGGCCGGCCAGGGCGTGCACCGTGGGGGAGATCCTCCGGGCCACCGAGAACACCCTCACCCCCGTGTCCTGCCAGGGACTGGGGGAGGCGGGCTGCCCCCGGGGTGAGAAGTGCCCCACCCTGCCCATGTGGCGGGAGCTCAACGGCCTCATTCAGGATTACTTTGACCGCACTACCCTGGAGTACCTGGCCCGGCAGGCGGAGGAGCTGGAGGGAGAGGGCTGAGAGGTCCTCTCTCTCGGAAAACGGAGAAAGAACGGGGAGAAAAAAGGGGAAAAATAGTGGATTTTTCTCTTGCGCCGGGGGAAAGGTTCTGGTATGATACTTCTCAACGGAAAGGAGGAGTGGGCCGTGACGCTGAAATCCGCTGGTTTTGGGCTTTTGGTGCGGGGCAGTGTTTCCTTCTTTCGTGGAGCGTTGACAATTACCGGGTGATCGTCAGACCGTCACTTAGTAATTGTCTTTTTTTATGTGTGTTTCAAAAGAAGGGAGAAATGACAATGAAACCAAACGAGGCCATCTATGACGCCCGGCAGCTGGGCCGGGGCAAGATGTTCATTCTGGGCGTACAGCATATGTTCGCCATGTTCGGGGCCACCGTGCTGGTCCCCGCTCTCACGGGGCTGAGCGTGTCCGCCACCCTGCTGTTTGCGGGCCTGGGCACCCTGCTGTTCCACCTGCTGACCAAGCGGATGGTGCCCGCCTTCCTGGGCTCCTCCTTCGCCTTCATCGGCGGGTACGCCGCCGTGGCTCCCATGCTGGAGGACGGCACCGCCAACAAGGAGATGCTGCCCTACGCCTGCTTCGGCGTGATGCTGGCGGGCCTTCTCTATGTGGTGCTGTCCGCCCTCTTCAAGATCTTCGGCACCAGGAAGGTCATGCGCTACTTTCCCCCCATCGTCACCGGCCCCATCATCATCTGCATCGGCCTGACCCTCTCCTCCACCGCCATCACCTCCTGCCGGGACAACTGGGCCATCGCCCTCATTGCCATCGCCATCGTGGTGGGCTGCAACATCTGGGGCAAGGGCATGGTGAAGATCATCCCCATCCTCCTGGGCGTGGTGGGCTCCTACGCCGTGGCCGTCATCTGCCAGATCACCGGCATGCACACCATGGACCCCGCCAAGCTCCAGGCCCTGTCCGAGGCGGCCTGGGTCGGCCTGCCCTTCCAGTTTGAGGACACCCTCTTCGGCCTGTTCAGCCGCCCCGACCTGGACACCGGCATGCTCCTCACTGCCGCGGTGACCATCATGCCCCTGGCCCTGGCCACCATGGTGGAGCACATCGGCGATATGTGCGCCATCTCCTCCACCTGCGAGCGCAACTACCTCCAGAACCCCGGCTTCCACCGTACCCTCCTGGGCGACGGCCTGGCCACCTCTCTGGCCTCTGTCTTCGGCGCCCCCGCCAACACCACCTATGGTGAGAACACCGGCGTGCTGGCCCTGAGCCGGGTCTACGATCCCAAGGTCATCCGCATCGCCGCCGGCCTTGCCATTCTGTTCTCCTTCTCCCCCAAGTTCGCGGCCCTGGTCTCCGCCATGCCCACCGCCACCATGGGCGGCGTGTCCATGGTGCTCTACGGCATGATCTCCGCCGTGGGCGTGCGCAATGTGGTGGAGAACCAGGTGGACTTCACCAACAGCCGCAATGTGATCATCGCCGCCCTCATTATGGTGCTGGCCATCGGCATCAACTACTCCGGGGCGGTGACCTTCCAGGTGGGCGAGGCCACCATCAGCCTGTCCGGCCTGGCCGTGGCCGCCATCACCGGCATTCTCCTCAACGCCATCCTCCCCGGCAAGGACTATGAGTTCGGCGCCGACGAGAAGGGGGACACGGCGGTAAACTTCAAAGTTTAAGTCAAAAAAGCGGCTCGCCGCTTTTTTGAGAAAGGCTGCACAAAAATCCCCCCTCGATTCCCAAGGAATTGTCGGGGGGATTTTTGTGAGAAGTGTTTTTC
>CALWOR010000198.1 GCA_944383205.1 uncultured Oscillospiraceae bacterium | reverse complement strand
TTTTTTTTTTAATGATACGGCGACCACCGAGATCTACACTCTTTCCCTACACGACGCTCTTCCGATCTGGAGAAAGGGGGTCAGACAGATGGCCAGCACCGTCACCCCCTGACGGGCGGCGGCGGCAGTGACGCCGCCGGTGGCCGCTGTGAGCACCGCCATCACCGGCAGCAGCAGAGAGGAAAAGCTCTCCATCCGCCCCAGAGTCTCCCGGCCCAGTCCGATCATGGCCGACATGTCCGTCATGGTTAGAGCGGTGATGGACAGGGCCCCCGCGATCTGCACCGCCGACAGGCCCTCCTCCATTCCCTCCGGTCTGGCATTCTGGGCAAGGGCGCACAGAAGGACCACCGCCATCAGCTTCAGCCCCGTGGACAGGCTGGACCGGAGCAGTTCCCCCGCCTGGTCGGCTGCATCTGAAAAGAGGTTGCTTACCCCCTCCTCCAGTCCGTCCTCCGCCGTCACGCCGTAGTCCTCCGCCTGACCCAGCAGCTCGTCCAGGCCGGACACCTGAAAATCCGCCCCGAAGCTGGGAAAGACACACAGGGCCGCCGCAAACAAAAAAATCACCACCCGTCTTATCATACCAGCAGCTCCCCCATCAGCAAGGCCACCGCCCGCACCAGAGGCAGAGCCGCCACCAGGGCCAGCACTGTCCCCGCCGTCTCCACAAAGGCAGCCACCCCGCTCTCCCCCGCAGAGCGGCAGATCTCCGCCGTCAGCCGGGTGAGGATGGACAGGGCTACCGTCTTCACCACCGGCTCCAGCAGCTCCTCAGAGGCCCCGGCCTGTCCCGCCAGCTCCTTCATCAGCTCCACCACCGCCCCCAGCCCGTCGGCCACCACCGCCAGCATCCACACCCCCGCCGCCAGGGTGAGCAGCACAGCCAGTTCCGGGGCGGATTTTTTCAGCACCCCGCTGAGCACCACCGCCGTCACCCCCGCCGCGGCCAGCTTCACCATGGTGTCCATCAAAGGCCGAAGAGGGTCTTCACCAGGCTGAACAGGTCGGCGATCTCCCGCACCACCATCATCAGCACCACCACCAGTCCCGCAAGGGTGGTCATCATGGCCTGCTCGTCCCGCCCCGCCCGGATGAGCACCTGGTTGAGTACCGCCACCAGAATGCCGATGGCGGCGATTTTAAAGATCAGATCAATGTCCAATGAAAATCCCTACCTTCTTTTGTGGTCTGCGCTCCTTTTCACAGCAGCAGGATCACCAGAAAGGCTCCGCCCGACAGGCCCAGAGCCTGATAGACCCGGCCCCGGTGGCGGCGCTCCTCCCGGATGAGGTCGGCCAGCTCTCCCAGAGCCCGGCCCGCCGCCGCCACACTCTCCCCCTGGGTTCGGGCCTCATAGCGGCCCAGAATGTCCCCCAGAGGGGCCAGGACAGCCTGTCCCTCTGCTCCAAACTCCTTCCGCTGGGCCACCTGCCGCCGCCACAGGGCGGAAAAATCCTCCCGGTCCAGGGCTCCAAGCCCTCGACAGCACTCCTCCAGCAGCACTCTGGCCGCCCCCTCGCTGCGTCCCGCCGCCTCCTCCAGCAGCTGGGACAGGGGGGGCGCTCTCAGCTCCAGCTCCCGTTCCAGCAGCCCCAGGGCCCGGGCCATCTGCCTTAAACTCCCCTCTCTCCGGCGAAGGCCCTCCGCCGCCTGAAAACCCAGATAGCCGCAGCCCCCCGCCACCAGAGCCGCTCCCAACAGGTGGACCATTTACCTCAACTCCTCCACACAGTATTTGCGTCCCGTCCCCTCTCTGGCGATGAGGACCACCCGGGCAAACAGCTTTTTTTCCAGCATCCCCCGGTAGAGGGGCCTGCGCCGAAGGTCCTCCAGCCCCTGTCCGTGGGCGGTGGCCAGAAGAGTGACCCCGCACCCCGCCGCCGCCTCCAGGGCGGATACATCCTGTGGGGCGGTGATCTCGTCCACCGCCAGCACCTGGGGATTCATGGCCCGCAGGAGGAGCATAAGCCCCTGGTCCTTGGGGCAGCCCTCCACCACATCGGTGCGGGGACCCACCTCCAGCTGGGGCGCTCCGTTCCACAAAGCGGCCACCTCCCCCCGCTCGTCGGCCAGAGATACCCGGAGGGGACGGCAGCCCTCTCCCCCGGACACCGCCCGGATCAGATCCCGGAGAAGGGTGGTCTTGCCCAGCCCCGGCGGGGAGAGGATCAGAGTGTCCTCCAGCCTTCCTCCGGGGCACAGCCCGTCCAAAACAGGGGCGCTGGCCCCCTTCACCTGCCGGGCAACACGGACGCTGGCGGAGGACAGTCTGCGCAGGGTGCGGATCTCCCCGCCCTCCATGACCGCTTCCCCGCACAGGCCGATCCGATGGCCCCCGGGAATGGTGAGGTAACCCCGGCGTACCTGGTCCAGCACGGTGTGGACCGAGGCCCGGCTGGCGATCTCCAGCAGCTGCTCCAGCTCCCCGCTGTCCACCGGCGCTCCCCCCAGCCCCCGCTCCCCCCAGGGGAACAGGACGCTCACAGGCTGTCCCACCCGCAGACGCAGCTCCTCCGCCTGGCCCCGCTCCTCCCGGCTGAGCCCCAGAGCCAGCTCCTTCAGCCGCAGGGGCAGCGCCCCTGCCGCCTGTTCATAGGCCTCAGGCGCTCTCATTGGTTCCATATCCTCACCCGCCTTTGTCCCATCTATATGAGGACAGGCCCGGGGATATGCAAAAAAAGAAGACCCTGCCCCAGGGTTAAGCCCCATAGGTACACAATGTGAACCTATGGGGCTTAACGCCGTGTATGGGAAAGATTAGGGCTTGTGGA
>CALWOR010000197.1 GCA_944383205.1 uncultured Oscillospiraceae bacterium | reverse complement strand
TCCTTCCAGTGGGGACAGTACTGCCCCTACTGCGGAGAAAAAGTGGAACAATAAAGGGTGGATGTTATGACGCTGAGGCAGAAACAGCTGGCTATGCTGTTTGTGGCGGTGGCTGGACTAATCTTGGTGCTGATCCAGGCAGGCATGGGCCTGACGCTATTGGGGGCGGCTCTGATTTTAGGCGCTTGCATCCTGAACCTGATATGGATGCGATGCCAGCGATGCGGGGCTTGGTTCGGTAAATATCCAGGAGACTACTGTCAATGCTGCGGAGCTAAAATTCCGTGGAAAGAAAAAAAGAAAAGGATACTTTGATATGGGCTTTTTTGACAAACTGAAAAAAATCAACATCTTTGCCAGCTTCGGTTCTGAGCTGAACGACGACTTCTACGACGAACTGGAGGAGTCCCTCATCCTGGCCGATACCGGCATGGATGTGACGCTGGAGCTGGTGGAGGAGCTGAAAAGCCGGGTGCGCCGGGAGGGGATCAAGACTTTGGAGGAGGCCCGGAGCTGTATGGTGCAGGTGATTGCCGACGCCCTCAGCGCGGGGGATACCGCCCTCAATCTGTCTACCCGCCCCTCTGTGGTGCTGTTCATTGGAGTGAACGGGGTGGGGAAGACCACCACCATCGGCAAGATCGGCTACCAGCTGAAGGGGCAGAGAAAGAAGGTCCTCTTCTGCGCCGCCGACACCTTCCGGGCTGCCGCTGCCGAGCAGCTGACCATCTGGGCCGACCGGGCCGGGGTGGACATCATCAAGCAGCACGAGGGGGCCGACCCCGCCGCCGTGGTCTTTGACGCCATGAGTGCCGCCAGGGCCCGGGGTACCGATGTGGTGTTGGTGGATACCGCCGGACGGCTCCATAACAAGCAGAATCTGATGAATGAGCTCAATAAGATCTCCCGGGTCATCGACCGGGAACTGCCGGACAGCGCCCGGGAGACCCTGCTGGTGCTGGACGCCACCACCGGCCAGAACGGTCTTATCCAGGCCAAGCAGTTTAAAGAGGCCGCCGGCATCACCGGTATCGTTCTTACCAAGCTGGACGGCACCGCCAAAGGGGGCATTGCCATCGCCATTGCCAAGGAGCTGGGGGTGCCTGTAAAATACGCCGGTGTGGGCGAGGGTGTGGATGATCTCAAGCCCTTTGACGCCGCGGAGTTTGCCCAGGCCTTGATCTGAGTCAGAAATTAGGAGTCAGGAGTTAGAAATTGGGGCAGCTTGAGCCGAGAGATTGAAAAGCCGACACAAGAACAGGAAAAAAACCTCCGTTTATTTACATTCTATCTATACCTTCCTGTGTCGAATTATGATACAATATGGGAAAAATTGCGGAGAGGAAGTCGTTTATGTCCAGAATTGATGGCCGGGCAGCCAACGAGCTGCGCCCGGTGGAGATCATTCCCAATATCAACAAGTTTGCCGAGGGCTCCTGTCTCATCCGCTGCGGCAACACCCATGTGCTGTGTACCGCCAGCGTGGAGGACAAGCCCCCCCGCCATGTCCCTGAGGGGGAGGGCTGGGTCACCGCTGAATACTCCATGCTTCCCCGGGCTAACCGGGAGCGGTCCCGCCGGGACATCTCCAAGCTGAAATTGAACGGCCGCAGTGCCGAGATCCAGCGCCTCATCGGCCGGGCGCTCCGGTCTGTGGTGGACATGAAGAAGCTGGGCCCCTGGAACATCACCATCGACTGCGATGTGCTCCAGGGAGACGGGGGCACCCGTACCGCCTCCATCACCGGGGGCTTTGTGGCTATGATGCTGGCGTTTCGCAAGATGATGGAGAACGGACAGCTGAAGGAGTACCCGGTGAGCGGCTATGTGGCCGCCGTGTCCGCCGGCATCGTCAATGATGTGCCCCTGCTGGACCTGTGCTATGAGGAGGACTCCGCCGCCATGGTGGACCTGAACTGTGTCATGGATGACCAGGGGCGGCTCATTGAGATCCAGGGTACCGGGGAGGAGCGTCCCTTTACCCTGGAGGAGCAGCGGCAGCTGGTGGAGCTGTGTCATGAAGGCATCTCCCGGCTCCAGGCCATCCAGAAGGAAATTCTGGGCGTATAATAGGAGGAACGGGACATGAAACTGGTGCTGGCCAGCAAAAATAAAAAGAAGCTGGTGGAGATGAACGACATCCTTTCCCACCTGGGCATTGAGGTCTGCTCTGAGGCGGAGGCCGGAGTGGATGTGGAGGTGGAGGAGACCGGGACCACCTTTGAGGAAAACTCCCTGCTGAAGGCCAGGGCTGTTATGGAAAAGAGCGGTATGCCCGCCATCGCCGACGACTCGGGGCTGTGTGTGGACGCTCTGGGGGGCGCCCCAGGGGTCTACTCCGCCCGGTATGGCGGCCCGGGGCTGGATGATGCGGGGCGCTATCAGCTTCTGCTGGAGAACATGAAGGGGCAGATGCCCCGGACGGCCCGCTTCGTCTCGGTGATCACCTGCTGTTTCCCCAACGGAGATGTGATCTCCGCCCGGGGGGAGTGTGAGGGCACCATCGCTTTCGCCCCCATGGGGGAGGGCGGCTTTGGCTATGACCCGGTGTTCTTTGTGCCCGGACTGAAGAAGACTTTTTCCCAGCTTATCCCGGAGGAGAAGAACGCCATTTCCCACCGGGGAAGGGCCCTGGAGGCATTTAAGGTCAAGCTGGAAGAATATCTCAAAGAGAATTAGGAGTTAGAAATTATGTCGGAACTGACAAGCAAACAGCGCTCCCAGCTGCGGGGGCTGGCCAACGGCATCGACACCATTCTGATCGTGGGCAAGGACGGTATCGGCGACAACCTGGTCAAGCAGGCCAACGATGCCCTGGAGGCCCGGGAGCTC
>CALWOR010000196.1 GCA_944383205.1 uncultured Oscillospiraceae bacterium | reverse complement strand
ATCGAAACATCTCCCCCTTGAACAGCGCTTTGCCCACTTTGCCGCTGTTGGCAAAGTGGGTCGCCCCGGGGGGCGAAACTCCTCACGATCCCTCCGCCCCGGCTTCGCCGGGCCACCTCCCATTCCGCAAGGGAGGCTTGAGTGAACCTCCCCTAAAAACAGACACCCGCCCACCCGGGCAGGTGTCTGCTTGCTTATTTTTCCAGTTCCTCTTTGATCTCGTGGGGCTCCGGGGCAACCACCGGCTCGTCGTGCTCCAGCTGGTCGAAGTAGTCCTCGTCCTGGAGCACCGGCTTGCGGTGCTGGGCGATGGCCATGATGGTGGGATAGAGGACGATGGCCACCATGCCCCCGGAAAAGCCGTTGTTGTAGAGGTTCATCCCCGCCACCGGGGAGCTGGTGTACAGCACCACCGAGGAGTGGAGGAACCCCGCCAGCACCCCGTAGGGCCAGCCGAAGTACCCGGCGATGGGGGCCAGGGTGGTGCAGAACAGGCAGGCCAGCTGCACCGCCGACTGATCGAGCTCCCAGTGCATGACGATGCTCCCCAAGAACACCCCCGCCATCACGGGGATGATGTTGAAGGCGTGCTTGCCGAAGGCGGAAAAGCCCATGATGGTGAGGATGCCCCCCACCGTGGGGCCGTTCAGGTCCCCCTTGCCCAGCAGGATGAAGCCCATGCCGATCAGGCCGTTGACCCCCATGTTGATGAGCACCGGGGCGGGTCCGAACATACGCAGGTAGTCGCTGGGGGCCCGGCCGCTGGTCTGAAGCAGACGGCGGTAGCCCGCCCAGGCGGCCCACAGGGGCTTGCCGCTGAAGAAGAGGCCGATGATGATGAGCCCCAGGCAGAAGCTCCCCAGTGTGGTGGCAAACAGCCCGTTATAGCCGCTGGCCCACCGGTAGTGGAGGGTGGGGTCGGCCCCCAGGGAGGTCATCAGGGGCACGCAGATAAAGGCCATCAGTCCGCAGGCAAAGCCCACATTGTACAAATTCATGCCGTTCTGGATGCGGTAGGTGTAGGCGGCCAGAGGGGGCATGACGAACCCGATGACCAGCCCCACCAGACACCCCCAGAAGGGGTTGCCCCAGCCGTTGTCCAGGGCGATGTAGCTGACGATGGGGGCCAGGGCGGTGGCCATAAGGCCGATGCCCGCGTAGCTGGCCACCGGTTCTTTTTTCACTTTGGCGTACAGCCAGGAGCCGATGAGGATGGGCCAGATATTCACCAGATTCTTTCCGAACAGGGAGAACCCGGACATCAGGCCGATCTCCACCAGGGTCATGCCGTTGAGCACATCTTTTGCCAAATAGAGCACGCAGATGGTCACCGCCGTCACCAGGGCGGAGTTCACCAGGGCGGCCCCCGGCCCGGCCACCAGCACATAGTCGGTGATGAGGGCGTCCTCCACCATGACGATCCGGGTCAGTCCGGCAAAGATGTTCTCCGGGGTGTCCAGGGCAAAGCCCGTGATCAGGGTGACGGCCACGAAGATCCACAGGTAGCGGAACATCCTGTCATACCGGGCCGGCTGGTCATGGTGAAGCAGATGGAACAGGTCTCGGTTTGGCATAGGCGCTCTCTCCTTCCGGCAGATATTGGCGGGCTCTCTCAGTCCCGCCCCTTAAAGTAAGCCCGGGTCTGCTGGGCGTTGCGGCGGATCTCGTCGGCCAGCGCCTCCATGCTGGGGAACTTCTTCTCTCCCCGCAGGCGGCGGAAGAACTCCATGCGCACCTGGTGGCCGTAGAGGTCCCCGGAGAAGTCCAGGATGAAGCCCTCCACCGTGACGCTGCCGTCGTTATTTTCCACCGTGGGCCGCACCCCCACATTGGTGGCCGCCATGCGGCACTCCCCGTCAAACCACACCCTTGTGGCGTACACCCCAAAGGCGGGGACGATGATCCCCTCAGGCACCCGCAGATTCACCGTGGGGAAGCCCAGGGTGGACGAGCCGATCTTCTTGCCGTGGCTCACCCGCTGGGTGAGGATGTGGGGATGGCCCAGGAACTGCACCGCCCGGTCCATCTCCCCCTGGGCGATGAGGGTGCGGATGTAGGTGGAGGAGACGGTGATGCCGTCCTGCTCCACCTTTTCCACAATGTCGCAGCCGATCCCCAGCTCATGGCACTTCTCCTTCAGCCGCCGGGGGTTGCCCTTGCCCAGATAGCCGAAGTGGAAGTCGTGGCCGGCCACCACATGGACCGCCCCCAGCTCCTCCACCAGGTAGTGGACGATAAAGTCCTCCCAGTCCATGCGCTGCATGGCGTCGAAGGAGGCCACAATGACCTCCTGGATGTTGTACCACCGCCGCATGAGCCAGATCCGGTCCTCCACCGTGCTCAGCAGGGGGACCTTCTCCCCGGTAATGGCCCCGCCGGGGTGGCGGTCAAAGGTGAAGGCACAGGGAACGGCCCCCAGCCGGTCGGCGGCGGTGGTCACCGCCCGCAGCAGGGCCCCGTGGCCCTGGTGGACGCCGTCAAAAAAGCCCAGGGCGATGACGCGTTCGGGTTTGTTTGGCATAGTTTCTCTCCTTGTTGATGGTGATTGTTTATGTTTGGGGGTATTTCGCCCCCTCGGGGGCGAAACCTCCTCACCCCGCCCGCAGGCGGAAAAATCCCCGCCCCACCGGGCGAACCTCATACACTGAAAAAGCTCTTCACCGTCTCCAGCTTCCGCCCCGTCAGCTTCCCCAGAGCCAGAAACTCCCCGCTCTCCCCGTACACCCGGCACTCCCCGGAAACCCCGGGGGCCTGGGGCAGGATGACGGTCATGCCGTTTCGCACCTTTTTCTCCAGGTCCGGCTTTAAAATCAGGACAGGCCGCCCGGCAAAATAGGCGTCCACGGGGAGCAGCAG
>CALWOR010000195.1 GCA_944383205.1 uncultured Oscillospiraceae bacterium | reverse complement strand
CATGGGACATTCTCCTTTGCGCGGGGGCGCACCGCCCCCTGAAAATTACCACTTCAGTGTAGCGGAAAGAGGAGAAAAAGTCCAGCGGATTTCCTGAAGGAGAAAAGGGGCCCTGTGGCGGCCCCCGTCCGGCTCCACAAAGCGGGAGGGGAGAAATGTTACATTTATGTTAAAAATCACAAATTCCATTGACAGGCATCATAATTAGGTTTACAATAACAACATCCACTGGGGGAGCTCCCCGAAAAGGTGGAAAAAGATCTCCTTTTTCAGAAAAACAGCTGAAATATGCTTCGGTTTTTCCGGAAAGAGAGGCAGCTGCTTGACCGGTCTGAAAAAAGAGGAGATACTGTAAAGTGAAAAGGGAATTCCTTTACAGTCCTTGAGCTGGAGAGGATAGGACCGTTTCAAACTGCCGACAGGGAGAGAAGCGTCAAGATGATTCTCAGGAATTATGTTAAGTTTCGCGCCCCAGCATCCGACGGATGGATCTTGTATGTTGTGCCCCACGGGGATCAAACAAATACACCGCCCTCCATCGTTTGTCCGGCAGACGATGGCTTTTTTATACCCTTTTCCCAACCGATATGAGAGGAGGCGACAAGCATGACGATGCCCAAGTATGAGGTGAACAACATTTGGTCCCGGGTACGCAGCGATGTGGATGTGGACGACCTGATCTTCAATTCCGACGGATATAACGCCAGGGAGGATGACAGCGTATGCAGCGACCGGTGACGGCCGAATGTGGTCGGCTGGAGGCCGACGGGGAAATGTGAACACCGCAGCAGAGTATCTCACGATCTGCTGCGGTGTTTTCTTTTCTTCCCCACCGGGGAAGGGGCCGGGGAAAGAGCACGATTGCCCAATAAGAAGCCCCGATTATTCCACGCTAAGGGCTTGCTTTCTTGGAAAGATTATACTAAAATAGTATGCAAGTGACGATAATCTACTCCCGCAAGAAAATTGCTCCGGGGAGCATTATGGAGGTCGATCAACATGAGAAAAGTAAATTTTACTGAGACCGTGCTGCGTGACGCCAACCAGTCGCTGATCGCGACCCGTCTGCCTTACAGCAAGTTCGAGTCCATTCTGGAGACCATGGACAAGGCCGGCTATTACTCCGCCGAGGTCTGGGGCGGCGCCACCTTCGATGTGTGTCTGCGCTATCTGCAGGAAGATCCCTGGGAGCGGCTGCGGAAGATCCGGGCCAAGATGCCCAACACCAAGCTGCAGATGCTGCTGCGCGGCCAGAATATCCTGGGCTATAAGCACTACCCCGACGATGTGGTGCGTAAATTCGTGGAGTACTCTGTGAAGAACGGCATCGACATCATCCGTATTTTCGACGCCCTCAACGATGTGCGCAACCTGGAGGTTGCCATCGACGAGACCGTCAAGCAGGGTGCCCACGCTTCCGGTACCATTTCCTATACTACCAGCCCTGTTCACACCCTGGAAAACTATGTGAAGATGGTGAAGGACCTGAAGAGTATGGGCGTCTCCTCCATCTGCATCAAGGACATGGCCGGCATCATGGGTCCCAAGGAGTCCTATGACCTGTGCGCTGCCATCAAGGACGCTGTGCCTGAGCTGCCTCTGGTTGTTCACACTCACTGCACCACCGGTCTTGCCTTTATGACTGATCTGAAGGCAGTGGAGGCCGGTGCCGATGTCATCGACACCGCCATTTCTCCCTTCTCCGGCGGTACCTCTCAGCCCGCTACTGAGACTCTGGCCTATGCGCTGCGTCAGCTGGGCTATCAGGTTGATCTGGACGACAAGGCCCTTATTAAGATGGCCGATTTCTTCAAGGGCGTCCGGGCCGACTTCCTGAAGGACGGCACTCTGGATCCCATCTCCATGGCCACTGACACCCAGTGCCTCAACTACCAGATCCCCGGCGGCATGCTCTCCAACCTCATCTCCCAGCTGAAGATGATGAATGCTATGGATAAGCTGGACGAAGCCCTGGCCGAGACTCCCAAGGTCCGCGCCGACATGGGCTATCCTCCCCTGGTCACCCCCACCAGCCAGATGGTGGGCTCCCAGGCCGTGCAGAATGTGCTGGCCGGTGAGCGCTACAAGGTGGTGGGCAAGGAGATCAAGGCCTACTGCCGGGGCGAGTATGGCCGCACCCCCGCTCCCATTGACCCCGCCATCCAGAAGAAGATCCTGGGGGACACTCCCCTGGTGAAGGGCCGCTTTGCCGATTCTCTGGAGCCCGAGTTTGAGAAGACCAAGAAGGAGCTGGCCGGGGTGGCCAAGAGCGACGAGGATGTGCTCAGCTATATCGCCTTCCCCCAGGTGGCCATGGCCTTCTTCAAGGACCGTGAGGCCGGCTTCCCCAAGAAGGAGGAGGCCAAGAAGCCCGCTGCCGCCGCCCCCGCCGCCCCCAAGAAGGAGGACCTGCCTCCCATGCCCGCCTGGCAGGGCCATGTGTACTACACCAACACCCCCGCCGTGGCCGGCGCCGGGTACACCGCCCGTCCCATCCAGCCCTTTGCCGCCAGCTATCAGCCTCCCCACCTGGTGATGGGCGCCCGGGACAACTGCCCCGGCACCTATACCATCACCATCAACGGCAAGGCCTATGAGGTGGCCATCGCCTCCGCCGACGGCCCCGCCCCCGCTGCCGCCCCTGTGGCCGCGGCTCCCGTGGCTGCTCCTGCCCCTGCGGCTGCCCCCGCTCCCGCCGCGGCTCCCGCTCCGGCTCCGGCTCCCGCCCCTGCCGCCGCTCCCGCTCCTGCTGCCGCCCCCGCCGCCGCTCCCGCGGCTGGTGAGACCGCGGTGAAGAGCCCCATGCCCGGCAACATCTTCAAGGTGGAGTGCTCCGTGGGCCAGCAGGTGAAGGCCGGCGATGTGCT
>CALWOR010000194.1 GCA_944383205.1 uncultured Oscillospiraceae bacterium | reverse complement strand
CCCACAGCCCGCTCTTTTTGGGGCGGGGGGGGGGGGGCGGCGGCAGTCCCTGGGACAGGGCGGAATAGGTCTTCTTCAGGGTGCGGGAGTCCCGGCGCCAGTTCCGCCAGGCCAGAGCTGACAAAACCAGGAACAGCAGGACATAGGGCGTGGTGGCGTTCAGCAGGATGAGAGGCAGCGGGGTAAAGTGGTCGGGCTGAACATCGTTTTTCCCCTCAAAGAAGAACAGGACCCAGATCACCAGCGCCGCCAGGAGCCCGTAGAAAAGTATGGCCCTGTTCCGGCAGGCGGCCATGCGCTTTTTCAGAGGCTTCAGGGAAAATCCCCGGCTCTCCCAGTCGGTGTAAAGCTCTACCGCCTCCGGGTCCACGGCGTAGAAGAGGAAGCAGCCCCTGAAGGAGAGGGCGTAGTTCCACCCAAACCGCCTGCACAGCTCCAGCTGCTCCAGGGTTGGGATATCCTTTTTTCCCTCTTGGGCCGCCAGACGGAACCGGGTGCCCGGGACCCCCGAGTGGTCAAAGGTGGCCCAGTCGCCCAGACGAGTGGGGAAGAGGCCCTGGTTGGCCTGTTCCTCCAGCCAGGCCTCCAGGCCGGGGATGTCATAGAGGGAGACGGGGATCAATTTTCGCACCAGACTCATAAAATTCCCTCCTTTATCCGATCATGGCCACGATGTCGTCCAGGTGGTCCCCCAGGTCCCCCCGGCCGGTATACTGGATCAGCACCACCTTGTCCCCCAAAGCCGCCGCGGCGGTCTGGAAGAAGGTCCCCTCCCGCCGGGCCAGGGCCAGGTAGTCCGCCCCGGTGTCGGGGTACTGGGTGACCCTCCAGGTGCCTCCCTCTGACGAGTCGGCCCGCCACCAGATGTCCTCGTCCAGGGCCATGGAGCGCTCCAGCTGTTCCTTTGCCATGGGCTGGGCCAGGAAGGACAGGGGGGCGGGCAGGTCGTACCAGGTAATTTCCATCCGGTTCCACTGCTCCTGGTCCACCCAGACCCCTGTCTGCACCGCCTCCCAGCTGTTCCAGCACAGCAGGTAGTGCTCCTGCCGGGCAAAGTTGGCGTAGTCCACATAGCCCTCGCTGGCCATGGTATAGGGGACAAAGTTTTCTCCCTCCACTTCACTGAGGGACAGGAGGGGGAAGTCCTGAAGGTCGGAGAGACTCTGCAGCTTTCCCCCGGTGAGGGGCAGAATGTACTGCCCCAGGAACAGAGCCCCAAACAGCACAACGATGACGGCAAAGTAGACGGGGGAGCCCAGGTTCCGCTTTGGGTAGGGGGCCCGGTGCGCCAGGGGGACGCCATCCTCCAGCTGCCGGAGGATAAGGCCCAGGTCCCGCTTCTGGACAAATACAGAAGGGAGGCTCACCAGAAGACAGATACAAAGCAGCACCAGGGGAAGAGACACAGTGGTGATAAGATTGGTGATGGGGGTGCCGTGTTCAAAAAGCTGGACACCGGCACACCAAATGATGAGCAGAGTAAGCAGGGGAGTTGTGATGGTAGCGCGCCGGGCCCTTTTGTAGAGCTTCTTCCACTGCTCACCCTGAATGGCCGGGTCGGTGTGGAGTTCTGGGGCATTTTCATCCTGGGTGGAGAAGATGAGCATCTCCCGGTTCACATCCCCCACACACTCCCAGCCGTACTCCTCGTAGAGTTCCAGCATGTCGGCGGGCAGGTCGTCATCCAGGCGGCGGCGATATGGTTCGATCCGGTACCGGGTTTTCCTGGCCGGGCCGGGGGTGAAGGTACAGAAGAGGGGGCGGTATTTTTTCAGGTACAGCCCCCGCAGGGCCATGTCCTGAAGCCAGCTCTCCAGCCCCTGGATGTCGTAGTCGGAGACAGGGGTGAGCTTGTAGACAGATTTCATGAGAAGGCCTCCTTTCAGGCCATCGAAATGAAGGGGGTCAGGCCGCCCCCAGCCGCTCCAGGAGCAGCTGGAGCGCCAGCTCCCCGTCGGCGGCGCCCGAGCAGTCCAGGACGAACGCCCGGTCGCCCGCAAGACCGATGTACACCACATGGGCGGCCCTTTCATCGGAGAATTGGTAGGTGAAGCAGGTCAGACCGTCCAGGTTGGAGGGGATTGCCTCCTCCTGGAGAAAATCAAAGGCGTCGGCGTTGTCGTGGAGGAAGGGGGTGCTCTCCTCCCAGTTTTCCTGGTACTGTTCCAGGGAGAGGCGGTGCTCCTCCACCCGGCCCTGATAGACCATGCGAGCCAGGGCGGGGGAGAGGGCGCGGACATGCTCCTGATTGACCCGGGCGTCCCGCTCCGGCTCACCGGCGGCGCGCACCGCCCCGGCCTGGGCCACATCGTATTGCTCCGGGGCCAGGGAGGACCAGGACAATTCATCGTGGTGGAGTATCTCCTGGTCGTTGTAGAGGTGGAGCTCCGCCCCCGCCGGGATGATCTCTTCCAGCGTAATGTGGGGGAAAGCCCACTCCTCCGGCCCGGACAGCCGCCGGGAATCAGAGGCTTTGAAGCAGAGAAGGTAAATAAAAATCACCGCGGCCAGGAGAACCATACCGCCCGCAAGTATCAAGTGCCGCAGCTCCAGATAATTTCTGCGCCCCGGGGCGGGCCACTCCCCCCGGCGGAGGAGGGCCTGTGTCCGATGGATCCCCACAAATGTGCTCATGTCGGTGCCGATCATCAGAAGAGCCATGACGAGCATCAAAAGATAGAGGGGGATCAGGGTGTCGGAGCGCAGGATGATCCCCATGAAAAGGGAGGCGGGCCGGGTGAAGAGCATGACCCACTCGTCCCAGAAGGCCGCCCCCAGCCAGAGAAACAGCACAAACAGGAGGAGCCAGGCCCGCCCAGTCTGCTTCTTCATGACCAGGGCCATGCTGGAGGTGTCGTTGTAGAGGTCCGGGGCCTGGGGGTCGTCACAGCTGTAGATGGCGTAAAACTTTCCTACTTTACCCTCATATCG
>CALWOR010000193.1 GCA_944383205.1 uncultured Oscillospiraceae bacterium | reverse complement strand
CCTGGGCCGGACCGTCACCCTCTCCGCCCCACCGGAGCGGGCGGCCGCCCTCATCGGCAGCTTTGCCGACATCTGGTGCCTGGCCGGTGGGAAGGACACCCTGGCCGCCGCCGCCGACGACAGCTGGACCCAGTTTGACCTGGGTCTGGGGGAGGAAGTCAAAAACCTGGGTGCGGTGAAGACCCCCAGCCGGGAGACCCTCCTGGCCGCCGACCCGGACTTTGTCATCGGCAGCACCAAGACCCAGGCGGATGTGGAGCTCATGGACCTGATGGATGAGCTGGGCGTCCCGGCGGCCTGCTTTGATGTGAGCTCCTACGAGGACTATCTCCGGGTGCTGGACATCTGCACCCGGCTCACCGGAGATGCCCAGGCCTATGAGACCTACGGCACGGCGGTGGGAGAACAGATCGACGCCGCCCGCGCCCGCGCCGACGGCAGCAATCCCGCCGTCCTCTATGTCCGCGCCACCGGCTCCAGCTGCAAGGTAAAAAACAGTGAAAACACCGTTTTGGGGGAGATGCTGGCGGACCTGGGCTGTGTAAACATCGCCGACAGCGAGACCTCCCTGCTGGAAAGCCTCAGCATGGAGACCATCCTGGCCTGTGACCCCCAGTATATCTTTGTGGTCCTCCAGGGCTCCGATCCCACCGACGCCCAGACCACCCTTCAAAATGCCCTGCTGTCCGATCCCGCCTGGGAGAGCCTCACGGCGGTAAAGGAGGGGCGGCTCTACTACATGGACCAGCAGCTCTACAATGTGAAACCAAACGCCCGTTGGGGAGAAGCCTATGAGAAGCTCGCGGACATCCTCTATCCCGAGGACTAACCACAATTTCATCCTCCTGTGCCTGCTGGGGGCCTTTCTGGCCGTGGGGGCGCTGAGCCTTTTGCTGGGGCCCGAGCCCATCCCGCCCCTGGAGGTGCTGAAGGGGTTTTTTGACCCCGCCGACACCATCGCAGGGCGGATCGTCCTCTATGTGCGCCTGCCCCGGACCCTGGCGGGCCTGCTGGCGGGGGCGGCCCTGGCCTGCGCCGGGGTCATCGTCCAGCTGGTGCTGTCCAACCCCCTGGCCGCCCCCAGCACCATCGGGGTCAATTCCGGGGCGGGGCTGGCGGCGGCCCTGTGCTGCGCCCTCATGCCCGCAAACCTTGCCGCCGTCCCCTTCGCCGCCTTTCTGGGGGCCTTTCTGGGGGCGGTGACGGTGCTGGCCATCGCCGAGGGCACCGGGGCCTCCCGGCTCACATTGGTGCTGGCCGGCCTTGCCATCTCGGGCATATTCAGCGCCGGGGTGGATGCCATCCTCACCTTTGTCCCCGAGTCCCTCAACGGCTACTCGGACTTTCGCATCGGGGGGCTGGACGGGGTGTCCCTGGCCCAGCTGCGCCCCGCCGCCATCCTCATCCTCCCCGCCCTGGCCCTGGCCATGCTCCTGCATAACGAGCTGGACATTCTCTCCCTGGGCCGGGAACAGGCCCAGGCTTTGGGTCTCAACGCCAGGGTCCTGCGCCTGCTGGCCCTGGGCCTTGCCTCGGTGCTGGCGGGGGCGGCGGTGAGCTTCTGTGGGCTCATCGGCTTTGTGGGCCTCATGGTCCCCCACATGATGCGCCGGCTGGCGGGGGAGGAGTGCGGCCCCCTGCTCCCCGCCTGCGCCCTGGGGGGCGGGGCGGTGCTGTGCGGGTGCGACCTCCTCTCCCGGCTGATTTTCGCCCCCTATGAGCTGCCCGTGGGCATCATCATGTCCCTGCTGGGGGGGCCCTTCTTTATTTGGCTGCTCCTGCGCCAGAGAGGGGGGCGGCACCGTGGTTGAGCTGCGTGATCTCTCTGTGGGCTATGACGGCGTCCCCGTTCTGCAAAATATCATCCTCTCCTTCCCCCCGGGGCAGGTGACCGCCCTGCTGGGGCCCAACGGCTGCGGGAAAAGCACCCTTTTGAAGGCCGCCCTGGGGCTCATCCCCGCCCAGAGTGGGGAGATCCTCCTGGACGGCAGGGACATCCGCTCCCTCTCCCCCCGGGAGGTGGCCCAAAAGGCCGCCTATCTGGCCCAGAGCCGGAGCGTGCCCAACATCACCGCCCGGCGGATGGTCCTCCACGGCCGCTTCCCCTACCTGTCCTTCCCCCGGCGCTACCGGCCCGAGGACTTTGCCATGGCCGACCGGGCCCTTCAGTGGGCGGACGCCGGGGACCTGAGCCACCGGCCCATGGAGGAGCTCAGCGGGGGGCAGCGGCAGAAGGTCTATCTGGCCATGGCCCTGGCCCAGGACACCCAGAGCATCTTCATGGACGAGCCCACTACCTTTCTGGACATCGGGCACCAGCTGGAGGTGATGGCCCTGGCCCGGCGGCTGGCCGAGATGGGCCGGGCGGTGGTGCTGGTCCTCCACGACCTGGATTTGGCCCTGCGGGGCTGCGACCGGGCGGCGGTGCTGTCCGGCGGGACCCTGCAGGCCCTGGGCAGCCCGGATGAGGTCTTTTTCAGCGGGGTGCTGGACCGGGTCTTCGGGGTGTCGGTGCGCCGGATGGAGACGCCGGAGGGCTGGCAGTACTACTGCGCCCCCCTCAAGTAAGGAGGCAGGTATGGCATACTTTCCCTTTTTTGTAGATATAGAGAGGGCAGACGGCCTTCTCATCGGGGGCGGACGGGTGGCCCTGCGGAAGGCGGAAAAGCTCCTGCCCTACGCCCCCCGGCTCACCGTGGTGGCCCCGGACATCCTCCCGGAGCTGGCGGCCCTCCCCGGCCTCACCCTGTGCCGGCGGGCCTTCGCCCCCGAAGATGTGGAGGGCCGGGCCTTTGTCATTGCCGCCGCCGGGGACCGGGGGGTGAACCATCTGGCCGCCCGGCTGTGCCGGGCGCGGGGAGTGCCGGTGAATGTGGTGGACGACAGGGAGGAGAGCTCCTTCCTCTTCCCCTGCCTCATCAAGCGGGGAAGCCTGTCCGTGGGCATCTCCACGGGGGGAAACAGCCCCT
>CALWOR010000192.1 GCA_944383205.1 uncultured Oscillospiraceae bacterium | reverse complement strand
GAGCAGCGAAGTGAATGAGCATTCCCATTTATGGGGATGCGAACGATACGGAGCTTGTGACGACGAAATCGAGGCCCAGCTTGCGTGCAATCTTTCTCGAAAAAGTGGCTGTGCCACTTTTTCGATTTTCCTATAGTGCGGCGCTGGGCAGATGGTCCACAAAGCCCTGAAGCTGGGCCTGGGAGGTCATCTTGGGCAGCTGGTCCAGGATAGCCTGGCGCTGGGCGGGGGTGCAGCTGTCATAGAAGCGGGAGGATTGGGGGTTCTGCCGCAGGAGCACCCCGAAGGCCGCCAGTTGATTATTTGCTTGATTCATGGTATCACCTCGGAATTAGTATGCCGGGGTGAGAGGACCTTTATTCCGCCGTTTCGTTTTTTATGGGATGACCAGCATCTGGCCCACCGGTTTGCCTTCGTCGGTGCGCAGGTAGGGGTAATCCAAAGACCAGTGCTCCAGGAGGGTGACGGGCGCGGTGAGCACCCCGTCCTCCAGGGCAATATACTCCGGGAACGCTTCGTAGTCAGGGTCGGTTTTGTCATAGAGAGTTTCAAAAAGCAGTTCCACCGTCTCTCCGTTCACCTGGCAGCAGCTCTCGCCTACGGTCATGGTGAGGGTGACGCCCCGGTAGGCGGCGGTGGCGGTTTGTGTAGATTCGTCCCACTGGTAGTCGGCCCCCAGCTTTTGACACAGCTCCTCCACCGGGAAGCGGAAGTGCTGTCGTCTGTCCTCCGGGATGATCTCGGTGCAGGTGAAGGGGTAGAGGTTTTCGGGCAGCTTAGCCGGGAAGGAGGGAGAGCCGTCTACGGCGAACTCGGTATAGCCGTAGATGATGGACTGAACCTGGCTGAGATCCACCACGGTGTCAAACTGGTCGTTGACTGCGCCCAGCTGCATCCGGGTAAGGATAGTGCCGTCCTTCATGCGCAGGAAAAAGATGTTCTTTCCGGCGTCATATCCGGTGGTGTAGTATTGTTTATCCGGCTCCTCAAGTGGCTCAGCGGTGATGGAGAAGGAGGTGGGGGTGAGGATAAACTCTTTCAAAATCCCCTTGACCCCGGTGTATACATCGTAGGTGACCTCCTCGTTGGGGGCCAGGCGGATAGGCTCTGCCATGTTGTCGAGAGGAATTTCCACGGTGCAGTCCTTGCCCATAAAGTCTACCCAGAACTCCAAAGGCTGTTCCTGGAGCCCCTGATAGGAGCCAAACTGGATGTTAATCTGCCAGGAGCGGCTATGGTCGTCGGGGTTGGGCAAATCGTGAATGCCCATGCCGCCAAGGTCTCTGTTTGTGTCCGATTCCTCTTCGTTATAATAGTCTCCAAAATTACAGTGGAAGGTTTCCGGGCCGGTGGAGCCGCTCTTTAGAAGGCTGTTCACCATCTCCTCCCCCCACATGTCCAGGTGGGATTCGGCGATGACCTTGTTGCTCATCAGGTCTTCGGTGGCCTGGTCGTTAAGGGCCTCCACGGTGACTACAGCGTAGACATTCTGCCCGTCATAGAGGCAGCTGTCCACCCGCAGGCGGTAATCTTCGTTTTCGGCGGTGTCCAGGGCGGTCTGGACATAGGGCTCCACCTGGCTGGTGTCTCCATTGGGGAAGAAGAGCTCCAGCACCCCGGAGCGGTAGGCCGCCCCCAGCACCGTCCCGGCCATGAGGGCCAGCACGGCGGCAAAGAGGACAATGGACTTTACACTGCGTTTCATAGGCGTTTTCCTTGACAAGACCTGATCGTGGGTGCACTCCGTTTCCCGGTCCAGGGCGGCGCTCACCCGGGCGGAGATATCCTCCGGGTTCAGCTCCGGGTACAGGGGCTGGAGCTCCAGGTCGTCCCACAGCTCATGAATGTGACTGGACATAGCTTCCTCCTTTCCCGCCCAGGGCGAGCTTCAGCCGCTGCCGCCCCCGGAACAGCCGGGTTTTGGCGGTGGACTCCTTCAACCCCAGGGCGTGGGCCACCTGATATAGGGGCTCCTCCTGAAAATAGTAGCGCAGAAACAGGGTCCGGTCGGGCTCCTCCATCTCCTCCACCAGCTGCCGCAGGTGGCGGTGGAGGGCCTGCCGCTCTGCAAGTTCCTCGGGGCCGGGGCGGCTGTCGGGGAGATGGTCTGGAATTTCTTCCGTCTCCCGGCGGCTTCGCAGCCTGCTGTAGGCCAGATTCCGGGTGGTCACTGCCAGGAAGGGCCGCAGGGAGCGCTCCGGTTCGATCTTGTCCCGGCTGCGCCACAGGGCCAGAAAGGTGTCGGAGACCACCTCCTCCAGATCCTCACGGCTGGGGGATGGGCCCAGGGCCCGGGCGGCCACGGCGGTGAGGTAGTGGGTGTAGCCCTGGATGATCTCCTCCAGGGCCCGGCGCTCACCGGAGCGCAGACGAAAAATCAGGTCTTGTTCGTCCAAGGAGTTTCCTCCATTTCGGTTTTTAAGAACCCCCGCGCGGGTTCGGTTCTGCTTCTAGGTACGGGGGAAAGTCCCGCGCGGTTTCAATATTTTAAAAAAGTCCGCGCCGTTTTTCGGCGCGGGCATCTTTGATATATATGGTGCAGGCTTCCCGGATAAGGCGGCGGGCGGCGATGCCGCACACCGGCAGGCCCGCCGGGACGGCCAGGGAGAAGCGGAGTATAGAATTATACAAATTAGATAGAAATAGTTGATAAAATCGGAATATTTCAGTATAATCAAAACAAATCAAAAGAGGGGGTGAGTCCAAACGAAAATAGATGAAAGAGCTTCCAAAGTCGCAAAGACGATTTATATTACATATCGAATTGTCTTCGTGCTGACGATCGGCAGTGTGTATCGTTATCGAATAAACAATCCGTTTCGGATCGTGATCTATTGTTTCCTCATGCTGCTGATCGTAATCCTGATTGTCAGCCAGACCTATCAGCTGATCCGGGAGAAGCGGGCGGCTGCGGGGAAGCCGCCGCTGGCGGTCCGCTCCTCCGTCCTGTTGGGCTTCCTCCTTTCCGGCGTC
>CALWOR010000191.1 GCA_944383205.1 uncultured Oscillospiraceae bacterium | reverse complement strand
AAGGCCCAGTGGGACAACGAGAAGAACGCCATCGGCAAGGTCCAGAAGCTCCGGGAGGACCTGGAAGCTGCCAACGCCCAGCTGGAGAAGGCCCAGCGGGAGTACGACCTGGAGAAGGCCGCTCAGCTCCAGTACGGCCGCATCCCTGAGCTCCGCAAGGCCCTGGAGGCGGAAGAGCAGATCGCCAATGAGGGCAAGCAGCGCTCCCTCCTGCGGGACAAGGTCACCGAGGAGGAAATTGCCCGCATCATCGAGCGGTGGACCGGCATTCCCGTGGCCCGGCTCATGGAGGGCGAGCGTGAGAAGCTCCTCCACCTGGAGGACATTCTCCACCAGCGTGTGGTGGGTCAGGACGAGGCGGTGCGCCTGGTATCCGAGGCCATCCTGCGCAGCCGCGCCGGCATTGCCGACCCTAACAAGCCCATTGGCTCCTTCCTGTTTTTGGGCCCCACCGGCGTGGGCAAGACCGAGCTGGCCAAGACCCTGGCTGAGTCCCTCTTCGACAGCGAAAAGAACCTGGTGCGCATCGACATGAGCGAGTATATGGAGAAGTTCTCCGTCTCCCGGCTCATCGGCGCCCCTCCGGGATATGTGGGCTATGAGGAGGGCGGCCAGCTCACCGAGGCGGTGAGAAGGAAACCCTACTCCGTCATCCTCTTTGACGAGGTGGAGAAGGCCCACCCCGATGTGTTCAACATTCTGCTGCAAGTCCTGGACGACGGCCGCATCACCGACAGCCAGGGCCGCACGGTGGACTTCAAGAACACCATCATCATTCTGACTTCCAACCTGGGCAGCCAGTTCCTGCTGGACGGCATCGACGCCAGCGGCGAGATCAGCCAGCAGGCCCGGGATCAGGTCAATGAGCTGCTCAAGCGCTCCTTCCGGCCGGAGTTTTTGAACCGGCTGGACGAGATCGTCTTCTACAAGCCCCTGACCAAGGACAATGTGACCCACATCATCGACCTGATGGTGGCCGACATCAACCGCCGCCTGGAGGACAAGCAGCTCACCGTGGAGCTCACCCCGGCCGCCAAGGACTTCATCATCGACGCCGCCTACGATCCCATCTACGGCGCCCGGCCTCTGCGCCGGTATCTCCAGCACACAGTGGAGACCCTCATCAGCCGCAAGATCATCGCCGACCAGGTGGAGGGTGGGCAGTGTCTCACTGTGGATGTGGAAAACGGCCAGCTGGTGGTCGTATAAATACGGACAGACGGCAGTTTGTCCGTCAAGGGCGGACCGCTTCCCGGCGGCCCGCCCTTTCTGAAATAGATTAAAAAATTGTTAACTGTGTCAAAGACAGGTGGTAATTATTTGCAGCCTATGATATGATGTAGCCAACAGCCCGAGATGCTCTGTCATTTACAAGAGAGGAGGGTATGGTATGAGCATGACCGTATTTTGGCTGATCGCCTTCATTGTGTTTGCTGTGGGCGAGGGGCTGACAGTGGGGCTGGTGTCCATCTGGTTTGCCATTGGTGCCCTGGGCGGCATGGCCACAGCTGCCCTGGGGGGAGACCTCTGGGTGCAGATCGCCGTGTTCCTGGCCCTGTCCGCCCTCAGTCTGCTGCTGTTCAAGCCACTGAGCAAGAAAATGTTCCTGAACAAAGTGTCCCGGACCAACGCCGACCGGGTGCTGGGAGAAAACGCCCTGGTCACTGAGACGGTGGACAACGCCCTCGCCAAGGGCCAGGTGCGGGTGGACGGACAGATCTGGTCCGCCCGGTCGGCCCATGATGTGGTGATCCCTGAGGGGACCGAGGTGCGCGTACTGCGCATCGAGGGCGTCAAGGTGATCGTGGAGACCAAGACCTGAGTTCCGACTATCAGAGAAGGAGAGTGCACTATGGAATATATCATTACCACTGTGGTCATCGTTGTGGTGGCCATCATCCTCTTTGCCATTCTGGCAAGCATCGTTCGCATCGTGCCCCAGTCCCGGGCCTATGTCATCGAGTGGCTGGGTGCCTTCCGCACTGTATGGGGAGTGGGCGTTCACTTCAAGGTGCCCATTGTGGAGCGGGTGGCCAAAAATGTGTCCCTGAAGGAGCAGGTGGTGGATTTCCCGCCCCAGCCTGTCATTACCAAGGACAATGTCACCATGCAGATCGATACGGTGATCTATTTCCAGATCACCGACCCCAAGCTCTACACCTATGGGGTGGAAAATCCCATGTCCGCCATTGAGAACCTCACCGCCACCACCCTGCGCAACATCATCGGCGATCTGGAGCTGGACCAGTCCCTCACCAGCCGCGACCATATCAACAGCCAGATGCGCTCCATCCTGGACGAGGCCACCGACAGCTGGGGCATCAAGGTGAACCGGGTGGAGCTGAAGAACATCATGCCTCCCCGGGACATTCAGGAATCCATGGAGAAGCAGATGCGGGCCGAGCGTGAGCGCCGTGAGGCCATCCTCCAGGCCGAGGGCCAGAAGCAGTCCCAGATCCTGGTGGCTGAGGGCGAGAAGCAGTCCGCCATCCTCCGTGCCGACGCCGCCAAGCAGGCGGCCATTCTCCAGGCCGAGGGCGCCAAGCAGGCCAAGATCCTGGAGGCCGAGGCCCAGGCCCAGGCCATCATGAAGGTGCAGCAGGCCACCGCTGACGCCATCAAGCTCATCAACGAGGCCGCACCCGGCGAGGGCGTCATCAAGATCAAGGCCCTGGAGGCCTTCACTGCCGCCGCCAACGGAAAGGCCACCAAGATCATCATTCCCAGCGAGATCCAGGGCCTGGCGGGCCTGGCCGCGGGGGCCAAGACCATCTTTGACACCGAGGATCCCAAGGCCACCGTCACCAAGACGGTGCCCAAGCAGTAAACTGACCCGAAAGGCCGCCGGAAGGCGGCCTGAGACTGTCGAAAAAGTGGCCGAGCCACTTTTTCGAGAAGGATTGCACGCAAGCCGGGCCTCGATTTCGTCGTCACAAGCTCCGTATCGTTCGCATCCCCATAAATGGGAATGCTCATTCA
>CALWOR010000190.1 GCA_944383205.1 uncultured Oscillospiraceae bacterium | reverse complement strand
ATGATCCACGACAGCCTGGTGGGCATGGCCGAGGGCATGCAGGTGAAAAACGCCACCCTCATGTGGCCGGTGCGCATTGCCGTGGCCGGCAAGGCGGTCACCCCCGGCGGCGCCGTGGAGATCTGCCAGATTCTGGGCCGGGAGGAGACGGTGCGCCGTCTGAAGCTGGGCCTGGAAAAGCTGGGCTAAACACTCAAACAAGTGGCATAGCCACTTGTTTGAAATGAACTGCACACAAGATGGGCCTCGATTCCTTACGGAAAAGTCGGCCCATCTTGTGTGAGAGGTGTCAGTTCCGACGCACATGTCGCCGGAACTGACAGATTAAAATTTATTCCGTCGCCTGCGGGCGCCGGAACTCCTTGCAGGAGGGCTATGGAACAAAGCGCCGCCGGTTATCCCGGCGGCGCTTTTCTCTTTATGCTAAGGCAATATCCAGAATCATCATCACCACAAAGCCGAACATGACGCTCATGGTGCCGATGTTGGAGTGCTCCCCCAGATGGGCCTCGGGGATGAGCTCCTCGGTGACCACATACATCATGGTCCCCGCGGCAAAGGAGAGAAGCCAGGGCATCACCGGGGCGATGGACCCGGCGAAGAGGACCACCAGGATGCCGAACACAGGCTCCACCAGGCCGGACAGGGCCCCATAGAGGAAGGAGCGGCCGGTGCTCACCCCCTCCTGCCGAAGGGGCAGGGAGATGGCCGCCCCTTCGGGGAAGTTCTGAAGGCCGATGCCGATGGCCAGGGCCATGGCGGCCCCCAGTCCCCCGCCGCTGTGCTGGGCGGCCAGGGCAAAGGACAATCCCACCGCCATCCCCTCGGGGATGTTGTGAAGGGTCACCGCCAGCACCAAAAGGGTGGTTCTGCGCCAGGAGGAGGGCAGGCCCTCGGGCTCATTGGCTTCCGGGTGAAGGTGGGGGAGCAGGGAGTCCATCCCCCACAGAAAGAGCACCCCCAGCACAAAGCCCCCGGCGGTGGGCAGCCACGCCGGAAGCCCCGAGGCCTCGGCCTCCTCCATGGCGGGCAGCAGCAGACTGAAGACCGACGCGGCCACCATCACCCCGGCGGCAAAGCCCAGAAACAATCGCTGGAGATTGGGGGTGGATTTCCCCCGGACAAGCAGTACGGTGGCCGAGCCCAGGGCGGTCATCAAAAAGGTGATGCCCGTGCCCACGGCGGCCCATAAAATGGGTTGGTTCATAAAGTTCCTTTCTTTTCCCGCCGGTCAGAGCCGGCGGTAGCAGTGCAGATCAAAGCCGATGTGTACTTTGAGGCGCTCCGTCTGTTCCAGCCGCTCCACCCCCGCCCTGGGGGTCTTCCAGGCGTAGGGGGTCATGTGGAAGAGGGCCATAATATCCCGGGAATCCTCCAGGGTGATTTCATAGCGGACCTCCCGGACACCCTCCCAAGCAAAGCCCGTATAGTCTTCCCGCTTTACAGGGTTTTCATAGGGCTTTTCGTAGAGGACCTCCTTCATCTCCCACAGGTGCCGCCGGGAGGGGACGGCGTAGAGAAAGTGTCCTCCGGGGCGCAGCACCCGGGCAAACTCCTCCGCCGCCAGGGGGGAGAACACATTGAGAAGCAGCTGGGCGCTCCCATCGGGGATGGGCAGACGGTAGACCGAGGCCACGGCGAACTCCCCTTCCCGCAGGCGTTTGGCCGCCCGGCGCAGGGCAAATTTGGAGATGTCCACCCCGGCTATTCTCGGCTCCTTCCCCGCCTTCACCAGGGCCTCCCAGAGCCCGGCGGTATAGTACCCCTCCCCGCAGCCGCTGTCCACCACCACGGGGGCGGGCTCATCGGCCAAACAGTCCACCGCCAACTGGCACAGAGCCTGGCGAAGGGGGGCGTAGTATCCCCCGTCCAGAAAGGCCGAACGGGCGGCCACCATCTCCTTGTCGTCCCCGGGGTTCTGGGAGTGCTTGCGGTTGGGGGGCAGGAGATGGACATAGCCCGCTGCCGCGCGGTCAAAGCTGTGGCGGTTGGGGCAGCAAAGCCCCGTGTCCGTACGCTCCAGGGGCGCGGCACACAGGGGGCAGGAAAACAGGCTTTCCATGGTATTCACCTCACCCCCCATTATGGGGGAAAGCCATGGAATTGGCAAGAAAAAAAATAGATCTGCCCCTTCACCTTTAAAAATCTCCGTGGTACAATGGAGAACAGTGCCGATACAGCTCGAACAAAGGGACCGTATCTTTTACCAAAACAGCCGGCTGTGCCGCTTTTTCGAAATTGAATTAAGGAGTTTTCCCATGAATCAGAGAAAATCCCCGGACCAGGTCCGGGCCATCATTGAGGAGCTGAAGGTCCTCTACCCCGACGGCATCTGCTCTTTGGAGTACAAAAAGGACTATGAGCTGCTCTTCTCCGTGCGCCTGGCCGCCCAGTGCACCGATGAGCGGGTCAACCAGGTGACCCCCGCCCTCTACGCCCGCTTCCCCACCCTGGAGGCCCTGGCGGGGGCCGACATTGCCGAAGTAGAGCAGTACATCCACTCCACCGGCTTTTTCCGGGCCAAGGCCCGGGACATCGTCCTGGCCTCCCAGATGCTCCTGGAGGAGTACGGGGGCAGGGTCCCCGGCACCATGGAGGAGCTTTTGAAGCTCCCGGGGGTGGGCCGGAAGACCGCCAATCTCATTCTGGGTGACATCTACCACACCCCGGGAGTGGTGGTGGCCGACACCCACTGCATCCGCATCACCGGCCTTCTGGGGCTCACCGACGGGAGCAAGGACCCCCAGAAGGTGGAGATGCAGCTGCGGGAGATTTTGCCCCCGGAGGAGTCCAACGACTTCTGCCACCGCATGGTCCTCCACGGCCGGGCGGTGTGCATCGCCCGGCGGCCCCAGTGTCAGAGCTGCACCCTGCGGCTCTGGTGCGACCACTTCGCCAAAAACGGTGAGAACTGAACTTTTCGGGAGAGAGATACATTTTCTTCGAAAAAGCGGCCGCGCCGCTTTTTCGACAGTCTCATCA
>CALWOR010000189.1 GCA_944383205.1 uncultured Oscillospiraceae bacterium | reverse complement strand
CGTACACCCGCCCGGTCTTGCCCCGGACCAGCTCGGCCACATCGGGGTTCTTCTTCTGAGGCATGATGGAGGAGCCGGTGGAATAGGCGTCGTCCAGGTCCACATATTTAAACTCCCAGGAGCACCACAGCACGATCTCCTCAGAGAACCGGGACAGGTGCATCATGAGAATGGACAGATCGGCGAGCAGCTCGATGGCGTAGTCACGGTCGGACACAGAGTCCATGGAGTTGTCGGTGGGCTTTTTAAAGCCCAGGGCCTGGGCGGTCTGGAAGCGGTCCAGAGGGTAGGTGGAGGCGGCCAGGGCGCCGGCACCCAGGGGACACTCGTCCAGCCGCTCCAGACAGTCCTCCAGACGAGTGACATCCCGCTTGAACATATTGGCATAGGCCATCATGTAGTGGGCGAAGGTGGTGGGCTGGGCACGCTGGAGGTGGGTGTAGCCGGGCATGACAGTGTCCATGTTGGCCTTGGCCTTTTTGATGAGAACCTGCTCCAGGTCCAGCACCTGCTTGATGATGACGGGAATTTCTTCCTTCACATACAGGCGGGTATCCACGGCCACCTGGTCGTTGCGGCTGCGGCCGGTGTGCAGGCGCTTGCCAGCGTCGCCGATGCGCTGGGTGAGCAGCGCCTCGATATTCATGTGGATGTCCTCGTTATCCAGAGAGAACTCCACCTTGTCATCCTCAATATCAGCCAGAATGGCCTTCAGGCCCTCGATAATCTTCTCGGCCTCGTGCTCCTCAATAATGCCCTGCTTGCCCAGCATCGTGGCATGGGCAATGGAGCCGGCAATGTCCTGCTTATAAAGCCGGGCGTCAAAGCCGATGGAGGAGTTGAAGTCGTTTACCAGGGTATCGGTCTCCTTCTGAAACCGTCCAGCCCATAATTTCATAGTGTTCGCTCCTTTATATGCGAAGGGCGAATGACCTGGGGCCATTCGCCTCGCAGAATTTCCGCTTGGTGGGAAATGGAATTTCTAATTACTGACCAGTAAATTCAACCACATACGCTTCGCCTGTTCCCGACGCGCAGCTTCCCTCCGACTCAGAACACAAACAGATTTGCCGGGCAATTCTTGGTTTGTGTTCCTCGCTCCAGTCCATCTGCGCTGGTCACAACGGCTCAGACGCTTAGAGCTTACCTTGCTCTCTGAGCGCCTGAACCTTATCGGGCAGGCCCCACAGGTTGATAAAGCCCTGGGAATCCTTCTGGTCGTAGTCGCTTTCCTCAAAGGTCACCAGATTCTCGGAGTACAGGGTGCAGGGAGAGGTGACGGAGGAGGTGATGATGTTGCCCTTGTAGAGCTTGAGCTTCACGGTGCCGGTGACATACTTCTGAGTGTCCACGGCAAAGGCCTGGAGGGCCTCCCGCAGGGGGGTGAACCACTTGCCGTTGTAAACCAGGTCGGCAAAGTCCACAGCCAGCTTCTGCTTCATGTGCTTGGTGTCCTTGTCGATGGTGATCATCTCCAGCACCTCGTGAGCCCGGTAGAGGATGGTGCCGCCGGGAGTCTCATACACACCCCGGTCCTTCATGCCCACCAGACGGTTCTCCACGATGTCCAGCAGACCGATGCCGTTGGCGCCGCCCAGCTCGTTGAGCTTGCGGATGATGTCGCTGGCCTTCATCTTCTCCCCGTCGATGGCCACGGGCCAGCCCTTCTCAAAGTCCAGGGTCACATAGGTGGCCTTGTCGGGAGCCATGGCGGGGGACACGCCCATCTCCAGGAAGCCGGGCTTGTCGTACTGGGGCTCATTGGCGGGGTCCTCCAGGTCCAGGCCCTCGTGGGACAGGTGCCACAGGTTCTTATCCTTGGAGTAGTTGGTCTCACGGGAGATCTTCAGAGGCACATTGTGGGCCTCAGCGTAGTCGATCTCCTCGTCCCGGCCCTTGATGTCCCACTCCCGCCAGGGAGCGATGATCTTCATCTCAGGGGCAAAGCGCTTGATGGCCAGCTCGAACCGGACCTGGTCGTTGCCCTTGCCGGTGCAGCCGTGGCAGATGGCGTCGGCGCCCTCGGCCTTGGCGATCTCCACCAGCCGCTTGGCAATGATGGGCCGGGCAAAAGCGGTGCCCAGCAGATAGTCCTCATACTTGGCGCCCATCATCATAGAGGGGATGATGACCTCGTCCACCATCTGGTCGGTGAGGTCCTCCACATAGAGCTTGGAGGCGCCGGTCTTGATGGCCTTCTCCTCCAGGCCGTCCAGTTCGGTGCCCTGTCCCACATCGCCGGAGACGGCGATGATCTCGGGGTTATCATAATTTTCCTTCAGCCAGGGGATGATGATGGATGTATCCAAACCGCCGGAATAAGCCAGCACAACTTTCTTTACCTGAGACATGGTTTCTTTCCCTCCAAAAGTTCGGCACAGGGCGTCTTTTTTTGATATATGGAGCCCGTGCCGGATTCGATGGGAACAGTCTACCACGACCGAACAGGAATTGCAAGAGGTTTATTCGCATGATTATTCAGTATTCCGCCAATTTTTTCCGTATATATTCACCAAATAGCTGCATGATTATGAATATTTTCTTTGAATATTCACATTTTATGCACTAGCGCAAAAAGCAGCTCCCGGCCGGAGCCGGGAGCTGCCAATTAAAGCCGGGGCCTTACAGCATGGAGAAACCATAGCTGTTGGCCAGAGCGTCGATCTTCTGTCCCTTCTGACACAGGGGACACTGCTTGGGTTCGAAGCTGCTGTAGCCTATAATATCTTCCGGCGTAAACAGACTATATACCGGAATGTTCTCCACTTGCTCCAGCCTGCTGAACACTGCAGCAATTCCCTGTACCTTGCCGCCATAGTACTGCACACATTCCAGGCAGCGGCTTGCAGTTTTACCGGAGTTAACTGTAGAAATCAAAATCAGCACATCCTGCCCTGTTATCATGGAAACCAGGTTGTCTCGGAAGATCAGCTGTCCGTTGGAATCATACTCCGGCGTAACCACATTGATATTTTTATCCTGATT
>CALWOR010000188.1 GCA_944383205.1 uncultured Oscillospiraceae bacterium | reverse complement strand
CGCACCTTTTTCTCCAGGTCCGGCTTTAAAATCAGGACAGGCCGCCCGGCAAAATAGGCGTCCACGGGGAGCAGCAGCTTTTCCGGGTCTTCCGCCTGCTGCACCTCATCCAGGGTGACGGCATCCTCCAGGGTAAAGCCCGCGGCCATGGTCCGCCTTAAGCTGCTCATGCACCCTCCGCAGCCCAGAGCCTGGCCGATGTCGTGGCAGAGGGTACGCACATAGGTGCCCTTGGAACAGCGCACCCGGATGGTGAAGTCCCGCTCCCCCTCCCGGCTCTCCAGGGTGAGGGCATGGATGGTGACCTTCCGAGGGGGGCGCTCCACCTCCCGGCCCTTCCGGGCCAGCTCGTAGAGCTTCTTGCCGTTAATTTTGATGGCGGAGTACATGGGGGGCACCTGTTGGATCTCCCCCCGGAAGCGCTCCAGAACCTGTTCCAGTGCCTCCCCGGTGACGGAGACGGGGCGCTCCTCCAGCACCTCGCCGCTGGTGTCCTGGGTGTTGGTGACGAGGCCTAAGCGCAGCCCGGCCACATACTCCTTCTCCCCCTCCCCGGCAAACTCCACCGCCCGGGTGGCCCGGCCCACAAACACGGGCAGCACTCCGGTGGCCATGGGGTCCAGGGTCCCGGCGTGGCCGATGCGCTTTTCATGGAAGATACCCCGCAGCTTGGCGCACACATCCATAGAGGTCCATTCCTGCTGTTTGTCGATGACGATAATTCCATTAGGCATAGCAGGCACTCCTTTCCTCGCGGCGCAGCCCAGCAAAGCGGGTGCGGCGCGAAAAGGAGGAGCCGCACGCCTGGATAAGCCCCTTTGCCCCAGCGAAGGGGCGTTCCAACAGGGCGTGCTCCGACGCAGTCCACTCCTGTGGCTTATCTATGACGATGATTCCGTTTGGCATTGGTCCTCCTCAGCCCTTGCGGACAGTCTCCATGGCCTCCAGCACCGCCTGACGGGCCTCCATCATGGTGCCCTCAATGGTGGCCCCGGCGGCGGCGGCGTGGCCTCCGCCCCCCAGCAGGGCGCAGACGGCGCTGGCGTTCAAGTCCCCGGGATCGGTGCGCAGGGACAGCTTGCACTCCCCGGGGCGGAGCTCCCGGAGGGTGATGCCGTTTTTGACCCCCTCCACCTGGCCCACGAAGGCGGAGATGTCGTCGATGTCCCGCTCCTCGGCCCCCACCTCCCGGAGCATATCCAGGGTGAGGAAGACCAGGGCGGTCTGGCCGTTGTCCCGCAGCTCCATGCCGGCGGCCAGCATCCCCTCGATCTTCAGGCGCTTGAAGGACTTGGTGCGGAAGTGCCGGCGGTTCACCGGGTAGGGGTCAAAGCCCGTCTCCATGAGCTGGGCGGCCACCCGGTGGGTGGCGGGGGTGGTGTTGCTGTACACAAAGCAGCCGCAGTCGGTGGACACGGCCACATAGAGGGCCTCTCCTATTTCTGGGGTGATACCCCCCAAAAGTTGCACGATGTCGTACATCAACTCCCCGCAGGCCGCCCGCCCGGCATCCAGGCAGGTATTTTGGGCGTAAAACTCCTGGGAGGGGTGGTGGTCGATGGTCAGGTCCACCCCCTCCAGGTACTGTTTGGCGTTCTCGGGAAAGAGCCCCCGGGCGGCCATGTCCACCGCCACCACCGTGTCCGGCTCATACCCCTGGGGAGAGAGAAGCCCCTCCAGGTAGGGGGTAAACAGGGATGTGGCCTCGGGATTTTCCAAAACATAGGCCTCCTTCCCCGCCTGACGCAGCGCCCGGCACAGCCCGGCGGCACAGCCGATGGTGTCCCCGTCGGGGCGCACATGGGTGAGGATCAGGTAGCCGTCGTGGGCCTTCAGAAATTCAGCGGCCTCCAGGGCCGTCATATTGTTGCGCTCTGCCACAGCCCCTCACTCCTCGTCCAGAATGATGTGCTCGTTGGCCGGGTTGGCGGGCTTGACCACCTCCGGGTTCCGAAGCATTTCCAGAATATGGGCCCCCTTGTCGATGGAGTCGTCCCGGATGAAGGTGAGCTCCGGGGTGTTGCGCAGGTTCAAAGACCGGCCCAGCTCCCGGCGCAGCCACCCGGCGGCGGACTTCAGGCCCTTCACCACCTGGTCGCAGTCCCCCTTATCCAGAATGGACACATAGACCTTGGCGAACTTCAGGTCGGGGGTGGTGTCCACTGCCGTCACCGAGATCATCCCGGTGACCCGGGGGTCCTTCACGCTGGGAATGAGGGCGGCCAGTTCCCGCTGGATCTCCTCGTTGATGCGGCCCATTCGATTGCTTGCCATAAAAAATTCCTCCTTTTGGAACCTTTCTCTCTCTTTCCGCCGCCCCCAAGGGCGGCACATTTACATTAACAGGGACAATGGCAATAACATTAACATTTACATTTACCGTTACTGTTACTGTAACACTATCTTTTCCCTGGGTGGACAAAAGTGTACAACTTTTCCCCCATTCATCCCAAGGGTAAGGAGATGATCGTATGTCAAATGATAAAAAAGGTTTTGTGCTGTACTTTGACAGCTACCCCGCCATACTTTCCCTGCCCTCGGACCAGCGGGGATGGCTCCTGACCGCGCTGTTTGTCTATGCCGACCGGATTTGGCGGGACATGTCAATCTCGCTGGACGAGGTGCTGGAGGAGTTCCCCCAGCTGTCCGATCAGGCCATGATGGCCTGCCGTCTGATGGGGACGGCCATTTACCGGGACACCCGGCGATGGCTGGACCAGAGGGAGTACCGCCTTCAGCGGCGGCAGACCCAGGGGACTCCTTCCACCGCAAGGCCCGGGCTGGGCCCCGACCCCGGGCGGAAGGTCCAAAGGGAGACGCCGGAGGAATATAACCGGCGGCTGGAGTGGATGGCGGAGCTGGCAAGGCAGGAGTAAGGGAAGGGTTCGCCGCTGGGGCGGCGGCCCGCTTTGCCAATAAGTAAAGAGGGTTTCGCCCCGCGGGGCGAGTGACTTTTCCCACGGCGGAAAAGTCACCAAAAGGCCGTTCAAGGGGGAGATGTTTCGACTCATCTCCCCCTT
>CALWOR010000187.1 GCA_944383205.1 uncultured Oscillospiraceae bacterium | reverse complement strand
GCCTGGGCGCCCGGCGCCAGGGGCGCGGCCAGAGCCAGGGTCAGGACCCCGGCCATGAGGCCTGAAATCAGTCGTTTTGTGTTCATCTTATTTTGTCTCCTTATACCTTCCGGTCTTTATAAACATCATGAAAATGTGAAAGCCCTCCCGTAGGAAGTTCGCGCCCGCAGGCGTGAATAAATTGGGATCTGTTTTTTCGGCGGCTCCGCCGACCGAAAAAACACCTCTCGCAAAAGACTTGCCGACAATTTCCAGAAATCGAGGCAAGGCTTTTGCGCAAGCCTTACTCGAACATGCAGCAAGGCTGCATGTTCGAAGATCAGTCGGCTCTCAGGGCCACCACCGGCTGCAGGCCCGAGGCCTTCACCGCCGGGTACATGCCGAAGATGATGCCCAGGGCCACCGAGATGGCGGCGGCCCCCAGGGTCACCCCCGGGCTTGGGACCAGGATGATGCCGAAGGACAGCTTGGCCACAATCAGCGTACCCACATATCCCACGGCGATCCCGAACAATCCGCCGATGCCGCAGATCATGGCCGCCTCAATGAGGAACTGGACGATGATGCTCCTGCGCTCGGCGCCGATGGCCTTCCGGATGCCGATCTCCCTTGTTCGCTCGGTGACGGTGACCAGCATGATGTTCATGATGCCGATGCCCCCTACCAGCAGGGAGATGGCGGCGATGCCGCCCAGGAAGCGCTGCTGCAGGGCGCTGGCCTCGTTCTGGCTGCTCTGCCAGGTCTCGGGGGAGCTGACGGAGTAATAGCCGTTGTTCTCCCCGATCAGGCCGGACAGGTAGCCGTTGAGGCTGGTGACCACCGAGGTGATGTCATCGGAGTTCTTCACCTTCACCACATACTGCTCGATGGGCTGGTTGTTGTTGAAGTACCGGGTCATGGTGGAGGGGATGAGGATCATCCGGTCCTTGCGCTTGATCTCGTCCAGGATCCACTGGTTGTCCTTGCTGGTGCCCAGGTTCTTCCCAGCCGCCTTGCTCTGGTAGACCCCGATCACCCGGAATGGGATGCCCTTGATGGTGATGGTCTTGTCGATGGGGTCGGCGAAGGAGAACAGCTGCTGGGCCGCCTCGGACCCCAGCACGCACACCTGGTTGAGCTTCTCAATATCCAGGTAGGACAGCTCCCGGCCCCTGGCGATTTTAAAGTCGTTGCACATGCCGTACTGGTCGTTGCCCATATAAATGGTAATACGGGTGTTCCAGTCCTCGTTGGTGAGGACCTTGGACTCGTAGGCGATCTTCATGTTGTCGTAGATCTCCCCGTTGGGGGTGACGCCCACCACCTTGTCGCTCATCCCCAGACAGTAGTCGTACAGGGACTGGGACACATTGATGGAGGAGCCCCAGGTGCTGGCGCTGACCTGAACGGTGTTGGTGCCCATGCTCTCGTAGTAGGCCTTCATGGCGGCGTTCTGGCCCTGGGCGTAGGACACCAGGATGATCACCGCCGCCAGGCCGATGATGATGCCCAGCATGGTGAGCACCGACCGGCCCACATTGGCGAAAATGGATTTGGCGGCCATTTTAAAGGCCTGACCGATTTTCACAGGCCCACCTCCTCTCTGGTTCCGTCGGCCACGATGTGTCCGTCGGAGATGCGCACCACCCGCTTGGCGGTGGCGGCGATGCCGTTGTCGTGGGTGATGAGGATGATGGTGGAGCCCTCGTCGTTGAGGGTATGGAGGATCTCCAGCACATGCTTGCCCGTCTTGGAGTCCAGAGCGCCGGTGGGCTCGTCGGCCATGATGATGGGGGGATGGGTGGCGATGGCCCGGGCGATGGCCACACGCTGCTGCTGGCCGCCGGACATCTCAGAGGGCTTGTGCTTCCACCGGTCGGCCATGGCCACCTTCTCCAGGGCGGCCATCACCCGCTCCTCCCGGTCCCAGATGGGCACCCCCTGGTAGATGAGGGGCAGCTCCACATTCTCATAGGCGGTGAGGGCGGGGATCAGGTTGTAGCCCTGGAAGATAAAGCCGATCTCCCGGTTGCGGATGCGGGCCAGCTGCCGGTCGGACCGGTCGGTGATGTCCACCCCGTCCAGGATGTAGTCCCCGTAGGTGGGGATGTCCAGACAGCCCAGGATATTCATCAGGGTGGACTTACCCGAGCCCGAGGCCCCGATGATGGCCACGAACTCCCCCCGGTCGATGCGCAGAGACACCCCGTCCAGGGCCCGGACCTCGCTCTCCTTGCCCTCGTTGTAAATTTTGTAGATGTCTTTGATCTCAATGAGCATGGCCTGGCACCGCCTTATCCATAGGCCTGCTCGACCAGGAAGTTCACAAAGACCTCCTCGTCCCCGTTGAGGCCGCTCTTGATCTCCACATTGTAGTCGTCGTTCAGGCCGGTCTCCACCTTCACGGGGTAGAAGCCGTCCTGGGGAGAGGGGTACTTGGGGGTCTCGCCGGGCATGGTCTCGGGGATCTCCAGATCCACGGCGTTCTCCGGCTTCTCCGGGGCCCGGATGAAGACTACCGAGTAGGTATCCCCCTCAGAGCCGCTGACATACTTCACGCTCTGGGTGGGGACCATCATACAGTTGTCGGACTGGCTGGCCACGAAGGAGTAGTCCAGGTACATGCCCGCCAGCAGATTCCCGTCGGCGTTGTCCACCGTCAGGGTGACGGGGTAGTTGGTCATGCCGTTGCTGCTCTCGGCCTTGGCCATGTTGATGGAGGAGACGGTCCCGATGAAGATGTTGCCGTTCCAGTCCTTCAGCTCCACCTCCAGCCCGGGCTGGACGAAGGAGATGTTCCGGTCGTCCACGGTGATCTCCACCACCATGTCGGTGGTGTTGGAGATGGTGATGACGGTGTCGCCGCTCTTCACCTCGGTGCCGGGCACCAGGGTGCAGGAGGTGACGGTGCCGTCAATGGGGGAGACGGCGTGGAAGTTGTCAAACTCCTTCTGGGCGGTGTTCAGCTCCTCCTGCTTGGCCTTGATCTTGTCGTTGATGGTATTCGAGCCTAAGTACAGCAGGGCCTCGCCGGCGGAGACATTGGC
>CALWOR010000186.1 GCA_944383205.1 uncultured Oscillospiraceae bacterium | reverse complement strand
GATTTTGAGTCCGTCACGTCTACCAATTCCATCACACCGGCAGCTGATGGGGTTCGGATGGTATTATACACGACTTGGGAGGGCTTGACAAGTCCCGCCGCCCGAATAAAATCAGAAACGCCGCCCGAATAAAATCAGAAATGGCCATACCATTTCTCACACAGATGTGTTATGATAGCACTATCGAAATCTCCCAGGAGGGGAAGAAGGCCCATGAAAAAGATCAGATTACTGCTGGCGGCGGGACTGCTGATGCTGCTGGCCGGCTGCTTTTCCCAGTCGGTGGACGATCTCTACGCGCCGCCCAGAGCGCCTGACGACTATCTGAAGCTGGACAATAAAATCAATGAGGTCCTCAATGCCGGCGGGGAATATGCCGCGCCCCTCACCGGGGATCTGACCCAGAAGGTGCAGCTCCAGGACCTGGACGGGGACGGGGTGCAGGAGGCTATCGCCTTTTTCCGGGTCAGCTCCTCTGAGCGCCCTTTGAAGATCTACATCTACCGCCAGGTGGGGGACGACTACCAGGTGGCCGCCATCATCGAGGGTGAGGGCTCGGCCATCAACTATGTGTCCTACGAGAATCTGGACGACAGCCCCAGCAAGGAGATCATCGTCAGCTGGCAGATGATGAGCGATCAGAACCACTCCCTGGCGGCCTACTCCATCCACAACGACCAGGTGCTGGAGCTGCTGCGCACCAACTATACCAGCTTCCAGATCTGTGACCTGGATCGGGACGCCCAGGATGAGATCGTTGTGATCCAGACCGGCGTCACCGAGGAGAGCAACCGGGTGGAGCTGTACAACTACAATGACGGGATCCTGGGCCTGGACTCCACCGCGCCCCTGTCCCGCAATGTCACCGGCCTGCCGGACGGCGGGGTCCGGACAGGCAGCCTTCAGGGGAACATCCCGGCAGTCTTCATCAGCTCGGCCTACGGCCGCAGCGGAAGCGAGGGGGAGTACACCAACACCTCCTACAGCCAGTCCGGCCAGATCACCGATATCTTTGCCTGGAAGGACGGGCGGATCCAGAACATTACCCTGGATCCCGATACCGGTGAGAGCGACAATACCATCCGCTGGTACACCGCCGTCACTGCCAAGGATATCAATAATGACGGTATTTTGGAGCTGCCCAATCCCTATGCCCTGCCCGACCCCAACAGCACCAGCATTGCGGTGAATTTCTGGGCCATCCGCTGGCGGCAGTACGACATTGACGGCAACTCCCACCCGGTATACACCACCTACTACAACGACCAGGACGGCTGGTATTTCATCCTCCCCGAGGCGTGGGAGGACAAGATCACCCTCACCCGCAGCGACGTGGCCGGCGGGGGAGAGCGGGCGGTTATCTTCTCCTACTGGAACGGAGATCCCAGCACGGACACATCCCCCTTCCTGGTGATCTATACCCTGCGGGGGGACAACCGTTTTATGCGGGCCAATATGTCCGGCCGCTTCCGCCTGCTGACGGGGGACGACGACAGCGACACCATCTATGCCGCCCGCTTTATCCAGAACAGCTGGGACTGCGGCCTGGATGAGAGCGGCGTCAAGTCCCATTTTGCACTGATCACCAACGACTGGTCCTGACGGGCCTGAGACAAGGAGGTAACAGGATGAAGAAGGTACTCGTACTGGAGGACGAGGCCAACATCCGCAGTTTTGTGGTTATCAACCTGAAGCGGGCGGGCTATGAGGCCATCGAGGCCGAGACCGGCGAGGAGGCCCTGAACCAGCTCAAGCGCAATCCGGACATCAAGGTGGCGCTGCTGGATATCATGCTGCCCGATATGGACGGGTTTGAGGTGTGCCGGCGGATTCGGGCGGGGGACAACCATATCGGTATCATCATGCTCACCGCCCGTACCCAGGAGATGGATAAGGTCACCGGCCTGATGACGGGCGCCGACGACTATGTGACCAAGCCCTTTTCGCCCGCGGAGCTCACCGCCCGCATTGACGCCCTCTACCGCCGCACCGGCGGGGCGGAGGCGGTGGATACCGGCGAGATCAGCCAGCCCCCCTTCCTGCTCAATACCCGCAACCGGACGCTGGAGAAAAACGGCCAGCGGGTGAAGCTGACCCAGGTGGAGTACTCCATCATGAAGCTGTTTATGGACAACCCGGGCAAGGCGCTCTCCCGGGAGGAGATCCTGGACTCAGTGTGGGGCCGGGACTACTTCGGGGAGCTGAAGATCGTGGATGTGAATATTCGCCGCCTGCGGATCAAAATTGAGGACGACCCCACCAACCCCACGTTTATTACTACCGTGTGGGGCTACGGCTACAAGTGGGGGTTCTGAGCCGGTCCGATGTCGTCCTCGATACCCGCCTTTGGCGGGGCGGCGCTTGCGCCGTACAAGCGTTTTAGCGCAACCAAAACCTTGGCGCAGGCGGAATTCATTTCCGCTGCGCAGATCAAAAAGGGGCCCCCGCAAAACTTGTTTTGTGGGGCGGACGACCCCACCAATCCCACCTTCATTACCACAGTGTGGGGTTACGGGTACAAGTGGGGTTTTTAAAGCCGCCTCCATATAGCAGCCAAGTCTCACATCAACCCAAAGAGAGCCCAGCGAAGCGGGTCTCTTTGGGAGAGGAGGCGCAGGGAAGCGGATGAGGGATGGCCTTCAGGCCGTCCCGAAGAGAGCGGACTTTGCGCCGACGACGTATGGGGCTACGGGTACAAGTGGGGCTTCTGACCCATATATTTTCCACCAGGTGGTGAGGGATCGACTTATGAGAAAAATCAAAGGCTTCCGCGGCATCCGGAAACGCTGGATGGTCAACTCCATCAGTGTGGTGCTGTTCATCGTGCTGCTGGCGGTGACCGCCTTTTCCGCGGCCATGGGCAGCTACTACTACTCCACTCTCAGCGAGTCCCTGTCCCAGAAGGCGGAGAGCGCGGTGCGCAGCTTCAACTACTACCGGGCCAGCGGCGACTCCTACTACGAGTATGCCCGCACCCTGGTGGGGGGAGACCAGTCCAGCGACCGGCTGGAGGTGGAGTTTTTGGACGCCAGCGGACAGA
>CALWOR010000185.1 GCA_944383205.1 uncultured Oscillospiraceae bacterium | reverse complement strand
CCCACCTCGATGGTCAGGGGACGGCCGCACAGGTCCATGGTCCAGGTCTTGTACTTGGGGAACTGCTTGTGCTTGATAATGGTTGACATGTCCTTACTCCTTTTCTTGATGTGTTGATGGATGGTTCCGGAGCCGGGAGCCAACTCTTTAGCACTTGAATACGGGTCGAAGCCGGGCGCTTCGGTGTCACGCCTCGGTTCCCTCGCGGGCGGGTCGCTTTCGCTTCGACTCGGAACACAAACAGAATTGCGGGGCAATTCCTGGTTTGTATTCCTCGCTCCACTCCAAGCTCCCCTGCTCAGGAATTCGGCGCTTCGGCCAATATTCAACTGCTAAAAAAACGGTTTGCCTCCGAATCTGCTTTTAATTCATATGTGAACATAGGGCAGCGCGGTAAAACGCTGCCCTATGAAGCACAATTTTACTTACGGATGCCCAGCTTGGCGATGATGGCACGATAGCGCTCGATGTCCTTGGCCATCAGGTAGTCCAGCAGCTTGCGGCGCTTACCGATCATCTTGTACAGACCGCGGCGGCTGTGGTTGTCGTGGATGTGCACCTTCAGGTGCTCGGTCAGCTCGTTGATACGAGCAGTGAGGATGGCGATCTGGACCTCAGGGGAGCCAGTGTCGCTCTCATGGGTGCGGTTGGCCTCGATAACGGCCGTCTTTTCGTCCTTACGGATCATGGGAATTTCCACCTTTCATCATAATTTGCCCAGGGGAGGGTTTGAAAAGCCTCACGATCTTCTGCGTATCGGGCAGGTGAAACCCCGGACTCTTGCCCGAGCCGTACCCCGAAACCAAGGAGATGGGCATGATCATGCATTTTCATGCTGGGATAATATATCATACTTTTCCTCCAATGTAAAGAAAAAAGCCGTGATTGGAAGAAAATTTTTTCATGTTTTTACACAGACACAAGATGTGGGGGGCAAAGGGCCGGACAAACCGATTATGTGCCGGACGCAAAAGAAATTGGACAAAAACACAGACAGGAATTATAATAATAAAAAACCAGAGGGAGGGATGAGAATGCCAAAAATTGACGCCCAACTGGGGATCCGGGTGACGAAAGACCTGAAAAGCCGGCTGGAACAACAGGCCCGCAGGGAGATGAGCAGCGTCTCAGCCCTGATCGTACGGGTCATGGAGGAGTATCTCCAGTCCAAGGGGAATGGAAAGCAGACATAACTACCGCCCGGCGCAAGGCTGCGCCGGGCGGTAGTTTCGCTTCGTTCAGTAGAGACCGGCAATGATCTCCGCGCATTTTTCAATGCCCAGGGCCCCGCTGTCCAGAGAAATGTGGTAGCTGTGGACACTGCCCCACTGGGTGTCGGTGTAAAAGTTGTAGTAGGCGGCACGGCGCTTGTCCTTGTCTTTCAGACGCTTGATGGGAGCTTCGGAAGTCTCGCCGTACAGCTTGACGATCCGTTCCGCCCGCTTTTCCATGTCCGCATAGATAAAGACCTTCAGACAGTCGGCGTCGTCCCGGAGGATGTAGTCGGCGCACCGGCCCACAATGACGCAGGGCTTTTTGGCCAGGTCCAGAATTACATTGCGCTGAATGACCCACAGGTCGTCCTGGGTAGAGGAGCCACGGGCGGAGCGGCCTGCAAGGGCCTGGGCAAACCAGCCGCCGTAGGGAGTGTACTCCCCCTTCTCCTTGATAAATTCTTTGGCAAAGCCGCTCTCCTGGGCTACCTTTTCAATGACTTCCTGATCATAGCAGGGGATGCCCAGCAGCTTGGCGGCCTGTTTTCCCACTGTTCTGCCGCCGCTGCCAAATTCACGGCTGATGGTAATGACGCGTGTTTTCATGGGTAAAAAGCCTCCTATATAGCATATCAAATCCTTGGGAGTGGATGTGGGAGGCCGCTCCAGGAAATAGGCACCCCAGGGACCCCATAAAGGAGCCCCGGGATTGAAAACTCAGTCCAGGGTGATGGTGGACATGACCTTGGCGCACCGGGGGCACAGGGTGGGGTGATCGGGGTTGGAACCCACCTTGATGTGGTGCTTCCAGCAGCGCTCGCACTTCCCGCCCTGGGCGGGGGCCACCTGAACGGAGAGGGACTCGCCCACGGTGACGCTCACCTGGGAGACGATGAACAGATCGGCCAGGTAGTCCTCGTCCATCTGGGCCAGGAAGGCATCCTCGGCGGGGACGGTGAGGGTCACGGCAGCCTCCAGGCTCTTGCCGATCTTCTTCTCGTTCCGGGCGCTCTCCAGGGCGCCGTTGACCGCGTCCCGCACGGCGATGACCTTGTCCCACTTGGCCATCTCCTCCCCGGAGAGGGCGTAGTCGGCGAAGGGCTTGTTCATCTCATTGAGGACCACATTGCGCCCGTCGTCATCCTGGCGGTGGGGCATAGCCCGCCAGATCTCGTCACAGGTGAAGCACAGGATGGGGGCAAAGAGCTTGGTGATGGTGTCCAGGATGAGCCACAGGGCGGTCTGGGCGGAGCGGCGGTTGAGACCGTCCTTCTCCTCGCAGTAGAGGCGGTCCTTGATGATGTCCAGATAGAAGCTGGACAGCTCTACCACGCAGAAGTCGTTGATGGCGTGGGAGACCACATGGAACTCGTAGTTGTCATAGGCGGCAAAGCACTTTTCCACCAGCTCGTTGAGCTTGGTGACCGCCCACTTGTCCAGCTCCAGCATCTCCTGGGGAGCGACCAAGTGGTTGGGATCGAAGCCGTCCAGGTTGCCCAGGCAGTACCGGGCGGTGTTGCGGAACTTCAGGTAGTTCTGGGAGAGCTGCTTGAAGATGTTGTCGGAGCAGCGCACGTCCACGTGGTAGTCGGCGGAGCCGGCCCACAGGCGGATCATGTCGGCGCCGTACTTCTTGAAGATGTCGGCGGGGTCCACGCCGTTGCCCAGGGACTTGTGCATGGCACGGCCCTCGCCGTCCACGGTCCAGCCGTGGGTGACGCACTCCTTGAAGGGCGCGCCCTTGCCCAGAGCGCCCACGGCGGTGAGCAGGGAGGACTGGAACCAGCCGCGGTACTGGTCCAGGCCCTCCATATAGACGGTGGCGGG
>CALWOR010000184.1 GCA_944383205.1 uncultured Oscillospiraceae bacterium | reverse complement strand
TAGAGGTCCACGGTAATGGAGCCGTTGGACAGGGCCTCCACCTGTTCCTTGAAGGTGTAGGCGGCCTCGGACAGGGCGTGGCCGCTGCGCTCCGCGGTCTCGGCCCAGCCCAGCTTCATGGTGACCGGCTGGTCGGCGGAGGCGGCACCAGAGGAGGCACCGCCGGAGGCGGCGCTGGAGGTGGTGCTGGATGTAGTGCCGCCGGAACAGGCGGCCAGGGAAAGCGCGAGGGCGGCGGTGAGAGCGATGGACAGGATGCGTTTCATAGAAAATTCCCCTTTCATTTTTTTTCGGATCACTGCCTTTGACTTGCGTACTGAGGACTCTGGCATCTGGGTTTCCTTCCAGTCAAACTCAACGATGTAAGAGAACTGTGGCCCATGAGGCGGCTTTTCAGATCAGCCCCAGCTGCTGCAGGCGGCTGCGGATGTGGGCCTTCTCCTCCTGGGTGGCGGGGATGAAGGGCGCTCTGGGATAGCAGGAGACGATCCCCCGGATCTCCAGCATGGCGTAGATGGCCAGCTGGGTGGAGCGGGCCAGATACATGATCTCCCGCATCTCATTGACCTCGAACTGGGTCTTGCGGCAGGCCTCGTAGTCCCCGGAGATCCCCTCCTCAAACATCTTCTTGCAGATCTCGGGGAAGGCGTTGGCGATGCCGGGGATGAAGGCCCGGCACCCCAGCACGCAGGCGGACAGCCACATGGCCTCGGTGCCCAGGGCCACATCGAAGGTGTCGCTTTTCAAAAGGCGCATGTATTTGGCCATGGTCTGGATGTCGAAGGTGGCGTCCTTCACTCCGCTGACCCCCGCCTGCTCCTTCAGCTGGCGGATGAGTTCCAGGTCCATGGGATAGCCCTGGAACTGGGGATTGTTGTACACATAGACGGGGACCCGGCCCCGGGCGGCCTTCACCAGGGCGTCGTAGTAGTGGATGATCTCATCCTTGGAGTGCTTGAAGTAGTAGGGACCCACCGCGGCCACCGCCGTGGCCCCGCAGGAGGCGGCGTGGTCCACCAGCCGGGCGGCGGACAGGCTGTCGGCGGTGCCCACATGGACGGTGACGGGGACACGGCCTGCGGCGGTATTCACCGTGGTCTCGGCCACGGCCCTGCGCTCCTCCTCGGTCATGAGCACGCCGCCGCCGTAGGAGCCGTTGATGAACAGTCCGTCCACATGCTCCGAGAGGAAATTGACCAGGGTCTTCAGGCTTTCATAGTCCACCTCTCCGTTTTCCCGGAAGGGGGTGACCATGGGGGGAACTACGCCGTACATCTGATACATATCTATCTCATCCTTTCTCAGCCGGCCTGTGTTTTGCCGGCTTCTTTATGTTCGATCTGCTTGAGGGCCACGGCGATGGAGCCGGTGACGGTGAGCCGGTCCAGCTCCTCCTTGTCATAGATGCTCTCCACGGTCAGCTCCGGGCCAAATTCCCGGCGGAGCATGTAGGTATACATCTTACAGCGGCTCTCGTGGCCGTACAACAGGTAATAATTGGCGTCGTAGCCCTGCTCCCGCATCTCCCGGAAGGCATTGAGGTCGTCGGCGGCGATGGCGGCGTCAATGAAGACCTGGCGCTCGTGGCTGTTGGTCTTCATGAGCACCTGGAGGAACCGGGGCATGAGCATGGTCCGCCCCAGGCCCGCGTGGCGGACGCAGTCGATGGCGATTTCCATAAGCTCCTGGTCGCAGTAGCCTCCGGCCTCCTCCCCCTCCACGGGGATGACGCTCTTGCCGATGTTGGTGGAGCTGACGATGGCCTCGTAGAACTGGCCGCTGATGGTGGTGTTGCTGGCCTCGATCTGGGCCTGCTGGTTGATGTACATCACCTTGGTGTGGGAGGAGAGAGCCACGATGTTGCAGGGGTAGGGGAGTGTGCGGCTTTGCATGATGCCGATGCACTGGACCTCCTCCCCCCGCATGAAGTCCACCTGGCGCAGGTCCTGAGCCCGGGCGTTTTCGGGATAGTGGTTGCGCACCCCCCGGACGAAGTACACCGGGCGGCGGATGGGGAGCACCGACTGGTCCTCCACCTCCAGGATCCCCTGGGACAGCTGATGCAGGCCCACAGGAGCCACCAGGTGGGGGATCTCGATAAGCCCCACCTCGGAGGTGATCATTCCCGAGGCGATGGCAAATTCCACCTGGCGGTCGGGGATGTGGTTTTCCTCCAGGATCTCAAAGAACAGCTGGGTGACGCCGTCTCTCAGCTTGTCCCGGCTGCCGGTGATGGAGGTGTCCCGCACCCCCACCTTCTTTCGCCCGGAGGCGACGATCCGGCTGTTTTCGTCCACGATATAGATGCGGGTCATAGTGGTCCCGCAATCGATGACTGCGAACAAAGAAATCCCTCCTCAATGCTGCTCGGGGTGGTTGACTGGATTCAGAGGGGGCTGTCCGGAAAGGACCCGGGCGGCCTCCTGGGCGGCCTTGAGCTGGAGGCTGGCCACCGCCTCCTGGGAGTACCAGGCGGCGTGGGGGGTGACCAGGGCGTTGTCCAGCTTCAGCAGGGGGTGGTCGGGGGGGATCGGCTCGGTCTCGGTGACATCGATGCCGGCCATGGCAATCTCCCCCTCCTCCAGGGCCTGTACAAGGTCCTCCTCCTTCACCACGGCCCCCCGGGCGGTGTTGATGAAGATGGCGGTGGGCTTCATGGCCTGGAAGGCCGTTCGGTCGAAGAGATGGTGGGTCTGGTCGGTGAGGGGACAGTGGACGGAGAGGTAGTCGCTCCGGGCCAGCAGTTCCTCAAAGCTCACCGGGGTGACCCCCAGCTCCCGGGCGGCCTGGGTATTCATCATGGGGTCGTGGGCGATGATGTGCACCCCGAAGCCGGCCATCTTTCTGGCCACCAGCCGGGGAATGCGGCCAAAGCCCATAAGCCCCAGAGTCCTGCCCTCCATGCGGTAGAGGGGCTTGACCACCGTGTAGCTGCAGTGACCCTGCTTCACCTGGCCCGCCAGGAAGGTGAGCTTTTTGGCGCAGTCCAGCAGCAGGGCGATGGCGTGGTTGGACACCTCGTCGATGCCATAGTCGGGAAC
>CALWOR010000183.1 GCA_944383205.1 uncultured Oscillospiraceae bacterium | reverse complement strand
TCCTCCACGCTCAAAACATCGGCGGGAGACAGGGCGGCGGCGATATACTTCACGGGGTCCTCAGAGTACTGGATGAGGTCCACCTTCTCGTTTTTCAGCTCGGAGAGCACATTGTCGATGCGCTGGTGCCGGGGGCCGATGCAGGCGCCCAGGGCGTCCACATTGGGGTCGGCGGACCACACGGCCAGCTTGGTGCGGGAGCCGGCCTCACGGGCCACGGACTTGATCTCCACCGTGCCGTCAAAGATCTCGGGCACCTCCAGCTCGAACAGCCGCTTCACCAGACCCGGGTGGGACCGGGAGATGAGCACCTGGGGACCCTTGGTGGCCTTGCGCACCTCCACCACATAGACCTTCAGCCGCTGGCCCTCCACATACTGCTCCCCGCGGATCTGCTCGTTGACGCCCAGGTAGGCGTCGGTGAACTCGGACCCGGAGTGGATGCGCAGGGCCACCGCCCCGTTGCGGGGGTCGATGCGGGTGATGACGCCGGTGAGCAGCTCGTGCTCCTTGCCGGAGAACTCGTCGTAGATCATCCCCTGCTCCGCCTCCCGGATGCCCTGGATGATGACCTGACGGGCGGTCTGGGCGGCGATGCGGCCGAAGCTCTTGGCCTTGACCTCCATGCGCACCACATCCCCCAGCTGGGCCTGGGGCAGCACGGTGCGGGCGTCATCCAGGCTGATCTCGGTGGCGGGATTGTCCACCACCTCCACGATCTCCTTCTTCAGAAACAGCCGGACGGTGCCCTTCTCCTCGTCGGCCTCCATCACCAGGTTGTCGCCCACGCCCTCGTGGTCCCGGCGGTAGGCGGACAGGAGGGCCTGGGTCACCTTCTCCATCATATAGCCGGGCTTGATGCCCTTTTCCTGCTCGATCTGGTGGATGGCCTCAAAAAACTCCTTGCCGTCCATCTCGGTGCTGTTGACCTTTTTCTTTGTCACTCTCTTAGCCACGCTCATATCCTCCTAAACGGTTGAACACCATTATCGTAATCCTTCTTCCGGAACTCAGGGAAGGGGAGTTAAAACACCACATGGAGCCGCACCTGGGCGATCTCCGCCTTTTCAAAGCGCAGCTCCTCCCCGGCCTCCAGGGTCACCGCCCCGTCCTCATAGGACTTGAGTGTCCCCACATACTCCTTCCGGCCGTTCCGGGGGCGGTAGAGCCTCACCTCCACCGGCTCGCCCAGGTACCGGGCGAAGTGCTCGGGCTTCTTCAGGGCCCGGTCGGCCCCGGCGGAGGACACCTCAAAGGTATAGCTGCCCTCGATGGGGTCCTTCTCGTCCAGCAGGTCGGACAGAGGCCGGGAGACGGCCTCGCAGTCGTCAATGGACACCCCGCCCTCTTTGTCGATGTATACCCGGAGGAACCACTCCCCCGCCTCTTTCACATACTCCACATCCCACAGGGTGCAGCCTGTGCCCTCCACAATGGGAAGGGCCAGCTCCCGGACCAGCTCGGTCACCTTTGCCATGGAACGACCTCCTTCAAATTTCGGAGCTTTTCTGATTTTTTTCAATCAAAAAGAGCGGAGCCGCGACCCCACTCTTACCAATACTACCTTCATTCTGGATATACTATACCATACCGTCCGTGCAAATGCAAGAGGCGGGGCCAACTTTTTTCCAAAAAAAGGACTCCCACCCGGCTTTTTTTCAAAAAAAGCCGGAAAAAGCCAGTTTATCCGTCCATTTCCGGGTGAGCCGCCCAACAAAGAGGACATACTACTCTTCGGATGGAACCTCCACATCAACAAATTTGCGGGGGAGGATATGGGATGAAACACTTTGCCATTGCCCTGGCTCTGACCCTGGTGCTGACGGGAGCGCTCACAGCCTGTGACAGAAAAGACACCATGGCTGACCGCCGCCTCAGCGCCGACGGCACCTATACCGGCCAGGTGTCCCGGCAGTACGGCACCTCGGGCAAGGCCTGGGACTATCTGGACGACGCCCACTATACCGCCGGCGCCAACGGCAAGGTCTATGGCGGCGACGGCAACAGCGTCACCCGGGACCTGACCCAGGGCGCCCGGGACCTGATGCGGGACACGGAGAAAGCGGCCAAGGATTTGGGCCGGGGCGTGGGTGACGCCGCCCGGGACGCGGGCGACGCCGCCAAGGACCTTGGGAAGGACATGACCGGCAAGTATTAAAGAAAAGCGAGGCGGGGCGACCCGTCTCGCTTTTTATATTTCTATTTTGGAGGTTTCGCCGCTCCGGCGGCGAGTAACTTTGCCAACAGCAAAAGGGGTTTCGCCCCCTCGGGGGCGACCTCCTTTGCCCCCGTCGGCAAAGGAGGCAAAACGCCGTTCAAGGGGGAGATGTTTCGACTCATCTCCCCCTTGAAAATCCCCCTCTCAGCGACCAAAAGGGGGACTGCGGTCCCCTTTTTGGATTATCCCCTGGGGGTAGGTGGAAACTTGTCAGTTTATTGTCCAGAAGGAGATGGTCAGGTATCGTTTTTCCACAGTGAGAGGCCTATTCTTCTTTGGAAACTCCGTCGGTGACCTTATACCGCCTCCGGGGTTCTCCCATCCCCACCGGCGCGTCAAACCAGGACTGACTCCCTTTCCCAGCCGCTGCCGCTGGCCTGGCGATAGTGGACGGTCACTGCGTTGAACCAATGCGCGCCGGGGCGGTTATATGCCCAACCCCGCCGGGGCACAGGACAGGCGCGTTTACAAACGGGTAGGACGCAAGACCATGTAACTTGGGACGCAGAGCGGCAGCGGGCGGCGGCGCGCAATCAGGTCAGATTTCTGCCCGCGCCGTTTTCGTCTGCCGGGCTCGGTTTCGTGGTCCCCCGTAAATAGGGGGTCCGGGGCCGACTCCCCCTATCAGGGGGAGATGTCGAGCAAAGCGAGACAAAGAGGGTAGGGATCGGCGCGGTAGCACAATGGGAATTGTGCGTGCGCTGCCCCCGGCGATCCTCAAGGTGAATTGCCCCGAAGGGGCAAGAGAGGGTGGCCTGGGCCATTGGTGACTTTCTGATCGCTCAGAAAGTCACTCGCCCCGGGGGGCGACGCCCCTCACCTTCCCTTCTGCGCCTGGGCCCAGGTCGCCTCCCTGCCGGGTTTTCCGGCTCTG
>CALWOR010000182.1 GCA_944383205.1 uncultured Oscillospiraceae bacterium | reverse complement strand
ACGAGAGCGCTCGTCGACATCAACCCCCGGCGATTCTTTGGTGACTTTCTGATCGTTCAGAAAGTCACTCGCCGCCGGGGCGGCGAAACCACTCCATCCCCCGTCCCGCCCGCAGGCGAAACCAGCTCCTAATTCCTAATCCTTGAAATTTGCCCATAAAGCTCCTTCAGTGCGTCACTGAGCCCCCCGATCCGGTCAATGAGCCCCAGCTCCACCGCCTCCTCCCCATAGATGACGCTGCCCACATCGGCGGCCAGCTCTCCCGTCTGGAGCATCAGGCGTGTAAAGTCTTCCCGCTTTATCCGGCTGTTGGCAGTCACGAACTGGATGATCCGCTCCTGAATGCGCTCAAAGTAGTAGAAGGTCTGGGGCACTCCGATGACCAGTCCGTTGAGGCGCACGGGATGGATGGTCATGGCCGCCGAGGGGGCGATAAACGACGCCTTGGCGGACACCGCCAGGGGGACCCCGATGGAGTGGCTGCCCCCCAGCACCAGGGAGACGGTGGGCTTTGACATGGAGGCGATGAGCTCGGAGATGGCAAGGCCCGCCTCCACATCTCCCCCGCCGTTGTTGAGCAGGATCAGCAGCCCGTCTATTTTGTCGCTCCCCTCCACCGAGGCCAGCAGGGGGAGCACATGCTCGTACTTGGTGCTCTTGCTGGTCTGGGGCAGGAGCTGGTGCCCCTCGATCTGACCCACGATGGTGAGCACATAGATGGTCCCCCGGTCGGTACGGATGAGGGAGGACCCCAGGTCCAGGATGGGCTGAAGCCCCTCCTCTCCCCCCGGTTCCCGTTGTTCTTCGTCCATAAAAATCCCTCCTTTTCTCTTTAGGATGTACCGGCAGGGCGGCTTTTAGCCAAAAACAGGGACTCTACTTTCCGTAGGTTGCTTTTTTCCGGTTTCTGGAGGATAATGTCCCCAACGAAAGGAGTTTTGCCCCCATGGACAACCTGCAATTCGGGGCCTTCGTGGCCCAGCTGAGAAAAGAACGGAACATGACGCAAAAGGAGCTGGCCGACACCCTGAAGGTCACTGACAAAGCCGTTTCCAAATGGGAGACCGGAAAGGGCTTTCCCGATGTGAAGCTGCTGGAGCCCCTGGCCAGGGCCCTTGGGGTATCCCTGGTGGAGCTGATGGAGGGGCGGCATCTGGAGGCAGAGGCACTGCCCATGAAGGAGGCGGAGCAGGTGGTGTCCCGGGCCATGGACCGCTCCCAAAGGGCCACCGCCCGGCGGTATCTGAAGCTGCTCTCCGCCCTGCTCATCGGCATCGGCGTGCTGTGCCTGCTGCGGCTGATCCCCACGCTCTTCCTGCTGCCTGTCCTGCTGAGAAACCAGCTTTGGGCCGCAGGCAGCTCCCTCATAGTCATGGGCGGAGATTACGGCGTTATCGGCGGGGCCGACGGCCCCACGGCCATCCTCACATCCAGTCCCTTCCCCTGGTGGGATCTTTGGGTGGCCCCGGCGGTGGCGGCGGTGGGGTTGATCCTCTGTATCGTACTTGCTGTAAAGGTTATACGCCTCACAAGGAAAATGAAATAGGGCATGAAAAAGCCCCGGCTCTTTTGGGAGAGCCGGGGCAATATGATGTAACCTTAAATCCAGTACAGCAGCACCAGGAAGGCCACATTGAGGGCGGTAAACAGGAGCAGGTACTTTTTCTTCTCCTGGGGGTAGCGGTTGGCCACCTGCTTGTAGGAGATGAGGCTGGCCATGGAGGCGATAAGGGTCCCAAGGCCCCCCAGGTTCACCCCCACAATGAGCTCCCGCAGGTTTCCGCTGTACCCGGAGAGAAGCATGGCGGCGGGGACATTGCTGATGACCTGGCTCACCAGCACCCCCACCAGGCGGTCGTGGCCGGCCATGATCCCTGCGATCCAGTTTTCCACTGCGGTGAGGTGCTTCACATTACCCACGAAGATGAAGAAAAACACGAAGGTGAAGATCAGGGAGTAGTCCACCCCGGCAAAGAGCGCCCGGCTTTTCCAGATAAGGGCCAGGGTCACCACCACAAACAGGGCCTCGTGAGGAAGGAAGCCGCCTACTGTGAGCACGCACAGGAGAAAGAGAACCCCGAAAAAGGCAATGGCCTTCTTGTTCAGGGGGGCGGACTTGCCCACCTCGATGTACAGCTCCGACTGGCGGTAACCGAAAAAGACGGCCGCCAGCAGCAGCACCGCCGCCCCCACCGTGTAGGGGCCGGTGAGCAGAAGGAAGGAGGGAATGTCCATCTCCGCCAGGGAGAAGAGGTACAGGTTTTGTGGGTTGCCGATGGGGGTGAACATACTGCCCAGATTGGCGGCGATGGTCATAAGGGTGATGGTATAGCATACCTTCTCCCTCTGGTGGGCCATCTCCAGCACCATGATGCCGAAGGGAACGAAGGTGATGAGGGCCACATCGTTGGTGATGAGCATACTGCTGAAAAAGCACAGAAAGACCAGTGTGGTCACCAGCCCCCGCACCGAGCCCACCTGGTTCAGCACCCGCCCGGCCACATACTGGAGGAAATTCTGCCGGCGCAGGCCCTCCACAATGAGCATGAGGCAGAAGAGGATGATGAGGGTATTGAAGTCGATGTAACCCAGGTACGCCGGCCCCGGAGGTGAAATCAAGCAGGAGGCCGCCGCCAGCACCAGGGACACGGTGAGCACCACATCCCGGCGGAAGGCGGCCGTGATTGTTTTGAGCATGGTCGATCCTTCTCTCCCGTTTACACAGTTTGAAAGGGCGCTCTCCCAAACGCCCCGCTTTTGTTATGTTACAATTGAAAGAATATTTCGCCGCTCCGGCGGCGACCCACTTTGCCAACAGCGGCAAAGTGGGCAAAGCGCCGTTCAAGGGGGAGATGTTTCGACTCATCTCCCCCTTGAAAATTCCCCTCTTCAGCGACCAAAGGGGGGCCTCGGCCCCCACTTTTGGATTACCCCCCGGGGGTGGATAGAGATTTGCCAGTCTTTACTTATAGCGTAGATGGTCCGGTATCGGCTTTCCACGGTAGAAGTCTGCTCTTCTTTGGACGCCCAGCCGGTGACCTTATACCGCCTCCGGGGTTCTCCCATCCCTATCGGCGCGTCAAACCAGGACTGAC
>CALWOR010000181.1 GCA_944383205.1 uncultured Oscillospiraceae bacterium | reverse complement strand
CCATATCATAAAGGTTCGCTTTAGGCATGACTCAATCTCTCCTTTCCTTACTTGTTGCGGGCGGAAGCCTTCTGCGGATTGACACGGGCGGAAGCCTTCTGCGGGTTGACGCGGCCGATCTCGGTAGCCTTCTTCTCAACATTGGTCTTGACAGTGTTCTTCACAAACACAACGCCGCCCTTGGGGCCGGGGATAGCGCCGCGCACAGCGATGAGGCCCAGCTCCTCGTCCACCTGGACCACATCCAGGTTCAGGACGGTGACCTGCTCGTTACCCATCTGACCGGCGCCGTCGCGGCCCTTGAAGATGTGGCCGGGAGTGGTGCCGGCGCCCAGGGAACCCTGGTGACGGTGGACAGGGCCGCCGCCGTGGGTGTTGCGCTTGACAGCGGCGCCGTGGCGCTTGACAACGCCCTGGAAGCCGTGGCCCTTGCTGATGCCGGTGACATCGACGAAGTCGCCCGCGGCAAATAGGTTGGCGGTGAGCTCATCGCCCACCTCGAACTTGGAACAGTCCTCCAGAGGGAACTCTTTCAGGACCTTCTTGAACTCGGTGAGGCCGGCCTTCTTCTGATGGCCCAGCTCAGGCTTGGTGAGCTTGCGCTCAGGGACATTCTCAAAACCCAGCTGAATGGCGTTGTAGCCATCCTTCTCGGCGGTCTTCTTCTGCACCACGGTGCAGGGGCCGGCCTGGATCAGGGTGACGGGCACCACATGGCCGGCTTCATCGAAGATCTGGGTCATACCGATCTTTTTGCCGATGATCGCTTTCTCCATTTTGGATTTTCCTCCTATTTAAAGGTTATTGGTTGAAAAACTTAGGCATTGGCTCCCATTGGTTTTCCAACTTGACCCGCCTGTCTCAAAACGCGACAGGCTGCGGTACAAACAAGGGAATGGGCTGCCGTCTTTTACAGCTTGATCTCGATCTCCACACCGGCGGGCAGCTCCAGGCTCATCAGGGCCTCCACGGTCTTGGGGGAGGGCTTGATGACATCGATCAGGCGCTTGTGGGTGCGGCGCTCAAACTGCTCACGGCTGTCCTTATACTTGTGGACGGCCCGCAGGATGGTGACAACTTCCTTCTTGGTGGGCAGGGGAATGGGGCCGGAAACAGCGGCGCCGGTGCGCTTGGCGGTCTCCACGATCTTCTCAGCGCTCTGGTCGATGAGCTGGTGATCATAGGCCTTCAGACGGATGCGGATCATTTCTTTCTGAGCCATTTGGGTTTTCCTCCTTAAATACATACGAAGTTGAGTTTTATGGGTCTCGCTCGTCCTTCGTACGGTGAGAGTTCTCTGTACACGCTTTCGTGCGTATCACTCCAGGCCACGAAAAAACCGGCACAATGCAGGCCGGTTTCCTTCCTGTCCCGGCGATATACGCCGTGACACGAAGCTCTCAGCCGCCCGATCGTCGGACATACTCCGCGGAAGTTACCTCGTTTCCGAGCAATCTCCCGCATCATCGCAGACTGCGCCCCTTGAGACGCTCGATTATCATACAACACTCTCCCGTGTGTGTCAAGCACTTTTTGAAAAAAATTTCGTCGGATTTTTAAAGAAGTTATTGCAGCGTTTTTGGGCACAATATCTGGACAAAACCCCGGCCCCCGCCCACAATCGGGCGGGGACCGGTCCGTTTACCAAAAATCTCTCAAATTCAGGTTTTCCGGTATTTCTCCCGTCAGCCGGGACAGCTCCTGACCCTGGGCGTCCTCCCAGATGAGCGTATAGCGGTTTCCGGCAAAGTCGTCTCCCGCGCCCAGCAGCCGCATCCACACCGCGTCCAGGGCGCAGTCCCGCTCCCCCTCGTGGTCATGGGGCAGAAGGCGGAAGAAGTAATAGCCATTTTCCTCCCGCTGGCACCGGGCGGTGAAGGTCTCGTCCTTCACCGTTTTGCTGTCTCCCCAGTCTGGCTCCACCGCCGCCACCCCCAGGGTAAGCTCCGCCTGGGCCGCCTCCTCCGGAGCGCCAAAGGCGGCCAGCACCGTGGCGCCGTCTTCGTCCTGAGCGGGAATCACCAGCACCCCAGGCTCCTCCCGGGACAGCACCTGGGTAATCAGAGGCACATCCCGCTCCAGAGGCCGGCTGGTGCTGTCGTACTTCTCCACCCGGCCTGCCGCCACCCAGCCCTCTCCCTGGAGGAGATAACCCCGGGTGTCTCCCTGACAGGTCCGGTAAAGAGTCTCAGAAGGGGAGAGGAGGTACTTGCCCTGCATCTTGGCCAAGGCCCCGTCCTGGGTCAGGGCGGGCCACCCCAGAAAGGGCGGCAGCAACAGAGCCGTCAGCAGCACAAAGGCAATGTTCCGGACTGTCTTCCACTTCCGGCTAAGCCTGGGAAGGCGCTGCCACAGCTTTTTCATGCCGCCACCTCCTTTAAATCTACCCTCAGATTCAACTTAGTTCCGGGCAGGTAGCGGAGGGTGATGTACTCCAGGTCTCGGGGCACATCCTCCACCATCATGTTGACTGAAATCCAGCGCAGACCCGTTTGCTGATGGCCTCTGGCGGTGTAACCCTGCCGCTCTCCGTAGGGAGTTCCCTGGTCATCCTCTACCCACAGGTAGGCCAGGGGGGCCTCTGACCACTCCCAGGGCAGGTCATAGGAGAGGCGCAGCTCCAGATAGAGGACATTCTCCCCCTGTTCCTCCCACATGGCCGCCCGGGGCACCGAGATGGTACACCGGCCAAGCCTCCCCTCCGCCTCCGGGGCGTAGACCGCCAGGCGTTCTCCCTCCCACTGGGGCCGCCCATCTTCATAGAGGGCCCGTGAAATGGCCGCCCCCTCCGAATTGTCCAGCCAGTCCTCAATCCGCCAGCGCACATCCTCCAGCCAATTTCCGCCCAGCAGGATGCTGGCTACAATGGCCAGGGACGCCAGCACTGCCGTCCACCGGCTCACCACCCACAAATACCCCAGCCAGGGTTTATGGATTTTGGCCAGCTCTTTCCCCAGCTCCTCCGGGTCGCCCATGGACTCCACCGCCCGGTGCTCCGCCTCCTCGGGAGAAATATCCGGGAAGATCCGCCGCAAGTCCGCCTGCTTGTCCTCCAGGTGGGCATAGAGCTCCGCCCGCACCGCCTTTCGGTCGGGCCCAAACCGGATGTCCCGGGTAGCG
>CALWOR010000180.1 GCA_944383205.1 uncultured Oscillospiraceae bacterium | reverse complement strand
TTCCTGTCCGCCGCCTCCTTCCAGGAGACCACCAAGGTCCTCACCGAGGCCGCCATCAAGGGCAAGGTGGACCACCTCCAGGGTCTGAAGGAGAATGTCATCATCGGTAAGCTGATCCCCGCCGGTTCCGGCCTGGCTCAGTACCGCAAGGAGGACATGATCGACGACGAGGGCAACCTGCTGGGACAGCAGGCCCCCGCCAGTGAGCCTGTCGCCCGGATGGACCGGGATGATGAGGATGATGACGATCTGGGTCTGGAGCTGGATCTGTCCGACCTGGGTGAGATGGTGCTGGAGAGCGCCGCTCAGGACCAGGAATAAAACCCTTTTTTGAATAAAAATGATCCCGCCGGACACCCGGCGGGATCATTTTTTGTGCTTTAACTTACTTCAATGGCGCTGACAGGGCAGCTCTCCGCCGCCTCCCGGACCTGAGGTTCCTGCTCCGGGAAAATTTCGTCCCGGGCGGCGGCCACACCCTCGTCGGTCATGGTGAATACACCGGCGCACATACCTACGCACAGGCCGCAGCCGATGCAGTTTCCGTTTACATGAACAGTCACAGGGATATCCCTCCTTTAAATTGGGTTTCCCTAGTATGCCATAAAAGAAAAACTCTTATTCAAAGGTGCCCAAAAACAGAGGAATACCGGTTTGCAGGTCAACGATGCCGTAGAGGAAGCTGCGGTCAGCAATCAGGGTGATTCCCTCCACCGGAGCGGACGAGCCGCTTTCTGCAGCAGCTACTGTAGCTGCTGCAGCCTCTGTTCCCTTCTCATTGACTTCGATTTTGGCGGCATGAATGACCCGGGAGAGGTAGTAGCCATAGGGACTGTCTCCCATAAGGGAGAAGTCGGCAGCGTCCGGGTCAAAAGCGCTCTCCAGACCCATGTCCGGCAAGATATCCTGGAGCTCTCCGTTCCACTCCTGCTCAAATTTGGGCAGGGAGAGACAGAGAAATTTCGCCTCTTCCCCGGACAGGATGAGCTGGGAGAGAGATTCCCCCTCCAGTGAGTCCAGCCATTCCCCAAAGTCCGGCATGTCTGGGGACAGCTTGGGCATGAGGACGAAAAAGCCCAACCGTCCGTCGTCGTAGGGGAGAAGGGCCCCTTCGCAGTTCTCACCGGAGAGATAGGGGAGGGACCGGGAGAAGTGATTCAGAAAGTACATCCGCTCCACGGTGCCGTCCCCGTGGGTAAATTCCCGGTGATAAGTGTTCAAGGGGTCAAATTCCAGCGCCCAGGTATTCTTTAAGTAGAGGGCGTTGACCAGGAGCAGGGCGGTGTTGTCGGAAAAAGGCTCAGAGATGATTTTCGGGATCATTTCATTTGTGTGCTTTGACACCCAGCCGTTAAGGTCGCCTACGATTCCGGGGGCGGACAGGTCCCCCTGAAAGGCCTGAGCGCCGTAGATCCCGGTGCATTTGCCCAAAAAGTCCTCCCGGATCTTCCCATCCAGGTCCACCCACAGGCTGTTGGCGATGCTGGACTGGGTGGAGCCGCCCAGAAATTCTGTGTAGGCCGCCATGAGGGCGCTGTAGGCCACATTGATGGAATCCAAAGGCAGGCCGCCTCCCAGCACCTGTTGAAATTCCTCCAGAGTGTTTCCTTTTGAACCGTTGGCGGCCATGGCCAGGGACAGGGAGACGGAGAGGGGGGAGACGAGGGTGCTTTCCTCTTCCTGATGGGCATTTTTCAGCAGCTCTACCCCTAAGGCGGACAGGGCGGCGTGGACCTGGGGGGCGTCTGGGTCATATTGGGAGATGTCCTGGGTGGTGAGCTTCACCGGCTGGGCGGACAATTCTTGGGCGGTGGAGAGGGAGGGGGAGGAGCAGCCCGGCAGGGAGAGGCACAGGGCGGCGGCGAGAAACAGAGATAGAAAGTGTTTCATAAAAAACCTCCTTATGTAAACTGAATGAGAGGAAGAAGGGGCCCTTTGCCTTCTAAGACGGAAAATTACCCCTGCAGTTGCGGATTTGGCCTGAAAATTTGTCAAAATCCCTGGGAATTTTTCTTGACGCCGTGGCGTGGAGATGCTATAATTTCAACTTGCGGTGGTAGGGGCAAGTATGCCCTTTTACCCGATGATGACTTCGCATGGACGAGGAGGAGGGCACCGAAATGATTCAGGAACTCAGCACACCCAACAAGGTGGTGGGGGCCAAGCAGGTACGCCGTGCCCTGAAGGATGGGCGGGCGGCCCGGCTCTATATAGCCATGGACGCCGACCCCAGGCTTCTTCAGCCTCTGGTCCAGGCGGCCGTCAATCAGCAGGTGCCTGTTCAGCAGGTGCCCACCATGAAGGAACTGGGCGGAGCCTGCGGCATTGCCGTGGGAAGCGCGGTGGCCGCGCTGTTGAAATAAACCGCCGATTTTTTCCGGTTTTAGCAGGATCAGGAATAAATATTTCTGATTTTGTTAAAATATATTACGCCCCACATGGGGCAGAAATCGAGAAAGGAGGAAAATTGAATGCCTACTTTTAACCAGCTGGTACGCAAGGGCCGCGCTCAGGTGGCCTACAAGTCCACTTCTCCTGCTCTTCAGCATGGTCTGAACACCCTGAAGAATAAGAGCACTGATCTGCCCTCTCCCCAGAAGAGAGGTGTCTGCACCGCTGTGCGTACTTCCACCCCCAAAAAGCCTAACTCCGCTCTTCGTAAGATCGCCCGTGTTAAGCTGACCAACGGCATGGAAGTCACCGCCTATATCCCCGGTGTGGGCCACAACCTGCAGGAGCACTCTGTGGTCATGATCCGCGGCGGCCGTGTCAAGGACCTGCCCGGCGTGCGTTACCACATCATCCGCGGCACTCTGGATGCCCAGGGCGTCAACGGCCGTATGCAGGCCCGTTCCAAGTACGGCGCCAAGCGTCCCAAGGCCGGCAAGAAGTAATTTTACGCCGTAAGATTATTTCACACTGAATTGCATTGTGCGTTTGCGCAAGGCAAAACCGCCTTGCCGAGCGTTTACCTATATATAATATGGGCAGACCTCGGACAGGCATTACACGGAACAAACTTGTTTCGAGTACCTATGATTTCTAATTTTATAAGAAGGAGGGAAGCAAAGTGCCCAGAAGAGGAAATGTACCCAAGCGGGAGGTTCTGCCCGATCCGCTTTACAACTCCG
>CALWOR010000179.1 GCA_944383205.1 uncultured Oscillospiraceae bacterium | reverse complement strand
GACGGCATCATGCACGAGGACTATGTGGTGGAGTTCTTCAACCGCAAGTTCAAGTGCCTGGACAAGGGCTTCGCCCCCATGGAGCCGGTGGATGTGGTGATCCGGCCCGAGGATATCGACATCGTCCCCGAGGCGGAGGGACAGCTCCGGGGCACCGTCACCTCCGTCACCTTCAAGGGCGTCCACTACGACACCATCGTGGACTTCAAGGGCTTCAAGTGGCTCATCCAGACCACCGACTACCACCCGGTGGGCGAGGCCATCGGCATCATCCTCAACCCCGACGACATCCACATCATGCACAAGAGCGCGTACTCCGGCATGTTCGGCGACTACTCCTCCTACTCCGAGGAGTACGACGAGATGGACGACGTGACCCTCCTGGACGAGGAGGACGAGGAGGAGGGGGACGGCCATGAAGAATAGGCGCTCCCTCTTTGCCCTCCCCTACGTGGTGTGGATGGCCCTCTTCGTGGTGGCCCCCATCGTCATGGTGGTGATCTACGCCTTCACCAACGTCGCCGGGGACTTCACCCTCTCCAACTTCTCCCACATGGGCACCTATGTGGTGGTGTTCACCCGCTCCTTTGAACTGGCCCTCATCGCCACCGCCATCTGCCTCCTGATCGGCTACCCCCTCAGTTATCTCCTGGCCAGGGAGGGGCAGCGGTTCCAGCGGGCGGCCATGATGCTCATTATGCTGCCCATGTGGATGAACTTCCTGCTGCGGACCTACTCCTGGATGTCCATCCTGGAGAACACCGGCCTTCTCAACCGCCTCTTTGCCGCCATCGGCATCATCGACCTGGGGAACCTCATCAACGGCGGCCTCAACAGCCTCTGCGCCGGCCTCAACAGCGCCCTGGGCCTCAGCCTGGACACCGCCCGCAACACCGCCATGACCTACTTCCCCATGATCAACACCAAGGGCGCGGTGGTGCTGGGCATGGTCTACAACTACCTGCCCTTCATGGTGCTGCCCATCTACTCGGTCATCGTGAAGATGGACCAGAGCCTCCTGGAGGCCGCCCGGGACCTGGGCGCCAACAGCGCCGGGGTGTTCCGGAAGGTCATCTTCCCCCTGAGCCTCCCCGGCGTGCTGTCGGGCATCACTATGGTGTTCGTCCCCTCGGTGTCCACCTTCGCCATCAGTAAACTCCTGGGCGGCAGCAACGAACTGCTCCTGGGCGACCTCATCGAGCAGCAGTTCCTGGGCACCTCCTACAACCCCTACCTGGGCAGCGCCATCTCCCTGGTGATGATGATCATCGTCATCATCTGCATGTGGGTGATGAACCACTTCGGTGAAGGGGAAGAACAGGCGGTGATGCTATGAAGACAGGAAAAAAGAGAGGCTCCCCCCTCAGTCGGCTGTTCATGGCCCTGGTGTTCCTCTTCCTCTACGCCCCCATCTTTGTGCTCATCGTCTTCTCCTTCAATGACTCCAAGAGCCGCACGGTCTGGCAGGGCTTCACCCTGAACTGGTACGTGGAACTCTTCCACGACAGTTCCATCATCGATGCCTTTGGTACCACCCTGTTGGTGTCCATCCTGGCCATGGTCATCGCCACCATCGCCGGTACCTTCGCCGCCGTAGGCTTTTTCAACATGAAAAAGCGGTTGCGCTCCCCCCTGCTGACCGTCAACGACATCCCCATGATGAACGCGGACATCGTCACCGGCGTCAGCCTGTGCCTGCTGTTCGTGGCCATCCTGAACCTCTGGCAGCAGGTGGCCCACTGGTTCAACCAGGCCCAGAGTACCTTCCTTTTGACGGAGAAACTGCACCTGGGCTTCGGCACCCTGCTCATCGCCCACATCACCTTCAACATCCCCTACGTGATTCTGTCCGTCATGCCGAAACTGCGGCAGATGGACAAGAACCTGGTGGACGCGGCCCAGGACCTGGGTTGCACCTGGATGCAGGCCTTCTTCAAGGTGGTGCTTCCGGAGATCAAGCCCGGCATCGTCAACGGCATGCTCATCGCCTTCACTATGAGCGTGGACGACTTCGTTATCTCCTACTTTACCGCTGGCTCCACCACATCCACCCTGGCCATGGAGATCTACGCCATGACCAAAAAGCGCATCAGTCCCAAGATCAACGCCATCTCTACCCTGCTCTTTGTGACAGTACTGCTGCTGCTCATCATCGTAAACCTCCGGGAAGCCCGGCAGGAGAAACGGGAACTGGCGGCCCAGAAGCGGGTGTAAATCACTGTTTTTTACGGCTCTGCCGTGAGAATAAATCCGTTTTTGATTTGGAGGAATCGAGAATTGAAAAAAGTATTTACTTTGCTGCTGGCTCTGGCCATGGTGCTGAGCCTGTGCCTCACCGGCTGCGCCGTCCGCACGGACGACACCGGGGATGCAAACCGTGTGGTCAACGTGTGCGGCTGGGGTGAGAACATCGACCCCTCCCTCATCGACCAGTTTGAGAAGGAGACCGGCATCACGGTCAACTACCAGGAGGCCGACTCCAACGAGAGCATGTACGCCCTCATCAAGCAGGGCGGCAGCAACTTCGACGTGATCGTCCCCTCGGACTATATGATCGCCCAGATGATCGCCGAGGACATGCTGGCGGAACTGAACTTCGACAACATCCCCAACTACGACCTCATCGACGACCAGTACAAGAACCTGACCTTCGACCCGGAGAACCAGTACGCCGTCCCCTACACCTGGGGCACCCTGGGCATCATCTACAACTCCACCATGGTGGACGAGGAGATTACCAGTTGGAAGGCCCTCTTTGACACCAAGTACGCCGGACAGGTGGGCATGATCGGCAACCCCCGGGACGCCATCGGCGCGGCCCTCATGTGCCTGGGCTACTCCGTCAACACCTCCGACGCTGCGGAGATTCAGGAGGCCTACGACCTGCTGGCTGAGGCCAAGGCCAACGGCGTCTACCAGGGCTTCTTCATGGACCAACTCTACGACAAGATGGAGGCCGGTGAGACCGCCATCTGCGTCTACTACGCCGGCGACTTCCTGTCCATGTACTCCAACAACAGCGACCTCCGCTATGTGGTGCCCGAGGAGGGCAGCAACTGGTTCGTGGACGCCATGTGCGTACTGAAGGATGCCGAGCACAAGGAAGAGGCTGAGGAGTGGATCAACTTCATCTGCTCCACCGACGCGTGCC
>CALWOR010000178.1 GCA_944383205.1 uncultured Oscillospiraceae bacterium | reverse complement strand
CGGCGGCGAGTGACTTTCTGAACGATCAGAAAGTCACCAAAGAATCGCCGGGGGTTGATGTCGACGAGCGCTCTCGTTTCTCACGGGGGAAACGACCCGCGCTCTCAGCCATCTGCCCCCCGGACCCCCATTTACGGGAGTGCACGAAACCGGGTTCGGCGGTCCAATCCGGTGCGGGTGAAAATATGACTTGATCGTGCGCCGCCGCCCGCTGCCGCTGTGCGCTCTAAATTTTGATGGTCTGGCGTTCTATTTGTTTGTAAACGCACCTGGACTGCGCCCCGGCGGGGTGCGGCGCCAGCCGCCCACGCAAGAAAACCCGCACCGTGGGCCCCAAGGGAAGGTGCGGTCCCCGCAAGGGGGACCGCGCTGGGGCCCCCTGCGGAGCCTATCTAGTTAACATAATCCATTCACAAAATACTGGAATTGTTTTCCCCTTTGTGGTAATATAGTAATAGCGTCCATTGAGGCGAACAACACTTCAAGGGGGATCACTGTTTTGACCTACTTAATGTCTGCCGTGCTGGGCTTTGTCCAGGGTGTGGCTGAGTTTCTGCCCATTTCCAGCTCCGGGCACCTGACCCTGTTCCAGCACTTTTTTGGTATGGAGGAGCCGGACAATCTCTTCAACATCCTGCTCCACTTCGCCACCCTGATAGCGGTGTGCATCTACTACTTCCAGGATGTTCTGGAGATGATCGTGGAGTTCTTCCGGGGGGTGGCCGCCCTCTTTTCCCGCAGCCCCTCCCACGGGAACCCGCCCGAGGCCCGGCGGCTGGTGCTGCTCATCATCGTGGGCACGCTGCCTCTGTTTTTGGTGCTCCCCTTTGAGAGCAAGGTGGAGGCCTTCGGCTCCAACCCCATCTTTGTCTGCTGCGCCCTGCTGGTCACCGGCTGTATACTCTTTTTCTCCGACCGGATGAGCCAGGGGAGGAAAACCGCCCGGAACGCCACATTGGTGGATGTGCTGCTGGTGGGCGTGGCCCAGGGCTTTGCCACCATCCCCGGCCTGTCCCGGTCGGGCTGCACCATCTCCGCCGGCATGGCCCGGGGCTTTGAGCGGAAGTTTGCCGTGCGCTACTCCTTCCTCATGTCCCTGCCCGCCGTGCTGGGCGCTACCCTGCTGAAGGTCATCAAGACCGTCCAGGCCGCAGAGCCCCTTCCCGAGGGGGCCCTGCCCAAGTACCTGCTGGGTATGGTCATCGCCGGGGTGGTGGGCTACTTTGCCATCGGCCTTGTGAACCTGCTGGCCTCCAAGGGGAAGTTCGGCGCCTTCGCCTATTACTGCTGGGCCGCCGGCCTTATTTTCCTCATTCTCACTCTCATGGGCTGGACGCTGGTCCCTGCGGCCTGACCCATTTTCCCTGAAAGGAACGAAAGCTTATGGCGTCCTCACAAAAGAAAACCGGGGGCGGACGGACCGGGGCCTCCACGGGAGGGAAACGGACTGCCGCCTCCTCCAGGTCCAAAGGCGGCGCCCGGAAGAGCCAGCCCGCCCCCAAGAGCCGCCCCTTCCGCCGGGAGCTGGGGGGAGTGGTCTGCTTTCTGCTGGCCATCTTCACCGCCTTCGGCTATTTCAATACCGAGGGGCTCTTTATCCACTGGTTCTGCGGCCTGGTGAAGGGTCTGCTGGGCTATGGCTTCTGGCTCACCCCCCCGGCGCTGCTCCTGGGGGCCTATATCCTGGTCTTTCACCGGGGGCGGCCGGTGCGTCTGCGCCTTGTCTGCGCCCTGGTGCTGCCCCTCATCTTCTCCTGCCTGCTCCACGGCCTGCTGGTGGACCCCCTGCCCTGGGATATGAAGCTGTGGGGCACCCTGGTGTCCACGGGCATGGAGCTGAAGTCCGGGGGCGGCCTGGGGGGCGTCATCGCCCAGGGCTTTGTGGTCCTGTTCACCCCCATAGGCTCCACCATTCTCTTTGCCCTGGTGGGGATCGTGGTGGGCCTTGCCGCATTCCACCGCACGGTGGGGGATGTGGTCCGGTGGTTCACCGACCGGCCGGAGTACGACTATGAGCCCGAGCCCGAACCCCGAAGAGGACGCCGGGAGGCGGCGGCGCAGGCCGCTCCCGCCCCCAAGACGGTCGCCCGGGCTCCCATTGATATCCCCGTGGAGGACGGGCCTCTGGTGGGAAAAGAGCCTGAGAAGGCCGAGGGGAAAAAGAAGAGCTTCTTCGACCGCACCCCCCGGGTGCCTGCCCCCGACCTGCTCCTCCAGCCAAAGCGCAAGCAGGAGCAGCCCCCCGAGGAGCCGAAGGGGGAGGAGCCGGAGCCCACAGTCCAGCCTGAGCCGCCCCAGCCCATCCCCGTGGTGCCCCCGGTGACGGCGGCGCCCCCCGGAGAGCCGGTGCGCAGCGTCCCGGAGACTGCCCCCCAGCCCAAGGAGGAGCCCCTGCCCCAGCCGGTCCAGCCCGCCCCTGAGATGGCCAAGGTCACCCACGAGGAGGCCCAGGCCCAGGCGGCCCAGGTGGCTCAGGATATCCGCCAGACCTTGGATCAGGGGACGGCCCCCTACCAGTACCCGCCCCTGTCCCTGCTGAAGGAGGGGAGCGGAGAGATCGGGGGAGAGGCCCTGGGGGAGCTCAACTCCAACCGCCAGCGCCTTGCCGACACCATCCGCTCCTTCGGCATCGACGCCAACATCGTCAATGTGGTCCGGGGGCCCTCGGTCACCCGGTATGAGCTGGAGCTGGACCAGGGGGTGCGCCTCAATAAGCTCACCAACCTGGCCGACGACATCGCCCTGGCCCTGGGGGCCACCGGTGTGCGCATCGCCCCCATCCCCGATAAAATCTCCGTGGTGGGCATCGAGGTGCCCAACAAAGTGGTCTCGCCGGTGTCCATTCACGCCGTCATCGGCTCCAACGCCTTTACCGGCAGCAAGTCCAAGATCTCCTTCGCCGTGGGCAAGGACATCAGCGGACAGGCCATCGTGGGGGACATCGGCAAGCTGCCCCACCTGCTCATCGCCGGTACCACCGGCTCGGGTAAGTCGGTGTGCACCAACTCCCTGATCATCTCCCTGCTGTACAAGGCCACCCCCGAGGAGGTGCGCCTTATCATGGTGGACCCCAAGATGGTGGAGCTGGGCATTTATAACGGCATTCCCCACCTGCTCATCCCCGTGGAAAAAAAAAAAAAAAAGGCCGCCGGCGCCCTGCAGTG
>CALWOR010000177.1 GCA_944383205.1 uncultured Oscillospiraceae bacterium | reverse complement strand
GAGGTCAACCCCCGCTCCTCCCGCACCATCCCCTATATCTCCAAGGTCACCGGAGTGCCCATCATCGACCTGGCTACCAAGGTCATGCTGGGCCAGAAGCTGAAGGATCTGGGCTATGGCACCGGTCTCTACAAGGAGGCCAGCTACTTCGCCGTGAAGGCTCCCGTGTTCTCCTTTGAAAAGCTCACCGATGTGGACACGGGCCTTGGCCCCGAGATGAAGTCCACCGGCGAGGTGCTGGGTCTGGCCGAGACCTATCCCCAGGCCCTGCTGAAGGCCTTCAAGGGCTCCGGCATGCGGGCTCCCAAGCGGGGAGGCCGGGTGATCATCACCGTGAAGGACGAGGACAAACATGAGATTCTCTCCATCGCCCGGGGCTTTGAGGAGATGGGCGTGGAGCTCTACGCCACCTCCGGCACCTGCCAGTTCCTCAACGACGCCGGCATCGAGTGCAAGCGGGTGAACCGTGTCTCCCAGTCCCACCCCAACATTCTGGACATGATCGCCTCCGGCACCGTGGACCTCATTATCAACACCCCCACCCGGGGCCGGAAGCACGACTCCGACGGCTTCCACATCCGCCGTTCCGCTGTGGAGCACGGCGTGGGCTGCGTCACTGCGGTGGACACCGCCCGGGCCCTGCTCACCGTTCGTCAGCAGAGCCGCAGCGAGGACCTTACCCCCATCGACATCACCAAGATCTAATGTACACCGGGCACGGTCCCTCTTGGGGCCGTGCCCGGGTGTGGTAACCCACAGCATGCAACCGCAGCAGGTTTTTTGCGTCTTTATTGATGAATCCGAAGGAGTTATTGGAACATCCAAAGGAGGCATGAAAGATGAACCCGCTGAAAAAATGGAGCGCACCGGCGCTGACCATTGCGTTGCTGGCTGTATGCGCAGGAATTTTTTACTGGTACACCTCTCGAACTATGGTGCTGGACCCGGCCAAGCTCACTCCGGCGGAGACTGTGGAGAGCTGCCCGGGCGCGGAGCTGTCCCTGACTATCAGCGGCACCGACATGGCTCTGACCTTCTCCAACCACAGCGATGCCCGGCTGGAGTCTGGAGCGGCGGTGGGTGGAGACCGAAATTTTTATTTCACCGGCGGTCTCCAGGTCCTGCTGGATGATCAATGGTATGTGATGCCTTCGGAGGCATACTCCACTGCCGGCGTAGGGTTGGAGCTGCAGCCGGGAGACAGCGTCTCCGGACCCTATGATCTCACACCCTACGGAGATCTTCCAGATGGAGCGTACCGTATCGCCTTTGACTACCGGCAGAGAAGTCCCAGTGCCGACGATCCCCTGATGCACCACCCCTATCACCAGTCTTATGCCCGGTTTGATGTGGAGACCGGCCGCTATGTGATTCCAAACAGCTGATCTCCTCTATCATGCAAAAATCCACACCCGAAGGTGTGGCTTCCTGTCCAAATATTTCTCTTTTTACCGCTGGCTCACACCGGCGCCGTCCCGCTCATAGAGCAGGTCTTCCAAATCCTGCAGCATTCTATCCCTCCTCTCCTGTTTCCTGGTATCAGCATACCTGATTTCCAGGTCGAAAACAAGGGAACTGAGGTTAAACCTATGTTAAATCTACACCCATAAGGGAGGAACCTTCATGTCCCATCAGACCGTCATTGTCCTGGATTTCGGCGGGCAGTATAACCAGCTCATCGCCCGCCGGGTCCGTGAGTGCAATGTGTACTGCGAAGTGAAACCCTATACCACCCCTCTGGCCCAGCTGAAGGCCATGGACCCCATCGGCATCATCTTCACCGGCGGCCCCAACTCTGTCTATCTGGAGTCCTCCCCTCATGTGGACCCGGAGATCTTCACCTGGGGGGTGCCCATTCTGGGCATCTGCTACGGCTGCCAGCTCATGGCCCACACCCTGGGTGGCCAGGTCACCGAGGCCCAGGACGACTCCGCCCGGGAGTACGGCAAGACCCAGACCTACTATGACACCACCTGCAAGATCTTCAAGGGACTGCCCCAGGAGGGCATCTCCTGGATGAGCCACGGGGACTATATGGCCAAGGTGCCCGATGGCTTTGTCCTCACCGCCCACTCCGACGCCTGCCCCAATGTGGCCATCGCCGACGAGGAGCGGGGCTTCTACGGGGTGCAGTTCCACCCGGAGGTCAACCACACGGAGAACGGCATCGCCATGATCCGCAACTTCCTCTATGAGGTGTGCGGGGCCAAGGGCGACTGGACCATGGAGGACTACAAGCACACCGCCATCCAGCAGGTGCGGGAGAAGGTTGGCAGTGGCAAGGTGCTGCTGGCCCTCAGCGGCGGCGTGGACTCCTCCGTAGTGGCCGCCCTGCTGGCCGAGGCGGTGGGCAGTCAGCTCACCTGCGTCTTTGTGGACCACGGCCTCATGCGTCTCAACGAAGGGGACGAGGTGGAGGCCGCCTTCTCCAAGTGGGACATCAACTTTGTCCGGGTGGACGCCGAGCACCGCTTCCTGGTGAAGCTGGCCGGGGTCTCCGAGCCGGAGCACAAGCGCAAGATTATCGGTGAGGAGTTTATCCGGGTCTTTGAGGAGGAGGCCAAGAAGGTGGGCAAGGTGGACTTCCTGGCCCAGGGCACCATCTACCCCGATGTGATCGAGTCGGGCGCCGGCAACGCCGCCGTCATCAAGAGCCACCACAATGTGGGGGGTCTTCCCGACTATGTGGATTTCCAGGAGATCATCGAGCCCCTGCGCCTTCTGTTCAAGGACGAGGTCCGGCAGCTGGGCCGGGAGCTTGGTCTGCCCGAGTACCTGGTCTCCCGCCAGCCCTTCCCCGGTCCCGGCCTTGCCATCCGCATCATCGGGGACATCACCAAGGAGAAGGCAGACATCCTCCGTCAGGCCGACTTCATCTTCCGGGATGAGATCGCCAAGGCGGGGGAGGACAAGAACCTCAATCAGTACTTCGCCGTCCTCACCAACACCCGCTCCGTGGGCGTGATGGGCGATGGCCGTACCTACGACTACACCCTGGCCCTCCGTGCGGTGACCACCAGCGACTTTATGACCGCCGACTGGGCCCGCATCCCCTACGAGGTGCTGGACAAGATCTCTGTGCGTATCGTCAACGAGGTGCAGGGCATCAACCGCATCTGCTACGACATCACGAGTAAACCGCCTGCCACAATCGAGTGGGAGTGACCGTCATATACAAGCCAGGCCCGCCGCAGTACTGCGGCGGGCCTGGCTTCTTTCTGTCCTCAGA
>CALWOR010000176.1 GCA_944383205.1 uncultured Oscillospiraceae bacterium | reverse complement strand
GTTGTGATTATAAACGGGGTAGCTCCCCACAATATTCTCCCCCAGTTTTTCCACATGGTCCCGACGGCTGTGGGCGCCGTGGGTGCCCAGGGCGCATAAAAACTCAATGTTTTCTTTTTTTACGCCGTTTTCCAGAAGAATCTCCAGCACTGCCTGCGCCATGGGCCGGGTGGGAGTCCCCCGGGTGATGTCGTCAAAAACGATGCACACCCGCTCTTTATCCCGGGCCAGCCGGGAGAGAGGAGGGGCACCCACCGGGTGCTCCAGCCGCTCCCGGATCTGAGCGGCGGTGAGGGCCGGTCGGGAGTCTCCGGGCAGAGGGAAATAACGGGTTTCCCAGTGGTCGGGGAGGGTGATCCTGACGGGCTTATTTCCCTGCCAGGCATTTTGAGACAGCTGGAATTCCATATTAGCCTCCTTGGAAACGGCGGATTATAGCTGATACAGATATTCTGCGGTGAGCCGCGTTTGCGGCGGGAAACCAGGTTCAGCACAGACCGAGAGCCTTGGGAATCGTCAGTACCAGCTGTGGGAACGCGGAAATCAGGATCAGAACCACCAGGTTCATGATAATAAACGGGAATACCGCTTTGATCAGATTGACCATCTGACACTTGCCTACCGACTGTACCGTGTACAGTGCCATACCGAAAGGAGGGGTCAGCAGGCCGACCATCAGGTTGGTTACGACCAGCACTCCGAAGTGGATGGGGTCAATATTCGCTCCGGTGGCCACTGGATAGAGAATGGGGACCAGCACCATGATGGAGGGGGCGGTATCCATGAACATACCCCACACCAGCAGAATCAGGTTGATTACCAGCAAAACCATGGCCTGGGAGTGGGCGAAGCTGTTGATGAAGGCCGACAGTTTGGAGGGGATATTCTCAATGGCCAGCACATAGGAGAAGGTGGTGGCGCCGGCAATGATCATATAAATCCCCGCCGTTTGGAGCAGGACATTTCTGCAGATATCAATGCCCTCTCTCAGGGGGATGGGGTGGTAAATAAAAGTGGTGATGATCAGGGCATAGGCCAGGGCCACAGCGGCCGCCTCAGTGGGAGTAAACAGGCCGCTGCTGATACCGGCCATGATGATGACAATGGTCATCAGGGGCAGGACAGAGCTTAAGATCACCCGGACCGCTTCCCGGAAGGGAATACGCTCCGTGCGCTTGGGGAAGTGCCGGTAGAGGCCCTGTATAAAAATCACGATTGCGCAGCCGGCGCCAATCATCAGTCCCGGAACCGCGCCGCCCCAGAACAGAGCGCCCGTGGACAAACCGGTGGCGGAAGCCACCAGAACGGCGGGGATGCTGGGCGGGATCAGAGGTCCCTGAATGGAGGTGGCGGCGGTGACCGCACAGGAGAAGTCCTTGTCGTACCCCTGCTTCTCCATGGAGGGAATCATGATAGAGCCGAGAGAGGCAATGTCGGACAGGGCGGAACCGGTAATCCCGGCAAAGAAGGTGCTGTCCAGCACATTCACATAGGCCAGACCGCCTCTCACCCGTCCTACCAGCAGGTCGGCAAACTTGACAATGGCTGTGGTGATGCCGCCGCGGTTCATCACCTCACCGCACATGACAAACATGGGGATGGCCAGCAGGACAAAGCTGTCCATACCGCGGAACATCTTTTCCACCACCACCATGAGAAACATGATTTTCCCCGACACCAGGCAGTAGGAGACGCTGGATACAGTCATGACGAATACGATGGGCATGCCGAGAAACAGCAAAAACGCAAAGACGAGGAGCGCGACAACCAATGGATTCATGTGGGCTCACCTCCCTGTTGAGATAGGAAAAACTTCTGGATTGTCTCATAAATCTTGGCGGGAATCTGAAGCAGCATATTGAGTGCCCCCAGGAGCAGCGACGCGAAGGGCACTGCCCAGGGGATGTGTACCGAAGCGCACCAGATCGTCATGTTCCGTGCCACATAGACATATCCGTAATATCCCATGATCACCAGAAAGGCGGCGGTCAGAAGATAGAAAATACAAGTTAAGATGCACTGGATCTTTGGGGAGAACATATTGTAAAAGATATCCACCCTGGCGTTCATGTCCAGATAGATTACTGAGCCGGAGGCAAAATAAACTGCGTAGATGACCACATACCGGGTCAGCTCCTCGGCCCAGGTAAAGGAGGTCTGAATGGTATTTCGGGTCACAACCTGAATAAAGGTTAGAATCACCGCGAAGAGCAGGCACAAAATGCCCAGCGCGATCATGACCTTGTTCAGAGTTTTACAGAATGTAACATATTTTTTCATCATATACACCATTTTACACCCCGGCCGGGGCTGGGATGGGCCCCGGCCGGAAGGTCCCTTTTTCTATACCGGCGCAATTAAGCGGTGATCAGCCGGCGGCCCGGGCAGTTTCCACCAGTTCCATGGCCTCATCCAGCAGCTCGGGGGTGTCCATAGTGCTGCGCAGATACTCCAGTACCTGGGGCTGGCAGGCCTGACGGAAGGCGTCGATCTGCTCAGAGGTCAGTTCGGTGATCTGAAGACCGTGCTCCTTGAGCAGCTCCAGATTGGCGGCTTCGTTGGCCTGGTACATGTCATACTCGGCCTCCAGAGCCTTGAGAGCGGCCTGATCCACCGCTGCCTTTTGGGCGTCGGAGAGACTCTGATAGAAGTCCTCGTTCATACAGAACAGGCCGCACAGACACACATGGCCGTCCAGAGTCATGTACTTCTGAACCTCCCAGGCGCTGATGTACACGGCGTTGGCGATGGGGTTCTCCTGACCGTCGGCCACACCGGTCTCCAAAGCGGTATACAGCTCGTTCCAGGAGACATTGGTGGGCAGAGCGCCCAGAGCCTCAAACATCTTCATGTGGGCGGTGACATTCATGGTGCGGATCTTCAGACCCTGAAGATCCTCGGGAGCCGTAATTTCACGCTTGCTGTTGGTGATATGGCGCAGGCCCTCGTTGAAGAACACCAGAGGGCGGATGCCGGTCTTTTCAGCAATGTCGCCCTGGAGGTCCTGGAAGAACTCCCCCTCGGGATTCAGCAGGTCGTAAGCCTCCTGGCTGGACTCAAACATAAAGGGAATGTCCAGGAAACCCAGATCGGGATAGTAGGAGGTGGCAAACTGGCCGTTGGACACGCTCATGCAGGATTCCAGAGTACCGGCTTCCACCTGGGTCAGCATGGAGGTGGCGTCGCCCAACTGAGCGGCGGGGTAGAGGTCCACGGTAATGGAGCCGTTGGACAGGGCCTCCACCTGTTCCTTGAAGGTGTAGGCGGCCTCGGACAGGGC
>CALWOR010000175.1 GCA_944383205.1 uncultured Oscillospiraceae bacterium | reverse complement strand
AAAAGCAAGAGTTTAGAAATAGTTGGGCTGCTGTCTGTCAAATTCTTGTGTGCTACTTTATAGCACATGAGCATTATGGGCGGGAATGTCACCGGATATGTGCCCGACGCCGGATCTGATGACCACATCTCTTACAACTGCGGCTCCATGGGCTGCAACGGGGGAGGCATGGCCTTCAACGGCAGTGGGATCACCGTTCGGAACAACTATGTCCACCACACCTTCCAGGAGGGCATCGCCCTGGAGCTGTTTGCAGACTGTCCCGCCATGACGGACGATACCATCTCCGGCAATCTTATAGAATACTGTACCCAGGCCATTCTCCTGTGCAACTGGGATGAGGAGGTGGTGGACGGCCATATCTTCCGAAATATTGTGGTGGAGGACAATCTGGTGCTGTACTCCGGTCAGGACAACTGGTTCAACAGCGCCTGGGAGGAGGCCTTCTGTGACGCGGTTGTCCTCCAGGGTGGGCCTTGCGCTCATGACGGCACCGTTCAGGTGCGGAACAACGCCTTTGCCTTTGCATCGGGAGCGCTGATCCTGGTGGACCGGTACTCAGAAGAATACAGCCGTATTTTTACAGACAACACCTATGTGCAGAGCCCTGGCGGCACCGGTCTTTACCTGGCAGACAGCGACGCCGCCTTTACGCTGACAGAGGGCATTGCGATTCTGGGTGATAATAGAGCTGTAGTGATCGAGGGCTGATTGGGTCTGGCTGTGGCATGGACGAAAGCGGAATTTCCACCGGTTTCCAATGTCCCAACGCAATATTCTGAACAATGGAGGGATGCACGATGAAAAAGAGGCGCATTGCACTTATACTGGCTTTGGCAATGTGTATTTGCCTTGCCAGCTGCGGACGGGGTGTGGAAGGTGATATCGCCAGTTCTGCCAAGGAGCCTTCAAACGCCCCCATGCCAACGGACGAATATGAGCGTGCGGTCTGGTATGGCCTGGCCGATGGGACGGATGATCCAGAGCAGGATGTCACACAGGGAGAATTTGACGCCATGCTGACCCAGCTGGTAGAGCTTTATCAACCGGAGGCCATGGAGACATGGCAAAATACCTCCTACGCCAAAGAGGGCGATGATGCCGGTGTGTTCCGCTTCCACGGGGCGATCCAGCTTTTGTACGCAGCGGAGGCCATGGATATTGCCACACTGCCCGACGGCGGATATCCCACTCTGGACAATCAGTCCGTAGACTGGTCAGTTTTCTGGTCCTTGGACTGGGAGAAAACCAACGGCTGGAGCGAGGAGACCTTCTCCGAGCCCAGTGAGGCCATGACAGAAGCCTGGGTCTACGACAGCGAGGTCTATTCCCATTTTCATGGAGGGATCAATTTCGCGGTCAGCCGACTCTCCCGCGTTACCGGTACTCCCCTTTTGGACATTGATGTGGAGGGTGGAACATATGCCCGGCTCTCGGACTATATGACATACCGGGAAGCTGCCGTGGCTGTCCTGCGGCTGTATGAAAGCAATGCCGAAATTGCCGCTCTGTTTCCTGAGGATGAGGCATCTGCCGCTGTGGCAAAGGAAATTTTGGAGCAAGCTGAGGAGCAGCGCCAAGCTATTTTAAACAGTGAAACACAGATTGAGTATACGGGTACCGCCTATTATCTCTCCAACGACGGCGATGACACCGCCGATGGAACCAGCCCGGAAACCGCCTGGGCTACCATTGATCGGCTGAACCGTGCACAGCTTCAAAACGGGGATGCGGTCTTTTTCCGGCGGGGAGACACCTGGCGGAACGAAATGCTGCTTCCCCAGCCGTATGTGACCTACTCTGCCTACGGCGAAGGGGACAAGCCCCGGCTTATCGGTTCTCCCGAAAATGGGGCGGACCCGAACAAGTGGTCGCTGCTGGAGGGAACGGACAACATCTGGGTGTTCTACCGGGACCTGCCTGACTGCGGGATGATTGTGCTGGACGAGAAACAATCGGCAGACAAAATTCTGGGCTTCTGGGATGGAACACAGTATTTGGACTATGTTGGTCCGGATGACCAAACCATTGGCGAGGACATCTCCAGCGACACCATTCTCTCCGCTGGCCCCTTTGTGGTGACGGAGCAGCTAAACCGGGACCTCACTTTCTTCTCCCAGGCAGACAGCGAGCTGCCCGACACCCTGCCCATCTACCTCATGGGCGCCTACGCAGAATATACGGACGATGGCTGCCTGGCATACCGGACCCAGGGTCCACTCTACTTCCGCTGCGACGCGGGAAATCCCGGCGAGATCTACGACAGCATTGAATTTGTGACTCCCATGCCTGCCCTCGAGGTTCTGGCGGAGGGAACTGTGCTGGACAACCTCTACATCGGTCTGTCTCAAAGCACCATTACATACACACATAACGCGGATAACTGCAAGGTACAAAACTGCGAAGTGGCGTGGATCGGCGGCTGTATCTATTCTTACAGTTTTGAGAATCTGGTGGGCAATCCCAGCGGTGTGACACGCTTTGGAGACGCCATCAACGGTGCCAGCAGTCATGTGACCGTTCAAAACAACTATATCCATAACATCACGGAATGCGGGTTGGGTATTGAAATGCTCAATAGCGACAGCCCGGCCCCGGAGGACATCCACTACATTGGAAATCTTCTCTACCACGTGGGCTCCAGCCTGGGTTATATGAATCGGGCCGAAGATGCCGATGAATCCTTTATGCTTAGAAATTGCACCTTCGAAAATAACATGGTTCTCTTTTCCGGTCTGGGCGCAGAAAACTCTTTCAATGAAGCCTGCGCGTTCGCCGTGGACGGAGGAAGCAATCCCCAGGAGGGCTGCGCGGTGCGGGATAATGTGTTCTTCTGTTCCCGGGATGCGCTGCTTTTCTGGACGCTGTGTGATGCAAAGATGCTGCCGGAATTCTCCGGTAACCAGTACATCCAGTACAATAGCTACCCTTACCTCTATGTGATTGAGCCCTACCAGAAATGCTGGGCGGATCAGGCGGAGTATGTGGTGCGGGAGTTTCTGGGGGATGAGACCGGCAGCTATACGACACTTTACTCCTTCAGCTGGGATACGCTGAACTGGTAATGCCTTACGGACATCTTTTTGCCCTTAATCAGTTTTTTGAAATTGTTTTTAGAGGAGGGAAATCAAAATTAGGACATGCGGAACTCCACATGTGTTAAAGTCGCCCTTTTTTAAGGATACGGCGGTGTCCAGGAGGTATCGTCGTGTCCTTTTTCCTTTTCCATCCCCCTAACCTGTCAAAAAAAGCCCACCCGCCCAGCAGGATCAGTCCGGCGGTGG
>CALWOR010000174.1 GCA_944383205.1 uncultured Oscillospiraceae bacterium | reverse complement strand
GGTGTTCACATCCCCCCGGTACTCCCGGAACTGATCGGGGGTGAGCTCGCACACATAGGCCAGGCCCTTTTTGATCAGGCCCACCGCCAGCTCATAGGTCTTTTCAAAGTAGTCGCTGCCGTAGAAGAACCGGTCCCCCCAGTCAAAGCCCAGCCAGTGGATGTCCTCCTTGATGGCGTCCACGAACTCGGTGTCCTCCTTAGCGGGGTTGGTGTCGTCCATACGCAGGTTGCAGATACCGCCGAACTTCTCAGCGGAGCCGAAGTCGATGATCAGGGCCTTGCAGTGGCCGATATGGAGATAGCCGTTGGGCTCGGGCGGGAAACGGGTGTGCACCTGCATCCCGGCGAAGCGGCCGCCTGGGGCGATGTCCTCCTGGATAAACTGGTGGATAAAGTTCTGGCTCTCAGGAGCCTCGTTTTCCACAGCAGTCTTGATCTCTTCCGACATTGCTTGTTCCTCCTATCCTCTCTTTGAGGTATGCGGCCCCGACGGCCGGATGGTAATAACTGATATATTTTACACCAACCCACCGGTAAAATGCAAGGCTTTCCACCCCTTCTCCCGGAATTTCGGGTTCGAGCCCCTGTGTGTGACAAAGTTACGGAAGAAAGCGGCCCGCTGTGGTATGGTATGGGCACAGAGAGAAAGCCCCGATCCCTTGTCACCCGGGGGCAAAAGGGGTATAATCCTTTCATCGAATTTGGAAAGGCGGCGAAGGGACATGACCTATGACATCATCATACTGGGCTCCGGCCCGGCGGGACTGGCGGCGGCGGTGGCCGCCCGGGGCCGGGACAAGAGCGTGCTGGTCATCGGCAACCGCTGGCAGGACAGTCCTCTGGCCAGGGCCGAGCGGGTGGACAATTACCTGGGGCTTCCCGGCCTCACCGGCTCCGGGATGCTGGAGACCTTTTATCAGCACGCCGTGGGCATGGGCGCGGAGTTCGTGATGGGCAAGGCCATCTCTCTCATGGCCTGGGAGGGCTTCATGGTCACCGTGGGCAGCCAGGTGTACCAGGGCAGGGCCCTCATCCTGGCCCCCGGGGTGGTCCGGCAGGCCAAGTACCCCGGCGAGGAGGAGTATCTGGGCCGGGGGGTGAGCTACTGCGCCACCTGCGACGGGATGCTCTACCGGAACAGAAGCGTCATCGTGGTGGGCCGCTCCCCCGACGCCCCCCAGGAGGCCAACTACCTCCACAGTCTGGGCTGTCAGGTCACTTATGTCTCCCCCCAGCCCCCCAAGGGCCTGGACAGCGCCATTCCCTTTGTGAAGGCGGGCAAGCTCTCCATCAAGGGAGAGCAGACCGTCACCGGCCTGGAGGCCGACGGGGCCCTTCTCCCCTGCGACGGGGTGTTCATCCTCCGGCAGACGGTGGCCCCCACCGACCTGCTGCCCACTCTGGAGACCCAGGAGGGCTATATCAAAGTGGACCGGTCCATGGCCACCAATGTGGAGGGGGTCTTTGCCGCCGGGGACTGCACCGGGCTTCCCCTTCAGGTGTCCAAGGCCGTGGGGGAGGGCCATGTGGCCGCCCTGTCCGCCTGTGAATATCTGGACCGAAAGCAGGAACAATAATCCCAGCTCCCCGTATTTCCGCCCCGCGGGGCGGACAGTCAAAAAAGCAAAATATCTATCATTTTATCTCAGAACGAACAGAAAGGAATTGATTTTCATGTTGGTACATTTCAGCAAGGAAGGCTTTGACAAGGCTCTGGACGAGGGCAAGCTCATGATGGTGGACTTCTGGGCCAGCTGGTGCGGCCCCTGCAAGATGCTCTCCCCCGTCATCGACGACCTGGCGGGCAAGTACGAGGGCAAGGCCATCGTGGGCAAGGTGAATGTGGATGAGGAGCAGGAGCTGGCCATCCGCTACGGGGTCATGTCCATCCCCACCGTCATCTTCTTCAAGGACGGCAAGGAGATCGACCGCAAGGTGGGCGTCATGCCCGGCGGCGCCTTTGAGCAGGTGCTGGACGGCAATCTGTAATAAAAAGCGCGGAGATCTGTTTCTCCGCGCTTTTCATCTGTCAGGGGACGCTGGCCGTTTCCCCCTCAACCTGCTCCTCCTCTGTTTCAACCGCCCCGGGCGGCTGTTTTTCTTTTGGGGGCAACAGCTTCACCTCCCCGTCCGGCTGGCTGATATACAGCTCCTCACAGGCCCGCTGGGCGGCCACCAGGGTACTTACTGCCTGTTCCGTGGCCCGGAATAAGGTCAGGTACATCTCTTTGTAGTCGGGCATGGTATCACCTCTTGTCGCCCAGTTTAGAACAATATGTTCAAAATGTCAATAGAACGATTTGTTCTTAACTATACTGACTTTGGTGATCATAATGAAGCAATACCAAAGGATTCGTAATTTGCGGGAAGACCATGATTTGACACAAAGTCAAGTGGGACAGGCCATCAATGTCCCCCAGAGAACCTATGCCTATTATGAAAGTGGACAGAGGATGATTCCGCCCCATGTGCTCTGTGCCCTGGCGGATTTTTACCATGTCAGCGTGGATTATTTGTTGGAGCGGACAGACCGGAAAAATTGATTTGTTTTCTTAGGGGAGGGGTTTCGCCCTGCGGGGCGACCTCCTTTGCCCGTGGCGGCAAAGGAGGCAAAACGCCACTCAGAGGGAGGGGTGTTTCGACTCCCCCCTCCCCCTGAGAACCCCCACCCCACAGCGACCAATCAGGGGGACTGCGGTCCCCCTATTGGATGTACCCCCTGAGGCGGGTGCAGATTGAAAAGTGATTTTTCCTTTTTGTGCCGTCTCACACCCCGTTTACGGGAGTGCACGGGAGAGGACCTGGCAATCGAAACCAGCGCGGGCAAAATTTGACTTGGCTCTAAACTTTTGTGCTGCCGCAGCTGCCCTAAATTTAGCAATTTTGCGTCCTACTCGCTTGTAAACGCGCCTGGCCTGTGCCCCGGCAGGGTTGGGCATATAACCGCCCCGGCGCGCATTGGTTCCGCGCGGTAACCGTCCACTACCGCCAGTTCAGCGGCAGCGGCGCAGGTCTGAGCGGCGTCCTAACTTGACGCGCCGGCGGAAGAAGAATGCACCCCGGAGGCGGGATAAGGTCACCGGAGCAGTTTCCAGAGAAGAAAAGGCCTTCAAGTGTGGAACACCGACGACGCTCAATTTCCGCCAGGAGAAAATGTCCCAGTTCTTTTCCCCCCTTGGGGGAAAATCAAAAAAGGGGGTCACAACCCTCTTTTTTGTCGCTGAAGAGGGGGATCTTTAAGGGGGAGATGAGTCGAAACATCTCCCCCTTGAACGGCCTTTTGGTGACTTTTCCGCCGTGGGAAAAGTCACTCGC